>JAGSHC010000379.1 GCA_023954745.1 Deltaproteobacteria bacterium | reverse complement strand
GGAGACGATCTACGAGGTCGTGGTTCCCGAGGCTGGGTTCCTGTCGGTGTCGGTGCGTGATGGGACGGGGGTGGACATCGATCCACACCTGTTGACGTCCATGGACCCGGAGGACTGCGTGGCGCGGGACGACCACGACTTCGGGACCCTCGTCGAGGCAGGTACTTACTACGTCGTCGCCGACACCTATGCCGGGGAGTTCAACGGCGGTGACTACCGCATCGACATCGGTCTGGTGGTTCCGAGCCAAGGCAGCTGTGCCATGCAGACGGGCACGATGCAGAGGCTCTATGGGCGTGGGCCGCTCACGATGCCGGCGACGGGGCCCGTGGTGAAGGAGGCGCACCTCGTGACGGACGAGGAGGGCTACGGCAGTGGCTGGCCGTCCTCCATCAACGCGGGGATGACCGAGCACTACGACCTCTCCCAGGGCAACTCGGGGCTGGTGATGCGTCGCACCCAGTCGTGGGCGCCGCAAGAGAGCAGCCAGTACGGCCAGGGAAGCACCGGGGCGAAGCTGCCGGTGGAGGACGAGGCCTGGTACGTGAACATGCTCTGGGCGAACCGACCGGCGGGGGGCACGCGGATGATCATCCAGGCCAACGGCCGCACCGTCGTGGCGTCGGGAGGCTACGAGACGGGCCCCTTCGCCGGAGACCACATCGCGGGGGTCACCGAGGAGGTCCACTTCTACCTCGGGACCGGGCACCTGAGCGAGATGACGGTTGGCTTCGCGGTGGACGAGGACCTGCCCCTCGGGCCCATCGACTGCGACTGAGAGGCCTCTCATGGGGACGAGGTACTCCGGGTGAGGTGCGGCGCCACGCCTCGGTCACGGGCTACGCTCCGCGCAGCTCGGAGGTTCTGATGCTGCTGCGCCTTCTCCTCTTCTTCTCTCTCCTGGTCCTGCTGCCCTCGTCTCCCGCCGAGGCGACGTCGCCCGCCGACGCCCGCACCCCCGCGGCTGAGTCAGCGACCCCAACCCTCGCGGACGAGGAGGACGACGCCTCCGAGTCCGAGGATGACGGCAAGCGCAAGAGGACCGTCCTCGGCGACCTCACCTCGCCGTGGTTCCACATCGGTGGCGGCCCGGGGGCGTTTGCGGACACGACCGCGGCAACCCTCGGCGGTCGCTTCACCCTCGGTGGCGGCTTCTACACCTTCGGCTTCAGCGCCGGCGGTGGCCTCGAAGTGCAAGGCAACGCCCTCGAGCCGATCTCCGTGCACGGCGTGGGCCTGCTCGGCGTCGCCATTCCCATTCCCGTGTTCCACCCGATCCTCGCCGCCAAGGTCGGGGGAGGCGTGGGGCTGCACCACTCCGGCGTCTTCGCCCCGGAGCTGACCCTCGGTGGCTCCCTCGGGTTCATCGTTCGGGCCTTCGACGGCAAGCCCGGGTTTCGACTCAGCGTCGAGCCCGCCTACGTGCTCTCCGCGGGGTACGGCGCGGGGTCTGAGGTCTACGTGACCTTCGCGCTGGTGCTGTAGACGGGGGCCACGAGCTCGCGGGACCCGACCACCCACGGCGTCGCGGCAGCACTCGCTCCCGCATCTCGTGAGAGGTCCTCTAGCCCCGCAGCGTCGCCGTCACGCCGAACATGGGCGCCCACGCGAACGTCTGCCAGGGACCCTCCCCGCCGCGGCCCAGTTCGTCGACACGGGCCCGCTCCTCCTCGGTCAGAGGAAGCCCCTCGAGCGGAAGCAGCCGCTCCGGTCCCCCCGGCCCCACCTCGGACAACAACTGCACGGTCACTCCGAACCCCCGCGCGGCCAGCATCCCCGGGAGCTTGCGTCCCACCTGGGGGTCCGCCCCCGCCGCCGCCAACGCCCGCAGCCAGATGTCCCGGACCCCGCGCGACTCCGGCCACTCGACGAGCCCCCCGAGGTCCGGCTCGATGGCCACCAGGGCTCCTCCCGGCGCCAGCACCCGCCGCACCTCGTCCAGGGTCTCCGACAGCGGCATCCAGAGCAGCGCCATCTGGCAGAAGACGAGGTCGACGCTCGAGTCCCCCAGCGGCAGCGCAGTCGACGACGCCCGCACCCGCCGGGCTCCCGCAAACGGCCCCTCGGGCAGCGCCAGAAAGTCTTCGGCACCATCGACAGCCACGACCTCGCCACCGCCTCGACGCACGAGCTCGGGCGTGACCGCTCCTGTCCCCGCCCCAAGGTCCACGATCACGCGCCGCGTCGCCACCTGAGCCCCCCGCAGGAGTCGGGAACGCAAGGGCGCCAGGGACTCGCTCTGGCCGCCCAGCACGCGGCCGTCGGGCCGGCTCCAGGGTGAGCGACTCATGGGCAGCAGCTCATGCCAGGCGCCTCACCGACCCCCGCCGGCACACGCACAGGCGCAGGCACAGCCGGCACACGCACACGCACAGCTGCCGCCGCCGCCGCCGCTCCCTCCGCTGCCGCTGTTCTCGGCCATGGCCTCGAGGATGTCGCCCGTCACCTTGTCGACGCCCGACAGGTCGAGGAAGCCTCCAGCTTTGCCTGCGATGTCCCCCGGAAGGATGGCCCCGGCCATGTCTCCAAAGACGTTCTCCGCCCAGCCCGCGTAGCCCGCGGCTGCATCACCCACCCCGGGCGTCCAGCCGGGACCCTTGTCGCCGCCACCACCTCCGGGGAGCTTGATGCCTCCTCCCCCATGGCCGCCGCCGTAGTAGTAGCGACGCCGCCAGGGCGGCCGGTAGCGGTAGCGGTCGAACACGTCCCCGGCGCTCTCCGACAGAAGAATCCACTCGAGCCCGCGGTCGAGCGTGCCTTCGGCCTTCTCCGTCTCCGGCACCGCCGCCTCGGCCTCCTTGAGGGCCCGGGCGATGATCAGGCGGTAGTAGTCCTTGCTGTCCGAGAGGTCGAAGCCGCTGAGCCGATCCGCCGTCATCCGGACCAGGTTCTTCAGCTTGTCGGTGAAGTCGAGGTCCGTCAGGACCATCGTGCTCGGCGCATCCTCGATGATGGTCAGGAAGCCTTCTTCGTAGGGCCTGAGCGCGACGCCCTCCTCCCGCGCTGCTGCCCGCCGCTTGTTGCTGCGCCGCACCTTCTTCTCGCCGGCGAAGTTGAACGGATCGCGCACGCGCACCGTGAACGGGTCTTCCTTCGTCAGCTCCAGCACGTTCTTCTTGAGCAGGCCGAAGATGACCAGCGTGAGCACCTTGCCCAGAGGTTCTTCGAGCAGGACGGCTGCCTCGGGTGCCGTGAGCCCCCGCTTGATGCCGCCTCCTTCGACCTCCGCGATGGGAGGGAGGTACTTGTTCTTGCGCTTGCGCAGGAAGGTCTCGTTGAGCGCGAGCAACCCGATCCCGCCGGGAATGCCCAGAATCTGGAACGCCGCCGAGCCCATGCTGAACACCGCGATGCCACCCCCCAGCATCAAGAACACCACGAAGCCGGTGCCGCCGCTGAAGCGGAAGAACGTGACTCCTACGAGAACCGCCAGCGCGAGGAAGAGCCAAAGGCGCAGGGTGGGGTTGGCCTCGACCGCCTTCACCAGGAGTTCCCAACGGGAGACGTCGACTACCCGATCCATGGAGGAGCGCGGGAAGCTGATGCCCGTCAGGTGCTTGCCGGTGAACCGCACGCTCGGCCAGTGGAAGAGAACGACGGTGCCCTCGCCGGTCTTCGCCTTGTTCGCGAACTCCTTGAGTCCCTGGTGGAGGACCTGCTCGGGCTCGACCCCCGAGGGCAGGACCATGGCCACCTTGAGGTCGGTGTTGCCGACGACGTACTGCTCACCGAACCAGGTGGGCGTGATGCGGAAGCTTGCGAGCTCCTTGTCGGTCGTGTCGCTGTAGACGAGGTCAGGGTGGGTGAACGTGAAGGTGAGGGTCCCCGTCTGGCCCCGGGGAATCGACCTCGCGCCCAGGTGGACTTCGACTCCGGGGGTCACGTAGGTGCTCCGGCGGATGTCCGTGACGAGGACGCCGTCCACCTTTGCCCGCATCGTCCCGATGTCGTAGTCCGTCGTGGGCATCCCGATGTCCACGATGTCGATCGTCTGGCCGTTGCCGCTGTTGGCGAACTCCATGACGTACTCGACCTGCACCGACGCGTCGGGGTTGATGCGCGCGGTCATGTCGACCGACGGCACTGCGAAGAGATAGTTGGCTTCCGCTGGGGTCGCGCTGAGACTCGCGACGACGAGGACCAGGCCGGCGAGGAGCGAGCGAATCACGAGGTCCTCCCGGCCCACATGGACGCGTCCAGCGGGCACTCGGTGCTGCAAAGGGCGAGGTCTGGGCACCGCGCACATCGGTGGTCGACGGAGAGCTCCTCCCGCAAGGTGCGGAACGCCGCGTGCTGCCAGATGGTCTCCCATGGGGTGCCTCCCAGGGTGCCTGCGGGGGCGGACCCTCGCGCGGGGAGCACCGTGCCGTCTGTCGTCACGCGAATGGCGGCATCCCCAGCGCTGCGCGGCCCCTCGTCAATCTGGACCCCGAGGGCGCGCCGGTCCGCGCGGACCGGAGGAGCCCACAGCACGTGGGCGCGGCCCGACTCGCTGATCTCCTCGGCCTCTTCGCCGAGCTGGAGCAATGCCTGGGCTGGGAGGGCGCCGCTGGCGTTCTCCCCTTCGTTCTCCACCAGCGCCCACAGAGCGATGGTCTCCGCGCCGCAGGAGCGCGCTGCGTCGGCGAGGTCGGC
>JAGSHC010000452.1 GCA_023954745.1 Deltaproteobacteria bacterium | reverse complement strand
GCTGTGGGACGGCCGCGTGTGGCTCCGGTTGCAGGAGCCTGGAAAGCGTCAGGTGGCGCGGCCCTGAGCCGCGTCTCCCGAATCAGTAGCCGTCTTCGAGGCTCTTCCGACGACCATCGTGTCGCTCCTCGCCGCGCGTACGCCCCTCGCGGTCGCCGCGGCGACGCTCCCTCAGGACCCGGCGCAGCTCCCGCTCGATCTTCGCGCGGGTGAGTACGAAGCGAAGCCTCTGGGACGGGCTGAGGATGCGCTTGAGCCCATCGACCTGGTCCGCTCGGATGGCTGCCATCTCCTGCTCGAGCTCCCCGAGCACCCCGATGTGCTCGTCGATGTCCTTGTCCTTGATGTTCTCGGTGTCTGCGAGGGCGCGTAGCGCCTTGCGGTGGACCCGCATCTCGTCGTGCACCTTGGCCATGGCCTCGTCACCCTCCCGCAGGTAGGGGAAGAGCTTCGCGGCGGTCGCCTCATCCAGCTCCAGGGCCTCCGTGAGGGCGTACATCTGCATCATCCGCAGCCGGGAGCGCATGTCCTCCCCGGCCTCCTCGGGCGGAGGTGGCTCTTGGGCGATGGCGGAGGTGGTGGTGATCAGAAGCGCGGCGAACAGCAGGGTGAGAATGCGAGTCATGGTGTCTCCCGGAGAGATTAGAGAGGGGTGAAGAGGCTGTCGGTCTCGGAGCCCGGGACGTCATCCAGCTGCTCGAGGAGCGAGCCGAAGGTTCCCGGAACGGAGTCCTCGTCGATGGCCAACCAGTCGGCGGTGGCGAACAGTCCTGCGGAGTCGACCTCCTCGTCGAAGAGCTCGGTGGCAGCGCTGCGGCCAATCTGTCGCGCGAGCTCTTCGAGCCCGTCGGTCGCTTCGGCCAGGGCAGCCGTGGGGTCGCTGTCGCTGCTGGGCGATGGCAGCTGTCCCGGAAGGAAGAGGACCCCGAGGAGGAGCGCGGCAGCGACGGAGGCGATGGCCAGGGCGGCAGGGCGCCGGAACAGGGGGACGACGGTGTGGTCGTCCACCGCCGCATCGATGTCGTTCGCCAGATCATCGAAGAACGCATCGCTGTAGGCGGTGGAGTCGACCAGATCGAGCTCGCGCCAGGCGGCGACGTCGGAGGAGTCCGGGTCGGTGGGGGTGTCGGCCATGGGGGCCTCCTTCGGGCGGAAGGGCACGATGGGCGCGCTCATGCGGCGCCTCCGTGCGCCAGTTGGCGGCGTAGGTTCTTCGTGGCGTGGTGGAAGTGGACCTTCGCGTTGCCCGCGGAGATGCCGAGCACATCGCCGATCTCGGGAAACGTCAGGTCCTGATAGAGCCGGAGCAGAGTGACGTCGCGTTGGCGGGGTGCCAGCCCGAGGACTGCGTGCTGGAGGGCTTCGCGCTGGCGCGCGTCGTCGATGGTCTCGGGGGCGGTCGCGGAGACCGAGCCGAGGTCGTCGCCGTCGTCTTCTGGCACGACCTCGCGGCGGCGATGTGCCCGCCGCAGCTCGTTGATGGCCAGGTTGTGGGCAATGCGCAGCAGCCAGGTGCGGAGCGACGACTCCCCTCGGAAGTCGGCCCGCGCCGTCCAGGCCTTCAGAAACGTCTTCTGTGCGACGTCGCGGGCGAGCTGCTCGTCACCGCGGCAGAGCCGCAGCGCGTGAAAGAACACCGATCGCTGGTGCTCGGTCACCGCAGCGGAGAATGCAGCGCGGGAGTCGAAGGCGTGGTCCACGGTTGGCTGACAGCGTAGGCCGGCGAAGGGTTAAGGGCGCGGGGGAAGAAAAAGCGAGGCCCTCCCTGATCGAAAAACGAAGCTCTTAGTTGATAACAACGAAACTCTTAGTTACAAATGGCTCGACGCTGAACAACGAAACTCTTAGTAGTGGTGGGCGGCCGCACCGCCGCTGCCCCCAGGGCGAAGACTCATGACCGACAGACTGCTGACCGACGCCGAACTCGAGCTCATGCGCATCCTCTGGGATCAGGGGGAGGGCACCGTGCGCGCCGTCATGGACCGGCTGCCTCCGGGCCGCGACCTCGCCTACACCACCGTGTCCACCACGCTGCGGATCCTTCAGGGCAAGGGCTTCGTCACCACCCGCAAGGAGGGGCGCTCCCACGTCTACGTCCCAGCGGAGGAGAAGCCCCGCTACGAAGCGCGCTCCGTTCGACACATGCTCGGCTCCCTGTTTGGCGGAGACCGCGTCGCGCTCCTCCGTCAGCTCATCGACAGCGAGCCGGTCGCCGCTGACGAGCTCGCCGAGCTCCAGTCCCTGCTCGACGACAAGCTCGGGAACGAACAGTGAGCGCCTACCTCACCATCCAGTTGATGCTCGCCGTCCTCTGGGTCGGCGCCATGGCGCTCCTGCGCATCCCCATGTCGCGCCGAGCGGCCCTCGCGGTGGTTCGCGCCGGTCTCGCTGCCGCCATCGTCGCCCCCCTCGCCGCCACCCTGGTCCCGGAATCGCCGGCCTGGCGCCCGGAGC
>JAGSHC010000381.1 GCA_023954745.1 Deltaproteobacteria bacterium | reverse complement strand
GTCTGGGGCCGAAGGAGCGCGGGGCTCGCCTCGCGGCTCTGGACCGGACGTTCCTGGCTCAGGAGAATCTGGCGGCCCGGTTCGAGGAAGCGCGCGACGGGCTACTCCGGCGAGGGGCCGGCGGACGCATCACCGACGGAATGCTCCGCGAGCTGTCGATCAAGCAGTCTGACGACCACCTCAGCGTCGTCTTCGCTGACGAGCCCCCCGAGGGGTACACGCGCCTTACCAGGGACGTCCTGGATGGGCTTCTCGCCTCCGCAGAGCCAGACCCGGAGTTTGCGCCCGAGCCTGAGGAGTCGGTGTGGGACGAGGTCCCCACTCCCGGCAAGGAGAAGAAGTCGAAGGGCAGCTCGAAGGGCACCCACCGCGCCACGGGACGCTTCGCTCCCGAGCCCACCGACGAGGCTCCGGCGCGTCCGGTCAAGGGGAAGCGGGACATCGATCCCGACGCGAAGAGGAAGCCGCCAAAGGGCTCGTCTCGGGCAGATCATCTCGAGCGAGTGAAGCGGCCGGACGCCGTCGAGGTGTCGAGCCTCGAGGACCTGCTCGACCCCGAGCGCGTACGCCTCGCCGGGGTGCTGACGCCAGCGCTCGTGCAGCGGACCCGGGCTGGCATCACCGAGGCGAAGAAGCGGCTTGGCGACGACCTCGATCTGTACGACTTCGAGAGGCTGGCCCTCACCCGTGACTTCCGATTGTTGGTGCACCTCGAGTACTTGCGGGCCCTCGCCGCGCGCTCGGGGGTCCGCAGTGAGGTCACGCCGGTGATGTCGATGCCCCTCGGCAGCTCGGACATCACGCTGCTCGAGGCGGGCTTGCTCTACCAGGCGATGCTCTCGGGCCGGACCCACCGCTTCTACGCGGACGCGCTGACCACCGCGCCCGTCTTGCGGCGGGCCTCGAATCGGGATGGAGACACCCCTCGGCGAGACGAGATCAGCGTGGTGCGCGAGGTGAGACTGGCGGACGGCACGGTCATCTATCGCACGACGCGGGAGACCAGCCCGCTGCATGCGCCCGGCGTCGCCGCTGAGCTGCAGGGCATGCTGCGGGCCGTGGTGACCCATGGCACTGGCCGGCGCGCAGCCGGGGGAGCGCCCCTGGGGAGTGATGACACCGCTCGCGGCGCGGAGCTGTCGCGCCGCAAGGCGGTTCTCCCCCTGTTTGGGAAGACGGGCACGACCAACAGCTACAAGAACTCGGCGTTCGTCGGCTTCGTCCCTGACCTCGGTGCGCCCTCCGGGGCTGCGCCCTCCACCGAGCACCTCCAGTGGGGGCAAGGGCTCGTGGTCGCGACCTACGTGGGGTACGACGACAACCGCGAGATGAGGAACGGGTCGGTGCGGCTGGCCGGTTCCTCAGGCTCCTTGCCAGCATGGCTCGGAGCGGCGCGGGCCGTGGCCACCCACGGTGACGTGGGCGATCGGGTGGACCTGGTCGACCTGGACTTCGCTTCGAGCGGAACGCTTCCGCTGAATTGGCCGCAGGATGTGGAGAGCGTCACCGTCGATGCGGGCACCGGCCTCCCCCTCAAGGGCGAGACAGCCGAGGCGGTGGCCAGCCTGCTTCGTCGTCGGACGGGGGGCGCCTTTGAGCCCATCGCCGTGGGAGATCGTTGAGATGCGCTTGATCGGCCTGTTCGCCTTGCTCGTGCTGATGTCCGGCTGCCCGAAGGAGGCGACCCCCGTCACGTCGGGAACCGTGGAGGTGGACTCGCGGGAGGCCGCGCTGGGACTGAATGTCCGTGAACGCACGGACCTCCGAGGACGGCTCGACCGGCAGCTCGCGGTGGCGCGCACGGCCGACGACTCCGACGGGGAGATCGCCCGCATCAAGGGCACGCTCCGATTGCTCGACACCCTCGATGGCATCGCGTCTTCGGCGCGTGGGGAGAGAGACAAGGAGCGGGACGCGCTCGCCGCCGTGACCGCCTGGCTCGACGATCGTGTGCGGGCGGGCGCCCCTCCGCGGCCCGAGGCTGCTCCGCCCGATCCCGGGCCTTGGGGGCGGGCCCTCGAGGCGGAGGCTGCCGGAGACCTGGAGACGGCGTTGGACGAAGGGCTCCTCGCCCTGCGCCAGCTCGTGGATGCAGGAGTCGACAGCGCCTCCCTGAGGTTCCAGCTCGCCGAGTGGGCTGCGGAACGGGGAGACGGCGCCCTCGCTGCGGAGCTGTTCGACGGGGCGGCAACCGTGGAGAGCGGACAGGCCTGGATCGCCGAGGAGGCACCTCTGGCGGCGACCCGGGCTCGCAACCTCTCCCTGGGACCCGACGGCGCCGCCTTGGCGGAGGCGCGCACCCTCGTGGACCAGGACAGGCTCGGAGATGCCTGGCTTCTGCTCGAGGAGCTCGTCGCGACGGGCAGTGACGCCGACGTGCTCTCGGCGGCACGAGCGTTGACCGAGCAGGTTCGGTCCGACGCGGGTGAGGCTGCGGTGCACTCTCTGGCGCGAGCCGCGCAGATCCTCGAGGGGCCAGGCCCCTACGACGAGGTGCAGCGGCTGCTCGAGGAGGTGGCGGGGCTGCCGGAAGGGACCTGGGACGAGGCGGAACACCTGCGTCTGCGGGGGTGGTATCGCAATCGCGCGGGGGCTCTCACCGAGGCGGAGCGTCAAGCCCAGGACGCCAAGCAAGCGTCCACGCTGCAAGACGCGCGCGACCTCGTGGTGGCCGGGGAGTACCGCGCGGCGCTCAAGGCCTTCGCGAAGCTGGAAGGAACGGCGCTGCAGTCGGCTGCGCGGAAGGGCGCGCGCGAGGCATCCGAGACGCTGGTGCGCCAGGAGCGCGAGCGGGCGGGTGGTCTCTTTGTGGCGGCCAGAAAGCTGCGGGACCCAGCCGAGAAGCGCGTGGCGCTGACCGAGGTGCAGCAGATCCTGCAGGGGCTGATCGACGAGTTCCCTGACTCCAGCTACGTGGATCGCCTGCGCACCAACCTGACCGCGGTCGAGTCGGAACTGCAGGCAATCTAAGAGGAATTCTGGGGGTGAAGGGTTGGTAGCAGGGGAGGGACTCGAACCCTCGACCTCGCGATTATGAGTCGCGCGCTCTAACCAGCTGAGCTACCCTGCCGCCCTTTCACGGCGCCTGTTTATGGCATCGCGAGACCCCAGTCAAGCGACGGAGAGAACTCTCGTGGCCTCGTCCACTCCCGCCGACGGCGGAGCGACCCCCGCGCAGTGGCGACTTGCCTCTGCCGGACCCCGATGGGGCCTGCGCTTCCTCTCGTTCGTCTACCGCTTCCTGCCTCTCCGGCTCGGTCAGTACCTGATCTGGGGAATGATCTGGGGCTGGTTCCAGCACTACAACCGGCCTCGCGCCTCGGTGATCCGGGCCATGGAGCGCATGGGGGAGGAGCAGCCCTACTGGGCGGCCTACCGCGTCTTCCTCAACTACGGCTTCATGCTCGTGGAGCGCTTCTACACCTACAGCGGCCGCCTCACGCCCAATGTCGAGCGCACCGACCCCCGGGCCCGTGCCGCGGCGAAGGTCATGGAGGATGCGTCCCGCGAGCCAGGTCCCCTGGTGGTCCTCAGCTCCCACTGCGGCGCGGTGGAGCACACGGCCTTCGTCATCGAGGGGTTGGGTCGCAATCTGCGGGCGGTAGCCATTCGCGACGAGTCAGCGGCCAGCTTGCTCCAGGGAGTCGGCGATCCGTCGATTCGGCTCGGCGCGGGCCGCACGATCGTGGCCGACGGCTCAATGAAGGCCGGCCTCACGATGCTCAAGGCCCTCAAGCAGGGAGACATCCTGGCCTTCAAGGCCGACCGTCCTCTTCCGGGCGCCGAGGAGAGCGAGGTGCTCGAGCTGCCCTTCTTCGGTGAGACCGCGCGCATGCCCCTGGGCCCGGCGAAGCTCATCGCGGCGGCCAAGGCGCGGGCCATCGTGGTCAGCGTGTTCCGGACCGGCCCTGCGACCTACATGGCGCTGGCGGACCACCTCGACACGTCGAGTCGGGATCCCGAGACAATCGTGCGAGAGTTCGCACGGATTCAGGAGGACCATCTGCGGGGACATCCCGAGCAGTGGTTCAACTTCTATCCCTGGTGGCCCGTGGACGAAGCACCCATTCATGCCCTTCCCGAGACCGTGCCCCCCGAGCTACGCGCGGCGGAGCCGGCCTTTGTTGCGACTCTCGCCGGGGTGATCGGGTTGGCCGTGCTGGGGTTCATCGCCGGGGTTCCCGAGGCGGACGCCGTGGTCCGGGGCATTCCCGCTCTGGCGGCCGCGTTCCTTCTGTCGTGCAGCGCCGCTGCTCTCAGCATTTGGCGCGGCGCCGCGGTCGACGCGAAGCTTCGCTACAACGGCGCCTCGGTGGGCACTGCCGTGATCTCGGCCGTCGCCGCCCCGGCCCTCGTCGCGAGCGTGGCTCCCGGGACGATGGGGATGGCTCTGTTCTCCCTCTCCCTGGGCGCCGCTTGCTTCGGAGGCCTCGCCGCCTGGATCCACTGGCGGTCGCGCGTCGTGGGTGTCTGGCTGCTGATCCTGATCGCCGTCATCAGCTGGACGCTGTAGAGCCCGCCGGGGGGGACCACCGCGCCCCGGTCGGGCCGCCTCAGGAGCTGGGC
>JAGSHC010000318.1 GCA_023954745.1 Deltaproteobacteria bacterium | reverse complement strand
GTGGCTCACGACTCACGGCTCGGGAACCGGTGCGTGCTGGTGAACGGCGTGATGTTGGGAGGCCACAGCACCCTGGGTGACAACGTCTTCGTGGGCGGGGCGAGCACGGTGCATCAGTACGTGAGGCTCGGCGAACACGCGTACATCGGCGGCAGCTCGGCGGTGGAGCGCGACGTGGTGCCCTGGGGGCTGGCGCTGGGCAACCGGGCGACGCTGCGGGGTCCGAACCTGCTGGGCATGAAGCGTCGAGGGCTCTCCAAGGAGGCCATCCGACAGGGGCGCGCCGCCTATGCCGAGCTGTTCGCGAGGGGCACCGGCACTCTCGCGGAGACCGTCGCGTCCATGCACTCCCGCGGCGAGTGGGGACCGGTGGGCGACGCAGTGCTGTCCTTCCTGGCAGCGGACTCACGGCGGGGAGTCCTCGGGGTCAAGCTCGACGAGCTCGAAGCCCTGGACCCGGACGAGTAGGGGCCAGCATGACCGTGACCCGGACGAGTAGGGGCCGAGCATGACCGTGACCGCTCAGGAGATCGCCGATCTGGTGGGAGGCCGGGTGCTCGGAGTGCCCGACCGCATCGTGAGCGATGTGGCGCCGCCCGAGACGGCTGGACCGCGCGACCTCGTGTTCGCGACGACCCCCAACGCCCTCGATGCTGCCCTGGAAGGCCGAGGCGGCACCTTGCTCGTGCTCGACGTGAGCGCGTTGCCCGCCGACCGGACCGCCATCGTCGTGGCGGACCCACGCCTCGCCTTCGCCCGTGCAGCCAGGCTGCTTCGCCCGCCTCAGCTGCCGGAGCCCGGGGTGCACGCCTCCGCCCAGGTCGATGAGGCCGCACACATCGGTCCCGACGTGCACATCGGAGCGGGCGCGGTGGTCGGAGCCGCCACCCTCGGGGATGGCGCGGTGGTGGGAGCCGGCGCCGTCGTGGGAGACGGAGCGGCCGTGGGAGCCAACAGCCGCCTGCATCCTCGGGTGGTGCTGTATCCGGGCGTGGTGCTCGGGGCACGCTGTGAGGTGCATGCGGGGACCGTCATTGGCGCGCCGGGGTTCGGCTACGTGCCCACGAACGACGGCAACGTCCCCTTCCCCCAGCTCGGCGTGGTGCACATCGGGGACGACGTGGAGATCGGCGCCAACTGCGCCATCGACCGGGGCGCGCTGGGCACGACCCGCATCGGAGACGGCACCAAGATCGACAACCTCGTGCACGTGGGCCACGGCGTCACCATCGGCGCCCACTGCCTCGTCGCGGGCCAGTCGGGGCTCGCCGGCAGCGCCACGCTGGGGGACCGGGTCCTCGTCGCGGGGCAGGTCGGCGTCGACACCGGCGCGACGGTGGGAGATGGCGTGCAGCTGGGCAGTCGGTCGTGGGTGTTGCCCAACCAGCGTCTTCCCGAGGGTGCGTGGCTGGGAGACCCCGTGAGTCCGCTCAAGGACGCTCGACGTCGCTTCGCGGCGGTGCGACGCCTCCCGGAGCTGGTGCGCCGGGTTCGCGAGTTGACCCGTCGCGTGAGCGAGCTGGAGGACTCCCGCGAGGAGTAGGAGCAGACAGCGGAGGCGGAGGACGCCTGCCCTCCTACTTCATCTGCGCCCAGACGGCCTGGGCGAGGGCGGTGTGCAGACTGTGGCCGCTGTCGACGAGCACGAGCCGCCCGACGAAGGGCCGGCCCAGCAAGGCGAGGTCACCCAGGGCGTCGACGACCTTGTGACGCACTGGCTCGGAGGGGCCTCGCACGCCGCCGGGATTGCTCACGCCGTCGGCGGTGACGAGCAGCGTGTTCTCGAGGGTCGCGCCGGCTCCGTAGCCCGCGGCAAGCAAGCGTTCGGCATCCGCGGCGAACGCCCAGGTCCGAGCCCACGCAAGATCACGACGAAAGGTGTCGGGACTCACACTGAGCTCCACCGTGAGCGGACCGAGCAGACCGAGCCCCTCCCGGGGTGAGAGGCTGCAGGACACGAAGCAGCCATCCGCGGGCTCCAGTCGGGCGAGGCGGTCTCCCTCGCGGACCTCGATGGGCTCGGTCACGACGAAGGGCGCGGGCGAGGCGGTGCTCACGGCGAGAGAGTCGAGGGCGGTCACCCAGGGTTGAGCCGAGCCGTCGCCGATGGGTAGCTCGTCGCCATCCACCCGCACCGTGAGGTCCCAGACCCCCAGGGCGGAGCAGGCTGCGAGCAGGTGCTCGGCGGTGCTCACGGAGAAGGCGTCGGTGCCGAGGCTCGTCTGCATCGTGGCGCCCAGGACGAGGTCGGGGCGGGCTACGAAGGAGTGGTCGCCATCGCGAGAGACGAAGCGCAGGCCTGAGCCCCTGGGGGCGGGCTCGAGGTGGACGGTGGCGGGCAGGCCGGAGTGCACGCCGACGCCGGAGACGGACGCTCCCGCGCCGGAGACGGGCACGCCTACTGCGTGGCGCAGAGCTGCAAGCGCTGGTTGGTGGAGCCCAGGGGCTGTTCCCCCTCACGGTCGACCACGCCGAAGCCGTCGAGGTTGTCTGCCTGGTTCACGTCGATGGAGATGCAGAGGTCCGGCTCGAGGGGACCGATGACGGCGCCGTCGACGCAGCAGCTGACCCACTGGAAGAAGAAGTAGGCCTCGTCGTCGTCCACGAAGCCTTCGCCCGGGTCGTCCTCGATGAGGAGCTCGGCGCCCTCGACCCCTTCGACGATGACCTCGGCCTGGCCGCCGGAGCCGTCCTCGATGGCGTCGATGACGAAGACGAGAGACAGGTCACGCTCGCCGGAGCGGCGATGCAGGGCGATGAGCATGTTGTCGGAGTTCATGAAGGGCGGCACGCCCTGGCCGGCGGAGCGGTACCAGTCGGCGGCGTCGAGGGTGTTCTCGATGGGCTGGATGAAGGCGATGTTGTCGCCGACGCTCGCCTCGTAGCAGAGGGTGGACGGGTCGCAGTCGTTGTCGACGCCGTCGCCGCAGTTCTCGTCGGCGCCGTTGTAGGCGGTGGGGTCGTTGTCGTCGCAGTCGGTGTCGGCGGGGTCGCCGTCGCCGTCCATGTCGTTGGGGTCGACGGAGTCGTCGTCGTCGCCGGACGCGTCGTCATCGTCGGAGCCGCCGGGGGTGTAGCCATCGACGGTGAGGGTGCCGCGGCATGCGGGAGCGGCGAGGAGCGCGAGGGCAGCGAGCAGGAGGACGGGGCGAGAAGGCATGAGCGACTCCACGCGGAGGCTGGCAGCAGCGGGCTCCGCGGCCGAAAAGCTACCACGCAGGCGCCGGAGGGGACGGAGCACGTCGATGCCCGGTGCTGCTCGCAAACCGAGGACGGTCAGGCGAGGGCCGCCTTGCGCTCCAGCCAAGGCACGAGCGCCAAGCGCAAGCCCAACCATGGGACGAGCAACGCCGCGCCCAAGGTGAGGGCCTGCGGCATCGCCAGCCCCGCCACCGACGTGGCGACGAGGCTGAGCCATGAGGCCGCGGCGACGAGGAGCAGGCAGTCCGCGCCGGTGTCGATGGCCTGGTCGAGGCCGGGCTTCAGGGTCGGCAGCACGGAGCTGGGCCGTACCGGCGCGAAGAGCCAGACCACGATGAGCGGAGTCGCCCACGCCATGATGGGGATGGGCGACTCGGCGCGCAGGAAGAGCGCGACGAGCACGAGCACCGCGTTGAGGCCGATGAGGCGGTGGACGAAGCGGCGGGCCCCGGTGTGGGGCGAGACGGTTGCTTGCTCGGTCATGCCTACTCCCCCTCGACCAAGTTGCCGACGCACCCGGTGATCATACCCTGGAAGCCGAAGGACCCCACGGCGCACTCCATGCACGACGTCCACTCGTACTGGCCGGGGTCTTCATCCTCGGTGCCGTAGATCTCTTGCTCTTCCTCGGCAATCTCCTGGCAGGGGCCCTCGCAGTAGGAGCCCGAGTGAGTCACCCACTCGGCACAGCCCGCGCCAGGGATCTCCTCCCACGGAGGCCCGACGTCGTCGACGGGGTCCAGGCGGTCCTCCTCTTCGCGGTCCGGCTCGGCCCCGGTGTCCCCAGGTCCATAGGGGTAGTCGGCGGTGGTCTCCCAGCAATCACAGGTGTCGTTGACCACCTGGCAGCGGTACTCGTCCGTCTGCATCTCCAAGCAGCCAGGACACGCGTACGTGAAGGTGGATGCGTAGACGGCCTGAGCGGTCTTGTAGCCGGTGTAGGCCACGACCCCGCCCACGACGACGATGACAGCCACGGTTCCTACGGTCGCAGCAGTGGTGACGCCGGTCCCGGCGGCGATGAAGCCCGCCGCGACTCCCTTTCCTCCAATCCAACCCACCAGAGTGGCCTTGATGGTGGCAGCGGCAGACGTCGCCGAGATCGCCCTGGCGTAGCCAGCGACCGCAGTCGTTGCCCCGGCAATGCCGGCGAGACTGGAGGCCGGGCTGGCCATGCGAAGGTCGACACACGAAGTCGCCCAGCGGCTGGAGCCCGTCTGGGTTCCGGGGACGCCCTGCCACCAGGCTCCGTCCCAGGCGAGTGGCCAGACCTCGTCGACGAACTGCTCGGGCGTCCGCACGAGGGTCATGGAGAGAGAGGGGGCCATCGCTGCGAGGTCGGGAGCGGGAAGCTCAGCGGTGCAGTCGAAGTCGGGGAAGTGCCCGAGCTGGAAGAGGCAGCCGACGCCGACCTGCGCGTTGGTCTCAACGAGGGAGAAGAAGCCCTCCATTCGGTTGGCCGACCCCCCGGGCTTCAGCCACGTCGTGAGCTCGAAGTTGTCCTCCCACCACCAGCGGGTCACTCCCAGATCGCCGAAGTAGGCGGCGAGATTGGTGACGGGGTCGGACCCGAGCTGAGCCTGCACGTAGTTCTGGAGGGCCTGCTCGTCGGAGGGGGCAAGGACCAGCTCGCCCTCGGCGGGCGGTGGGGCCGGAATCCAGCCGGGCGGGTGGGCGACGATGTTGGGACCGGCGAGCGCCGGGACCGCGAAGAGCACGGCCACGAGGGCGATGAGCAGGTTGAGGAGGAGCTTCGGGGCGCGCCTGACCTTGGGGGTGAGGTTCATGGAGTGTCCTGGTGCGGGCAAGTACCGAGGGACGGCCCGCAGCGAGGCATCCTCGGAAACCCCCGGTTGGGGGTCCGCTACTCAGGACGAAGTTGAAGCCAGGATCCGCCAGAAAACTCGCTTGGAGGGGGTCCGCGGGGCGGCCGCTCAGGCCGCGAAGGTCAGATGGTCCCCTGCCGCAGGCGCGTCAACTGCCGCAGACACAACTTGCCGCCATAGAGCGCCGTGAGCATGCCCAGGAGGCCCGAGAGGGCGCCGAGGCCGAGGCCCACGACGACGGCGATGACGACCCCATCGACGGTGGCGGCGGCCTGCATCCCGGGGGGCTCGAAGATGCCGCTGAGGATGCCGACGACGGCCATGGAGCAGAGCAGGAACACAGCGGCGCCCTGCCACACGAGGGTGGCGAGCTTGCGCTTCATGGCGAGGAGCTTCTGCTCGGCGGTGGTGGGGCGGACGAGGGTCGCGGCGGGCGGCGCGTAGTGGCGCTGGGCGAAGCCGGGAGCCGCCTGGGGGGCGGCCATGGAGACGGGCTCGGTCACCAACACAGGGTGGCACGCGAGGGCGCGGGCCGCGGGGTGGATGTGGGGCATGCCTTGACAGGGGTGCTGGAGGTCCCCAATCTCGGAAGTGGGAAAGCCGCGTTCTCCGCGGCGCTTTGACAGGTTGGGTGTCCGTTGCGCTCGCGGCGAGGAGTCGTCGAGCGCAGCAATGAGGACGCCCATCCACGGCGGTCCCCGGCTCTCTGAGAAGAGGGTCGGGGTCGTTGCTGTCGGGGGTGGAGGTGGGCCGTCGTCGCGCGCCGCGCTCAGCAGCCCGGGCCAGGCTCAGCCACCACGTCCAACGCTCCCGTGAAGTCGTCGCCCGCAGGGTTGAGGCTCCGCTCAACGGGCACGCAGTAGGGGGCGCCGTCAGCGCAGGCAGCGCAGGGCGGGTTTCCCATAGCCTCCATGAAGTCGCAGGCGTCCTCGGGCGTGTCCGCCTCGATGACGTCCAGGAGGTCCCGGGCGTCGAAGACGCCGGTCAGCTCCCCGCTGAGGACCTGCGGCCCCTCGCCGAACACCACCTCGAGGGCGGGCTCCGCCAGCGTGAAGCCTCCGAGGGGGAGCGCCATCTCGGTGACGAGGAGCACGGGGTTCGTCCAGTCGGCGCTGCTGTCCGAGGTGACGGAGCAGGGGTCCTGGTCCCCGTTCTCATCGATGAAGCCGAAGCGCACGTCAACGGAGCCGCTGGACGGGTCGCTGCCTGCCAAGACACTCACCGCAACGCCCACGGACGAGATGCCGAGGGTCCAGGTCTCCCCCACCAGGCCCTCCTCGTCGGAGATCCCACCAGCGGTGGCGTCGTCGTCGTCCGAGGTGGCGTCGTCGTCGTTGGCCGCGTCGTCGTCGTCAGCTGCGTCGTCGTCGTCTGATGAGGAGTCGTCGTCATCGGACGCCGCGTCGTCGTCGTCCCCCCGCGAGCGAGGCTGGGTGCAGCCGGAGGCGACGAGGCCGGCGAGCACAAGCAGGACGAGGAGGCGGGGGCC
>JAGSHC010000014.1 GCA_023954745.1 Deltaproteobacteria bacterium | reverse complement strand
GGCGAGGAGGTCGACCGCGACCGGGTGCTGAGCCGCCTCGTGGACCGCGGCTACTTCTCGACGGATCTGTGCTCCGAGCCGGGGACCTTCGCCGTGCGGGGCGGGATCCTCGACATCTTCGCGCCCTCGTATCCGCTCCCCCTCCGCATCGACTTCTGGGGGGACGAGATCGAGTCGATCCGCACCTTCGACCCCCACACGTCGCGGTCTCGCGAGACGCTCCAGCGCGCCGTGCTGCTGCCCATCCGGGAGGAGGTCGTCACCGACGGAGCGCTGCGGCGGCTTCCCTCGAGGCTCAAGGAGCTGGCGGACGCCCGCAGAGTGATTCCCCGCAAGCGCATCCAGATCCAGGACGAGCTCAAGGAGAGCCGGCTGGTCCAGGAGATCGAGCTGTACCTCCCGCTGCTGCGGTCCGAGCCGTTGGTGCCGGTGCTCGACTATCTCCGTCAGCCCGGCGCGCTGCTCGTCCACCAGTCCCCAACCGCGGTGGCCACGGCGCTCTACGGGGAGGCGGACCAGATTCAACAGCGGTACGAGCGCGAGGGCGGCGCCGAGCGCTTGCTGCCCGAGCCAGGGACGCTGTGGCTCGATGGGGACCAGCTCGACGCAGCGACGTCCAGTTTGCGCCGAATCGTGCTCCCCGACGTCACCGAGGACATCCCAAAGGGCGACCAGCTGCTCCGGCTCGAAGCGCCGGACCACAGCGGCCTGCGCGCCGAGCTCCTCGCGAGGCGCACCAACGAAGCCGGGATGCTCGAGCCGCTGGCGCAGCGGGTGCGGCGCTGGAAGAAGGAGAACCTGGCGGTCCTCATCGTCTGCCGGTCCCGCCGTCGCGCGCGCCAGTTGACGGAGCTGCTCCGCCCTTACGAGATCGCGGTGCGCGAGCACGCCGAGCCTCCCCCCCTGGAGGACCTCCTCGAGGCGAGCTCGGAGCTGCGCGTCGGCCGGTTCGTCGAGGTGGTGCAGGGAGACCTGGAGCGCGGCTTCTCCCTGCCGAGCGCGGGGGTCGTCGCGCTCTCGGAGGTCGAGATCTTCGGCCGCAAGGCCACGGCCCGGCGCAAGCAGAAGCGGCTCCAGGGCGCCGAGGCCATTGGCTCCTTCGCGCAGCTGAGCCCTCAGGACGTCGTGGTGCACTCGCTGCACGGCATCGGGCGCTTCGTCGGGATGACGAAGATCCAGCTCGACCCGTCGGCCCTCGACATCAAGCAGGCCCAGCGGGAGCGGGCGGCCGATCCGACCTACGTCCCCGGCACCGGGGGCAAGGCGGGGGCAGACCGCGGATCACACAACGACTACCTGCTCCTCACCTACCGCGGCGGCGACCGCCTCTACCTGCCGGTGCACAAGCTCGACCAGCTCTCGCGGTACGTGGCGCCCGGGGGGGGCGAGCCCAAGCTCGACAAGCTGGGAGGCACCACCTGGGCAAGGCGGCGCAAGAAGGCCTCGGAAGCCGCCCAGAAGGTGGCTCGCGAGCTCCTCGACCTCTACGCCAAGCGTCAGATGGCGCGGTCCCACGCCTACCCGCCCCCCGACGTGCTCTACCGGGAGTTCGCCGACGGGTTCGAGTACGAGGAGACGCCGGACCAGCAGTCGGCCATCGACGCGGTGCTGGAGGACATGAGCTCCGCGAAGCCCATGGACCGCCTCGTGGTGGGGGATGTGGGCTTCGGCAAGACCGAGGTCGCCATGCGCGCCGCCTTTCGGGCCATCGAGGATGGCAAGCAGGTGGCGGTCCTCGTCCCCACCACCATCCTCGCCTTGCAGCACACGCGGGCGTTTCAGGAACGCATGGCCGCGTTCCCGGTGCGCATCGAGATGCTGAGTCGCTTCAAGACCGCTGCCCAGCAGCGCGCGATCCTCAAAGACGTGAAGTCGGGGCGCGTGGACGTGGTGGTGGGGACCCATCGCCTGGTGAGCAAGGACGTGTCCTTCTCGGACCTGGGGCTTGTCGTCGTCGATGAGGAGCACCGGTTCGGGGTCAAGCACAAGGAGCGTCTCAAGGAGCTGCGCGCCGCTGTCGACGTGCTCACCCTCACCGCGACCCCCATCCCCCGCACCCTGAACCTCGCGTTTGCGGGGATTCGGGACTTCTCCATCATCGCGACGCCGCCCGAGGGCCGGCGCCCGGTGCGCACCCAGGTGGTGCGGTTCGCGCCTCGCCGCATCGTCGACGCCGTGCAGCGGGAGGTGGACCGCGGTGGGCAGGTCTACTTCGTCCACAACCGCGTGAAGACCATTCACAAGATGGCGGAGCTCCTGCACAAGCTGCTTCCCGACGTGCAGGTGCGGGTGGCCCACGGGCAGATGGGGGAGCGGCAGCTCGAAGACATCATGGTGAGCTTCTTCAAGCGCGAGTTCGACGTGCTGCTCTGCACCACCATCATCGAGTCCGGCATCGATCTGCCCACCGCCAACACCATGATCATCAACCGCGCCGACATGATGGGCCTGGCGCAGATGCATCAGCTGCGGGGGCGCGTCGGCCGCGGGCTCGAGCAGGGGTACTGCCTGCTGCTGGTTCCGCCGGGGCGGACAGTGCGGAGCGAGGCCCTCGCTCGGCTCAAGGTGCTTCAGGACCACAGCGATCTGGGCGCAGGCCATCAGATCGCCCAGCACGATCTGGAGCTGCGCGGGGCGGGGAACATGCTGGGCAAGCGCCAGGCCGGGCACGTGGCCGACGTGGGGCTCTCCACCTACATGAACCTGCTGGAGACGGCGGTGAAGCGGCTCAAAGGGGAGCGGGTGGACGACGGTCTCGACCCCGAGATCGAGCTGCGGGCCGATGCCTACATCCCCGCCGACTACATCCCCGACGAGGCGGAGCGGCTGCTCGAGTACAAGACCCTCGCCGATGCCCGCACCGAAGAGGAGCTTCAGAAGGCGCTGCACGAGCTCGAGGACACCTTCGGCCCCGCGCCCCCCGAGGTCCGCCGCTTCGAGCAACTCATCGAGGTGAAGGTCCTGGCCCGCACCTTGCGGATCGGCCGACTTCGCACGGTGCGGGGAGGGCGCCTGCAGCTCACCATCGAAGAGGGCACACCCCTGGACCCGATGCGCCTGATGAAGCTCGTCGCCCGGGCCCCGAAGCGGTACTCCTTTCGGCAGGACGGCGTGTTGCATGTCCACTTGGGCGACGAAGACCGGTCGGACCTGGTGGTGACGTCCCTGCGTCTGTTGAAGCGGCTGATGAAGTTGGTCGACCCGCCGGGGAAGGTCGAGGCCCCTTCAGCCGTTTAGGGCAGGCAGGGCGGGCCGTAGAGCGTCGACACCCCATGGCCTGCGTGCTATCACGCGCCGCCGCGGCACCCTTGCATGACGCGCGCGCAGACGAGTGGAGAGACGATGCACCGGACTGACTGGCCCCTTGGGATTCTCTTGACCGCTGCCCTGGCGCTTTGTGCCTGCGGAGGTCCGGCCTCGGAGGGTGCGAGCGGCGCGAAGGGAAGCCTGGCTACGGCCCCCGCGCCCACGCTGCCCAACCCCGAGGTCATCGGCGAGACCCTCGGCACCGTCAACGGCATGCCCATTGGCAGCAACGAGTTCGACCAGCTCGCGTCGCGTCGCGGTCGCGACGTGGCCGTCGATGAGGCTGGCCGCCAGGAGATCCTCGACCGTCTGGTCGAGGAGAAGCTGCTCTATCAGGAGGCGCTCCGACAGGGCATCGACCAGGACCCCAAGATCCAGCGGATGATGGTGAACACCCTGCTCAAGCAGGACGTGTACAGCTCCGTGAAGACCTCGGACATCACCGACGACGCGCTGCAGGCCTACTTCGACGAGCACAAGGAAGAGTTCGTCGTCCCCGAGAAGGCGCAGGTGAAGCGCATCCTCATCGCCCCCGAAGGCGAGGCCAACGCGACGCCGGACGCCTGGTCGGCGGCGGAGCAGGAGGCCCTGGCCGTGCGAGCCAAGGTGCTCGAGCGCAAGGCGGACTTCCGCAAGCTCGCGCAGGACCAGTCGTCCGGGGCGTACGCCCGCCGGGGCGGTGACCTGGGCTTCGTGACCCAGGAGGGCAAGCCTGGAATCCCGAAGGAGGTCATCGAGACGGCCTTTGGCCTCGAGAAGGGCGGCGTCTCCGAGCCCTTCAAGACCACCCAGGGCTGGAACATTGTCTACGTGCCCAACAAGCGCGACCGCGTCGAGCGCACGTTCGACCAGATGCGCGGGAGCGTGCTTCGCAAGGTGAAGTCGGACACCTACAAGTCGCTCTACGACGGCTACGTCAGCGAGCTGCGTGCGGGCGCCACCGTCGAGATCGACTCCGCCAAGCTCAACGCCCACGAAGTCAGCTCTCCGAAGCGGCCCACGTTGTCGGCCCCCGGCGATGAGCCCGAGGAGCTGTCGGGTTCGGGCGAGGAGTAGATGACTCGGGGCCGACCGGCCATGCTCGCGCTGCTCGGCGGGAGCTTGCTGCTCTGGGGCTGCCCCGAGGACGCGACGCGTGCTGCGTCCACTCCCCCTCTCGCCACCGTAGGCGAGCGGACCGTCGCGGTCGATGACCTGCTCGTGGCCCTCGCGGGTCTGGCTCGTCAAGGTGAGTTGCCCCGCGCCCGGGGCTTCGAGGCCCTTCGGGACCGCACCCTGCACGCCCGGGTCGTCGAGGAAGTCCTCCTCACCGAGGCAGACACCCGCAAGCTCCACCCGTCCCCCGAGGCCGTCGCCACGGAGCTCGTCGCGCTTCAGGGTGACCCGCCGCTGCCTGGGGTGGCTGCGGCGGCAGTCGAGCTCTTTGGAAGCGAGTCAGCCTGGCGCGCCACCATCGCCCGGCGACTCGCAGTGCGCGCTGCCGAGGAGGCCCTGCGGGCCGAGCTGCGTGAGGGCACCTCCGTCACCCCCGAACAGGTGGCGGCGGCAGTTCCGCGATACGCCGACCGTTTGCGCCGCCCGGGGCGACTCCGCGCCCGCCAGCTCTTCGACGAAGACCCGGAGACCGTGCGGGCGCTGCACGCTCGGCTCGAGGACGGCGAAGACTTCACCGCCCTCGCCGCCGAGCTGGGGCTGCCCGATGGAGGGGACCTCGGCCTCATGAGCGAAGACGCCGCCCCGACCCTGCTGGTCCAGGCGAGCGCGGAGCTCCGGCCCGGAGAGCACACGGCGGTTCTTCGCAGCCCACTGGGCTACCACGTGTTTCTCCTGCTCGCGAAGCAGGCAGGGGGCGTCGCGTCGGACGAAGAGGCGCTGCCGCTCGTCGAGCAGTGGCTGATGGACCAGGCTGTCGAGAGTCGCCTCCGGGCATGGCTGGCCGCCCGCAGTGATGCGATGAGCGTCGAAGTCCGCGAGGATGTGCTGACGCGCGTGAAGTGTTGTCGAGAAGGGGAGCCCTACCTGGGGGCCCCCGAGGAGAGCTAGATGCGTACCGTTTCCTTGCTGACCCTCCTGATTGCCCTCTGCGCCCCGCTCCTTGCGTCGGCTGGCGAAGTGGTCGATCGCATCGTCGCGGTCGTCAACCGGGACATCATCCTGAGCAGCGAGTTCGACGACACGTACTCGATGATCAAGGACGAAGCGCTGCGGGGGACTCCCTTGGGCGAACGCCCGGCGGCCGAGGCGCAGCTCAAGCTCGATGTCCTGGACGGGCTCGTGGCCAACAAGCTCATGGAGCAGGCCATGGACAGCGCCGGCATGTCGGTGACGGAAGCGGACGTCGAAGCTGCGATGGCCGACGTGGCGCGGCAGAACAACCTCACGGTGGAGAAGCTCACTGCGGAGCTGGCCCGTCAGGGCCTGGGGCTCGAGGAGTACCGCAGCGAGCTGAAGAAGCAGCTGCGCCAGTACAAGTTCATGAACCTCGAGATTCGCGGCCGCGTGAAGATCGCCGACGAGGACATCCTCAACTACTACAACCAGATGACGGCGGACGTCGCGGCGGACCTCGCCTGGCGCCTTCAGATGGTTCTCCTCGCGTTCCCGGCGTCCGCCACCGACGAAGACCGGAGTCGCATCGACGCGGAAGCAGACTCGCTGCTCGCCGAGATCGCGGGCGGTAAGGACTTTGGCGAGGTGGCTCGCGCGCGCAGCGACGACCCGGCCGGCAAGGCGTCGGGCGGGGAAGCCGGGGTGGTCAAGGCCAACGAACTCAGCCCCCTGTTCGCCAGCAAGCTCGAGGACACGCCCATCGGCACCGCGGTGCGCGTCGACACCCCCGGTGGTGTCTACCTGCTGCGGGTCGCCGAAGAGGTCGACCGTGCGCGCAAGCCCCTCGATGCGGTACGTGAGCAGATCAGCCGGGTTCTGTACGACGAGGCCATGGAGCGCGAGCTGCAGATCTGGACCGAAGAAGAGCGTCGTCGGGCCCACATCGAGATCCTGCTGTGACTGCTCCGGTCGCCGTCACCTGCGGCGACCCGCTCGGAGTCGGGGCTGAGGTCGCGCTGGCCGCGTGGAGCGAGCTTCGCCGCGCCGACGCCTTGGGCCCCGAGGACGCAGTGTTCATCGGTCCCTTGGAGCTGTGGGCTCGGGCCGCCGACCTCGTCGAGCTATCCCAGGACCTGCGGTCCGAGCTGGTCTGCCTCGCGCCCGACCCGGACGCCGCCGGGGACTACGCGCACATCCCGGAGATCGGCGCCGTCGCGACGGCGGTGGCCGGGTGTCTCGCCGGGCGGTATGGAGCGGTCTGCACCGGGCCGATTCACAAGAAGTCGCTCCTCGAGCGCGGCTTTCCGTTTCAAGGCCACACCCCGTACCTGGCGTGGCTCTGCGGACTGAGCCCCGAGGAAGCGGTGATGCTGTTTGCTGGTGGACGGCTCCAGGTGGCCCTCGCGACGGTGCATCGCCCCCTGCGGGACGTACCCGAGACCCTCACGCTGCGGGACATCGTGTGGGCGGGAAGAGCCGCGGTCGACCTGCTCGTGCGGGGACTGGGCCAGAGCGCGCCCCGCGTGGCCGTCTGTGGCCTCAATCCCCACGCCGGCGAAGAGGGCGCTCTCGGGGACGAGGAGCAGACCAAGGTCGGCCCCGCGGTGGGTGTGCTTCAGCGGCAGGGCGTCGATGCCCACGGTCCCTTCCCAGCGGACACACTCTTTCCTGCGGCGGCGCGCGGCGACTGGGATCTGGTCATCGCGCTCTATCACGACCAGGGGCTGATCCCCGTGAAGACCTTGGACTTTGGGCGCTCCGTGAACATCACGGCGGGGCTCCCCATCTGGCGCACCAGCGTCGACCACGGGACGGCGCGAGACATCGCCTGGACTGGGTCGGCAGACCCGAAGCACATGGTGTCGGCCCTCACGATGGCTCGCCGCCTCGCCGCGGGGCCCGGGTAGGAAGCCGCTCTTGCGGGCGGTTGCTCCGCTCGGCTGACCCGGAGGTCAGCGGGCCGGGTGGTAGACCCAGGCGAGCAGCGTGCCGTCGAGGGGGTTGAACGTCGGCCCGAAGGGTGCGGCCAGTCCGTCGCGGGAGATGTTCTCGCGGGTGTAGGCCTCGGGCGGCACCACCGCGCCCCCCGAGGGTCCCCCGCGGCTCAGTCCCACCGGCAGGAAGCGCCCAGAGCGCGCGTCGAGAGCCAGTCGGAGCATGCCCGCGAAGGGGTCGCGAGAGGGGGGCGACTCGGGGGTGGCGCGGAGGCGAAGCAGGTACTGCACGTCGACGTCGTTGTCGCCGACCTCGACGGCCGCTTCCTCCACGAGCGACGAAGCCCAGCCATCGTCCCGGCCGCTGCGGGTGAGGGCCAGGGCGACCTGAAGCCTGGCCGTCGAGCGGTCGACGGCGTTGTCGGCGAGCCGGAGCGCAGAGGTGAGCTCCTTGCGGGCTGCCGTGTTGCGCCCGAGCCCGGCCAGGGCGGCGGCCCGGGCGATGCCCGCTGCCTTCCGCCGTCCGCGCTCACCGGAGAGCGCGCCGAGATCCGACACGAGGTTGCT
This sequence comes from Deltaproteobacteria bacterium, assembly GCA_023954745.1. Lineage (GTDB taxonomy): Bacteria > Myxococcota_A > UBA796 > UBA9615 > UBA9615 > JAGSHC01. Next base: position 44,828 of record JAGSHC010000014.1, on the reverse strand, counting down.
GGCGACCTCGTACTTGCCGTCTCCCAGGGCGCGATACGCCCACAGGAGGCGGTCGGCCTGCAGTCGTTCCCGGGACCCGCTCGCTGCATCGAGGGCGGCCATCAAGCCGGAGTACGCCTCCTCCACCCGCCCGTCGATGTAGAGCAGCTCGGCTCCGAGCAAGGCGCCTCGGCCCTCGATGACCGCATCGGCCCAGGAGGCGGCGAGGTCCGCCAGCGCGCCCGCCGGCTGGTCCTTCGCGATCTCCTCGAAGTAGCCCTTCGCAGCTTCGGGAGAGCCGAGCACCAGGGCGACCTCGGCCGCCTCGTGGAGCAGCTCCGGCGAGAGGGGCTCCGCCGTCTCCCTCTGGTGCTTCCGGCCGGCGTCCAGGGCGAGCTTGAGGTTCCTGAATGCCTCGGTGTACTCGCCGCCTCGCCGCAGGACCCGGCCGAACGCCAGGTACTTCCTTGCGAAGGCTGGCGGCGTGTCCTCGGGGGCGAACTCCAGGCTCCGGGCGATGTCCTCGGTGGGGCGTCCTGCCCAGGACGACAGCGTGGCCGCTCCAAACCGTGCGTCTTCGCGCCCGGGGTTCTCTCGGAGGGCGCGCTGCCACTGCTCGAGGGCGCCGTCGAGGTTACCGGCGTTCAGCGCCTCCCGGGCGGAGTCGATGCGCAGGTCCACGCCGAGGGTCCCCCGAAAGACATACGTGGCGACGGCCGCTGCGCTGCCTACGAAGAGTCCGATGGTGAGGAGCACCACCAGGCGGCGTCGCTTCTGTCGGCGCACGTAGGTGTCGACGAGGGTCTCACCCGCGCCCGCCGCAAGGTGGTAGTCCGGGTCGCCCTCGAAGGAGCTTCCGTGCTCCGAGGCGTCCACCCGGTCGACGATGGGGAGGATGGCGGCGGCCGTGGTGTCCAGCCGCTTCGCCCCGGGGAACTGGCCCTTGTGCACGGCCTGGGCGACCTCTGCCGTGCTGACGTCCTTGTCCTGCCACTCCAACAGGTGGGCCAGCTCGACCCGGACCTCGTTGGCGTCCTGGTATCGGGCTGCGAGGTCCCGATCCAGGAGGCGCATGAGAACCGGGCCGATGCCTGGAATGCAGGCATCCGCAGCGTCGACCGCGTCCTTCATCGGCTGGTTCAGCACCTTGGTGATGATCTCGGGGATGGTGCGGCCAGCGAAGAGGAGCCGCCCTGTCGTCATCTCGTACAGCAGCACCCCGAGGGAGAAGAGGTCCGACGCAGCGCGCAGAGGGCGAAGACCCCGGAGCTGCTCGGGCGACATGTACAACGGCGTGCCCTTGGCGATGCCCGTCTCGGTGGTGTCGAAGAGGTTGGAGCTGGCCTTCGCGATGCCGAAGTCCATGAGCTTCGCCTGCCCCCCCAGGGAGAGCATGATGTTGCTGGGCTTGAGGTCCCGGTGCACGAGGTGCAGGGGCTCGCCGTCTTCGCCTTCGATGGCGTGGGCGTAGCTGAGGCCCTGGCAGACCTGGATCCCGATGTCGAGCACCACCGACGGGGGGATGCGCACCCGGTGCTCGCGGGCGACCTCCATGATTCGGGTGAGGTTGACCCCCTCCACGAACTCCATGGCGATGTAGTAGGCGCCGTCGTCCTCGCCAAGGTCGTAGACCTCGACGATGTTGGGGTGACGCAGCTTTCCGCCGATGCGCGCCTCGTTGATGAGGGAGCGCACGTGCTCCTCGTCCTGGCGCACCAACGAATCGCGAATCCGCTTGATGGCGAGCGTCTTCTTGAAGCCCATGGGCCCGTCGAGGCGAGCGCGGAAGACTTCCGCCATTCCACCTTCACCGACGGCTTCGAGCAGTGTGTATCTACCCAGACGCACCATTCCCCTTGGATTCTATCAGTCGGGGGCGCTTCAGAATGTCGGCGGGGCTGCCGATGAGAACGCCATGCATTGCCAACGTGGGCTCGTCCTCTCCAGTTTGACTCTCCTCGTCCTCAGCGCCGGCCTCGGGACGCTTTCGGGTCGCCGTGCTGACAGGGTTCCCGCCTCCCTCATTGAAGCCTCGAGGCGGCGACGTTAGGTTCGGCCCGTGCAAACAATTCATGGCCATATCGCGGGCCTCAAGCCCAGTGAGCTCAAGTCCCTCGCCTACCTGTACCGGCGTCGCCTCGCTCCGCACCAGATCCTGAGCCCCGAGCTCGCTCGCAACCTGAGCGAGCTCTCGCATCAGATCGGTCGGCAGATCGGCGTCATGGTGGACCGGCGCGGCGCGGTGACTCACGTCATCGTCGGGGACACGAAGCGTCTGTTCATCCCGGAGTTGGGGCGCGCCCGTGCGGGCCGTCAGCGCTTTCGTGGTCTGCGCCTGCTGCACACTCACGTGTCCGGCGAGCCGCTGTCCCGGGATGACCTGACCGACCTCTCCCTGCTGCGCCTGGATCTCGTCGCGGCCCTGCAGGTCGGTGACGCTGGATTCCCGGGCACGCTCGAGTACGCCACGCTGCTTCCTCCGCATGCCTTGCGGGAGGACGCCCCTCCGTACCGCGTCGAAGGCCCGGTGCGCGTCCACGCTCTGCACGAGGACTTCACGGAGCTCATCGCGGCGCTCGAGGGAGAGTTCGCTGAAGCCACCGGAGTGGTACAGGCTCTCGACGAGCGTCCCCGGGCGATTCTCGTGGGCGTCGAGGAAGCCTCGGAGCGCGGGCTCGACCGCCGCATGCAGGAGCTCGAGCGCCTCGCGGACACCGCAGGCCTCGCCGTCATCGACACCATCGTGCAGCGTCGCCGCGCGGTGGACCCCCGCACCGTGGTCGGCAAGGGCAAGCTCGATGAGCTTCTCGTGCGCTCCATGTACCTCGAAGCCGACCTGCTGGTCTTCGACCGGGACCTGTCGCCCTCCCAGGGGAAGACCATCGCCGATCGCACCGAACTCAAGGTGCTCGACCGGACGCAGCTCATCCTCGACATCTTCGCGCAGCACGCGCTCTCGCGAGATGGCCGGCTGCAGGTGGAGCTGGCTCAGCTCAAGTACCTGTTGCCTCGGCTCTCCTTGATGCAGAAGTCGCTGTCACGGCTCACCGGGGGCATCGGCGGCCGAGGACCGGGCGAGACGAAGCTGGAGATTCGCGGGCGTCGTGCGCGCGACCGCATCGCGCGCCTCCAGAAGCAGCTCAAGGAGTTGGCCAGCAAGCGGCAGCTTCGCCGCGAGAATCGTGAGCGGAGCGGGGTGCCCGTGGTGGCCCTCGTTGGCTATACGAACGCAGGGAAGAGCACGCTTCTCAACGCCCTGACCACCGCCGATGTGCTCGCAGAGGACAAGCTCTTCGCGACCTTGGACACCACCTCGCGGCGCATGAGCGTGCCCGACGCGCGCGAGGTCGTCGTGACCGACACCGTGGGCTTCATCGAGCACCTGCCTGTCGATCTGCTCCGAGCGTTCAAGGCGACCCTCGAGGAGCTGCAGGACGCCGACTTGCTCCTGCACGTCATCGACGCCGCAGACGAGCACGCTGAGCTGCACGCGCGGGTCGTGGATGAAGTTCTCCGCGACCTGGAGTTGGACCACATCCCGGTCCTCGACGTGCTGAACAAGACCGACCTGGCCAGCCCGGAACAGCTCGCCGCCATGGATCGGCAGGGCAACGCCGCTCGGGTCTCTGCCCAGGAGCGGGTCGGCCTGGAGGATCTGATGCGCCGCGTGGAGTCCGCTCTTCAGGCTTCTGGGCACGGCAACGTGAAGCCGCGCTGGAAGGTAGAGTCAGAGGCGTTGATGGCGCGCCTCGAAGCGGAGGCCGCTCAGGAGGTTCCTGCGTGATTCCACCGGTTGGCCTGCAGCCATGAGTCTTCTGCCCGATCTCGGCGACGAGAACGGCCGAAAGGCCGCCGACCTCGTGAGGCTTCAGGCGGAGCTGCTCTACAAGCGCGCCACCTGGAGCGAGGCCGCCGGCATGGTCGGCGCCGCCTTTTCCTTCGGCGTGCTCGCATACCTGTGGAGCGACTTTCGCGGGGGCTGGGACCACCAGCCATCTTGGGAGCCGCTCGCTGGGGCCGCGTTGGGTGCAGCCCTGGGCTTGGGCATGGTGCGTCCGTTCGCCGAGTGGCTCCGGCTCCAGGCGCGCATGGCCCACGTGCAGCTCCAGATGATGGAGCACACCGCGTCCACCCGGGAGTCTTCGGAGGTCACGGCGCGGCGCATCGAGGACCTGGTCGCGCTGAGCGGCGAGTGGCCGGTGGCCCAGGAGTGGCCCGGCGAGCTGGGGGACGACCCGGAGAAGTGACGTCCGCTGCGGTCAGCGCAGGCGCTTCAGCAGCTGGTGCACCCGCCCGAGCGTCCTCCAAGTAGGGCTCTTCCACACCTCTTCGAGCCGGTCCTGAAGCCTGGCGAGTTCCTGCCATGAGTCTTCGAGGAAGTCGACGGGCACCCCTCCGGGCGCACGGCGCGGCGAGGCCACCCACTCCAGCAGCGACGCGGTCGTCGCGTCCAGCCCGTACCGATCGCGGGCATCGCTCCACCGAGCTCCGTCCCGCATGGGGACGCTCCCGTCGGCGAGGCCGACCAGGGTGCGGGCGACCTCCACCGAGTCCCCCACGGGGACCGTGTGGATCAGCTCCGCCTCCGCCAGCTCACGGGTGAGATCACACAGGTCGGTGCTGCACACGGGGACGCCCCGCTCCAGCGACTCCAGGATGCGGGTGCGCGCTCCGAACTCGGCCTCGTAGCACGGGCGGTCGACGCTCAGAGTCAGCCAGGACCGCGCAAAGATCGCCGGAAGCGTCTCGAGGGGGACCCAGCCCAAGAAGTGAAAGCGGGCGGCGTGGGGGCTCGCAGCCGCCCCGTCCCGAAAGCGGTGGTAGGTGCTCTCGTCGTGGCCCGGCAGGGCGCCGCCGGTGGACACGTAGTGCAGGTGCGGGTTGGAGTCCATGGCGCGGAGGAGTCCGTCGAGGAGGGTCTCCCCGTCGAGCCAGTTGTTGTAGCCCCCACAGAACAGGACGGGAAGCGCGTGGGCCGGCAGCTCGGGGAACGCTTCGGGCAGGGGAGCATCGGGGGCTTGGGGGAGACCCTCCACGGAGCCACGCACCACGTGGACCAGCTCGTCGCCCACGGCATCACCGGTGAGACGCCCCGCAAACCCCAGCGCGCCGATGAGTGATCCGCGCTGGGTCTTGGAGATCACCGAGAAGCGGTCGCCCCGGGCCAGTGCCTGGCTGAGCATCTGGCGGTAGCGGTGGATGGGGTCGGTGCTCCCGGACCGAAGCGCTTTGGCCTGGGCCTCGCACATGGGGTCCCCAGGGACGTCGACCCACAGAGGCTCATCGCCGGCGGCCCGGGCTCCGGCGGCCATGGGGAGGAAGGGGCCGGCCGTGACGATGACGTCCGGCCCGAACTCGCGGCGCAGATCCCGAGCCCGGAGGAACCGACCGGGTTCGTCCGGGAGCACGACGGCCATGGAGTAGCTCCTCGAGACTCCGTGGACCTCGACCTGGCGGGTCACGGGGGTCTCGACGGCGAGCTGGTCGCCGGGGGCGAGGAGATCCCGGCGGGTCAGGGAGACGAAGAGGACGTCGTGGCCGGCGCCGAGCAGCGGGCGGAGGAACTGGCGGGCGCGGAGCTGCGGAAAGCCCAACTCGCGCGGACCATCCTCGGGGAGCGGGCCCGTGCCGATGAGGAGGACGCGCGTCACGGCAGCGCCTCTCCGGGCCCCGAGATGTGCCTGACCAGACCCCACTCGTGGGCCAGTTCGATGACCCCATGATCCTCACGCGGGCACGTCACCTTGAACTCGTACAGCTGGTTGTGCCAGACGTGGGGCTTGAGGTGGTGCTTGTCGAAGGCAGCCACTGAGATCCGATAGGTGCCCGTGAGGAGCGGCATCGTGGGGTAGTGGATGAAGTAGGTGTAGACGCCGTCGTACGTGCCGCGCATCGCCTCGATCCGGTCGAAGCGGGTGTTGGGCCCGTAGATGTAGACCTCGTCGTTGCGGAACAACGCCACCCCGAGGATGGGGTCCTCGACCGGAGACAGCGTCTTGAACGTCGTGGCGATGGTGACGCTCTCTCCCGTGGCGTAGGCGTCCGTCTCTTCGCCAGCGGCATTCAGCGTGCGGACCTCGAGGATCCGGATCTCGCCGGTGCCGGTGATGATCGGTCGCTCGCCGTGGGTCTCCTCGTAGTCCTGGGTCGACTCGCTCCGGTCCCACTCCTCCTGGAGCCGCTGGGGCTGGTTCACTGCCCGGATCACCGCCTCGCGCAAGCTCTGGTCTTCGGACGTGGCGTAGTAGGGGATCTCCGAGTCGGGGGTGAGCACCGGGGAGGGGACTGGGGGCTGGTCTCCGCTCGCCTCGGTGGCGACCCGGCTCGCCATCGCTCGGCTCTGCGCGCTGTTGGCTCCTCCGAAGAGGCGGGCCTTGATCCGGCCCTCCTTGTCCCGCGCCACGTCGACGTAGGCATTGACCACCTCGTTCGTGGGGCCCTGGTGCACCACCCGCCCCCCGTGAAGCCAGAGCACGTTGCTGCAAAGCGATCGAATCGAGTGGAGGTCGTGACTCACCATCACCAGGGTGCGCCCCTCGGCGAGGAATTCCTCGATCTTCAGCACACACTTGCGCTGGAAATACTGGTCGCCGACCGCGAGAACCTCGTCGATGAAGATCACGTCGTAGTCCATGTGCGCCGCGATGGCGAAGGCCAGCCGCAGCTGCATGCCGGCGGAGTAGGTACGCACGGGGTACTCGATGAACTCCTCGAGCTCGGCGAACTCCATGATCGGGGGGGTGAGGGCTTGCACCTGCTCGTCGCCCATCCCGAGCACCGAACAGTTCAGAGCGATGTTCTGGCGTCCGGTGAAGTCCGGGTGGAAGCCCAGGCCGAGGTCGAGCAGGCCCGACAGGCGGGCGTCCACATCCAGCGTGCCCTCAGTGGGCTGACTCACGCCGGAGAGGAGGCGAAGGAGGGTCGACTTCCCTGCTCCGTTCGCCCCTACGACGCCGAAGGCGGTCCCGCGAGGCACGGCGAAGGAGACGTCCCGAAGAGCCCAGAACTCCTTGTGATGACTTCGGTTTCCGAAGAACTCGAGCAGGCGCGCGCGATCCGACGGGTAGATGTCGAAGCGCTTGCCGAGGCCGTCGGCGGTCACCGCGACGGAGGAACTGGAGGAACCGGTCATCGACCGAACGATAGCCGCGGCGTGGGTCGGCCGGCGCCACGGGCCCCAGAGGGAGCGGAGGTCTACTCCACGGCCGCCGCGTCGTTCCCCGGGCTCTGGATTGGCGTGGGTTGGGCCAGGGCCACTTGCCACAACGAGGAGAGGAAGACGTCCCCCGGCAGATGGTCCGCGTCGAGCGGCCGGTCGGCATCCCGATAGACCACGAACATCGGCAGCCAGCCCTGGATGCCCCAGGGACTCGCGATGGAGTCGAGGCCGCCGTGCTCACCGAGCCAGCCGGAGGGACGCACCATGGCCAGGTGCGTGGCGTGCAGCCCTGCGGCGTCGTAGGTCGCGATGAGCTCCTCCACGTGGACGCCCTCGGGTGTCAGCAGCCAGTCCTCTTCGCCGAGGGCCTCGAGCCTCACCAGCGCCATGTGCGAGAAGTCGCTCACGCGTCCCTGGACGGAGGAGTCCCCAGTGAGCAGGAACGAGAGGTCCGCCCCCGCGAGGATCTCTGGGGAGCAGGCGTCCTCAGGCTCTTCACCGTCGAGAGGCGTGCCGTCCGGGAGCACCTCGGTCATCTCGATCATGCCGCTGCAGCCCCCGCAGCTCGCGGCGGTGAGGGGCCCGAAGCGGGACTCGGCGCGGAAGGGGAGACGCTGCCGACACAGGGGGGTCGTTGCGTCCTCCTCCCAGTAGAGAAACTGGAAGGTGCCTTCGCTCTTGGTGGCGATGAGGCTCGGCGCTCCGGTGTCGTCCACCTCGCCGCGCATCGCAGCCGCGAAGGTTCCCAGGGTGGGGCGGGGGCCCAAGGGCGCGTCGTCGTCGTCATCCCCCGGCGTCGGCACGGGAACAGGGGTGAGCGGCGGCGGCGGCGCGCAGCCGGCGACCAGGAGAAGCAGAAGAAGGGGGACGCTGATGCGCATGAACGGGGGAGAAATTAACGAGGGCACACGAGCACCCTCAAGGGCGAATGCGCGCCCGTCGGGTCGCTGGTGGCCCGGCCTTTGTTCGGGCAAGGGCTGCTTTGTTCGGCGCGGCCGGGAATCCACGGGCCTCGTCACACCAGGTCGGGGAACCGCTTGCTGTGGCGGTAGAACGTCACGGCACCGAGGACGAAGGTCGTGGCGGCCATCGTGGTGAAGATCAGGACCGAGCCCCACTGCGGGACCACGTGGTTCAGCACGAGCTCCCGGTAGATCCCGATCAGGTGGCTCAGGGGGTTGAGCATCAAGAGCGGCGCGAACTGCTTCGGGAACAGGCTCGCTGGGTAGAAGATCGGTGTGATGAACATCCAGATCAGCAGGGCCGGCCCCAGGATATGCCGGGTGTCCTTGAAGTAGACCTGGGTGGTGGCAAGGAGCATCGACAGCCCCATGGTGAACAGCATCTGCAGGAACAGGACCGGCACGAAGAGCAGCGCGTGCCAGGTGATGCCCTGGGACACGAGCAGCGCGGCCGCGAGCAGCATGGCCATGCGCACCACGGCGGAGAATCCCTCGGAGAGCACCACCGAGGCGACGAGGACCGAGGGAGGAAAGCTCAGCTTCTTGATCAGGTGGGCGTTCTCGCGCACCAGGTCCACCGATCGTGAGAGGCTCTCGGACAGGGCGAGCCAGCCGATCATCCCGCAGAAGAGGTAGAGCGCGTTGGTCGCCGTGTCGTAGTGGGGCTCGAACCTCACGAGCAGGATCACCGTGAACACGAACGTGTAGGTGACCAGCTCGATAAGGGGCTGAACCACGGTCCAGAAGAACCCCATCAAGGAGCCCACGTACCGCTTGCGAATGTCGTTCACGACGAAGCTGCGCGTGAGGAGCCAGTAGCGCGTCACCTGTTCGGAGACGCTCGACTGCGGCGAAGTGCGGGCCTGGGGAGAGGGAATCACTCGGTATCAGTGTGTCATCATCGAGGTGTCGAGCGCGACGGCGTCGCTGGGCTCGGGAGGCTGATGTGAGTGACTTCGAGCAGCGTCGTCAGGAGCAGGAGTCCGCTCGCCGGCAGGCCGCCGCGAGCCGTGACGCCGAGCGCAGGGGCGCGCTGGCCGAGGGGGCGAGGGCGCCATCGAAGGCTGATGGCACAAGTCTCTCCTCCGCCGCGAAGGTCCTCGCGGCGATCGCCGGGGCCGCGACCGCGCTGATGGTCCCTCTGGGGCTTCTGACCTGGGGGACTCCCATCTCAGCCCTTGCCCTCGGCGGAGCCGTCGCGCTCGGGCTCGCCGCGGTCGGGGCTCTGCGTTTCGGTCGGCGTCAGGGGGAAGTGGGCAGCACGGGGGAGGCCCGACTCGCTGCGCTGCAGTCCACCGTGGGCGGGGCTCCGCACTGGCAGCCCGCCTACGAGAGGGCACGGTCGGCGGTGCGCGGGAGCGATCTTCCGTCGGAGCGGGCCGCAGCGACTCTCACTGCGCTGGAGGAGGCTGCGTCCGAGATCGAGGCACTGAATCGGAAGAGACTCGCCACCGGCGGCAAGGAGCTCGCGGCGCGCACCGAGGAGCGGACCGCAGCGTTCATCGCGAACTGCGACGAGATCGCGGGTGCCCTCGTCCCCACGGGTCCCGAGGCCCCGAGTCCTGCCGATGCTCTGGAGGCGATCGCAGATCATCTCGGGGCCGAGGCCGATGCCAGGGCCGAGCTGGATGAGGCGCTGCGGGCGGCGTCAACGCGCCGAGTCCCGGCGGGCTGATCCGCACCGGTCGAGGCCTCTGGTAGGATCGCGACCGCCGCTCGTGCGGCAGACGGACCACGCTGATGCAACGCTCACTCACCATCCCTGGAATCCTCGTCCTCCTCACGCTCAGCGCGGGGTGCGGCAATGCGGGGGTCTGGATGCAGACCTGGTGGGGGCCGCTGGACGTTCCCGAAGGGGAGTCGGCCTTCCCGGCCGGCGGCGCATATCAGGTCCAGGGCTTCGTGCATCGCGTGTCGACCGATCCTGCGATCAGCGGCTCTGCGGCCCGCGACATGCTCGAGGTGGTGCTCGTCGGTGCGGATCAAGACGTGACGTGTGACGCCTACACGCGCTTCATGCTCGATGTGGCTGACATGCAGGTCTACATGGACGACGTGTTGAGTCTGGATCCGGCTGCACGCCCGCCCAGCTGGGTGTCCTACGTCTGCCAGGAGATCGGCGGCGCTGCGCGCGACGCCTTCGGCGGGGAGGGCGTCTACCGAGCCATTCACACCCTCATCGAGGTGACCGGCGACTCCGCGCCTGCCGACGGCGTCTTTCGTGCCGCGGTCCCCGGAGCCGAAGGCGGAACCTTCGAAGGGGGAGAACTGCTGACGCCTGGTGCGTACGCATCCCGGCTCTACGAGCGCTCCCAGCACGGCGAGGGGATCCTCCCCGACAACGACGGAGCGGGAACTGCGCCGTGGCAGGACCCTGCCCAGGACATCGACCCCGCTGACCTCTGCCCCACGCTGATGGGCGCGCTGCTCGACGATCTCGACCGCGGGCGTGAGACCTACCCGGACCGCGCGTCCATGGCGCTCCAGGTCGCCAACCATCGGTACTACCACCACTACAAGAGCCAGGAGAACATCTCCGTGAAGGGGGAGGATCGTCCCCTCGGAGTGTCTCTGCCGCAGTGGTCCATCGCAGCCGAGCAGGGCGCCGACGTGGAGTTGACCCTCTTCGGCCAGGTCTCGCGGGCGCCCGACATCTTCCCCTACCAGCAGGTGCTGGTGAGCACGCAGGCCGCGACCGTCGCCTTGACCCCATGCGCTCCGCTGTCGGGTGTCGCAGGACTCGTGTGGCCGGAGGTTCCTGGATTGCCTGGTGCGCCCGCGCGCGCGCCTCAGGGCGACGACGACGACTCGGCCGGCGACGACGACGACTCCGCGCGGTAGTCCGGCGAGGTCGAGCCTGTGAGCGATGGCCACGGATCATTCATTGACAGTGCCCCAGCCGAGCGGGACACTTGACCCGTATCGGTTTGGGCCTTGAGCGGCCCCCCCGGAGGTAGTTATGGCCCAGGACTGGACCGTCGGACGCGCTTCGACCTTCTACGGCGTCATCGAGGCGATCGTCACCGACAACAAGGACCCCGAGGGGTACGGACGCATTCAGGTGCAGTTTCCGTGGCTCGGGGGCGAGACCCTGTCCGCTTGGGCTCGCATGGCCTTCCCGATGGCCGGAAACGCCATGGGCTGGGTGATCTACCCCGAGGTCAACGACGAAGTTCTCATCGACTTCGTCAACGGCAACGTGAACGAGCCGATCATCCTGGGTGCCTTGTTCAACGGGAAGGACAAGCCCCCCTTCGACAACGCCGACGGCGAGAACAACATCCGCACCTTGGTCTCGCGATCCGGCCACGTCATCGAGATCGACGACACGTCGGGAGCCGAGAAGATCACCCTGCGTGACACGTCGGGCGGTCTCGAGATCGTGATGGACACGGCCGAGAAGCTCATCTCCTTCAAGAGCTCTGGCGACATCACCTTCGAAGCGACGAACAACTGGACCGTCGAGGCGAAGGAGATCTCCATGAAGTCCAGCGCCGACACCAAGCAGGAAGCCGGCGCGAACTTCGAGGCGAAGGCCGGCGCGAACAACAACATCGAGGGTGGCGGCCAGGTGAACATCAAGGGCGCCATGGTCAACATGAACTGAGAGCGCACGGGAGCGGCGATCGCTGCGTCGCTCACTCGGTTGCGTATGCGACATACGCGTCCCTCGTGGCTTCTTGCGCTCCCCGGTCCCGAGCGCTCTCACCGCTCTCCCACGGGCTCGCCCGACCTGGCCACAGGGCAGGAACCAGAAGAGAGCAAGCAGACAAGGGTCTGGGCCTCTTTTCCTCCGCAGAGACACAAGAAGGGTTGCCCCGACCCGTTAATCGAGGCGACTGACCCCGGAGTCCTCCATGGCGCTTCCTCCGTACAACCCGCACTTCGAGCCCATCGTGGGGTCCCTCATCGGTCTCGTCACCGACAACAAGGATCCTGAGGGCATCTACCGCGTGCAGGTGCAGTACACGGTCCCGTCCGGAGAAATCCTGGCCAACTGGGCGCGGGTGAAGACGCTCATGTCCGGGGTCGAGTTCGGCTGGGCCTGCCTGCCCGAGCCTGACGACGAGGTCCTGCTCAAGTTCGTGCACGGCTTCCCCGACCTGCCCGTCGTGGTCGGGTCACTGCACAACGGCAAGGACAAGGTCCCGTTCGACAACGCCGATGGGAACAACGACGAGCGCATCTTCTGGTCCCGGAACCTGCACAAGCTCACGTTCAACGACAAGAGCGGATCCGAGTTCATCAGCATCTACTCCACGGACGAAGCGACGACGATGGACATGAAGACGCCGGACAAGCTCATCGCCTGGATGAGTACGGGCGACATCACGTTCAAGTGCGCGGACGGCGCGTTCAGCGTCGAGGCGGGCGCCAACATCGAGATGAAGGCCAGCGCGAACTCGAGCGAAGAGGCCGGCGGAAACTTCGACAAGAAGGCCGGCGGAAACTTTGACCTCAAGGCATCGGCCATGGTGAACATCAAGGGCCCGAAGGTCTCCACCGAGGCGTAATCAGCCGAGTTTTGACCGCTTTTCCCCTGGTGGCCTTGGAGCCCCCGGCCCCCCTCGGTACCCTCGCCGTCCCTGTGGACGACACCCTCAACCCAGCCCAGTCTCGAATCGCAGCCCGCACAAGGGGCCGCGAGGGCCGCGTGCGCTGCGTCGTGGGCCTCGCAGCGAGCGCCATCGCGTTCGAATCGCGGGAGCGAGGCGCCCGGGTCATGGCCCGAGCGCGCCGTCGCCAGGAGGAGTTCGCAGAGTCCCGGGACGAAATCAAAGGCGTCGATGATCACTTTCGGCGAATCCGGTATCGTTCCGGTCCTTGGGACGACGACCCGGACAGCATGCTGCCGGTGTCCTGGTTCCTGCTCTGGAGGAGCAACGTTTCAGAAGAACCGCGCCCTGCCTTGCTCCGTAAGGAGCCCGTGGCGCGCGGCATCCACAACGTTCGGGAGGGCCTGCCGGAGCGGGGCGGTCCACAGCGCCCAGACCCGAAAACGTTCACCACCCGCGCACCCGCGCGACTTACTGCGAGGGACGCTTCGTCCCTCAGGACCCGCCCAATAACGGAGGAGTGAGGCTAGATGCCCAACTATCAGACACCCGGTGTGTACATCCAGGAGATCGACTCAGGCGCGAAGCCCCTTGAGGCGGCGTCGACGTCAAACGCCGCATTCATCGGTGTTGTTCCTGTCAGTGGCTTCTCTGAAGTCAGCTGGTCCAACAGCAAGGGTGAGTCGCAGCTGCGTCGTCTCCCTGGCGACGTCATCTCTGACGCCAAGGCCAAGGTCGCTGACGTCGGAAGCCTCATCAGCTCTCTCGGGCTCGATGCTGGCGACGTGACGGACCTCAACAAGTTTGGTGGCCTCTTCGGCCTCAAGCCCAAGGTCACGGTCAAGGGCGACAACGCCACGGTCGAGCTCGGCAAGGGCAAGGTCGAAATGACCTCAGCCGATGTCGACACCAAGGGCCGCCTGCTCGTGAAGGACAAGACCAAGGTCGCGTCCATCATCGACGAGCTCACCACGAAGGGCGCGCTGGAGAAGTACAACCCCTCCACCGTGAACGACGTTCTCGACGCCTTCGGCGGCGATGATGTCAGCGTGAAGGCGGGTCTCACCCGTTTCACCGTGGGACCGGCCAAGGTCACGAACCCGACCCAGTTCAACAACTTCAACCGCACCGCCTTCGAGGAGTACATCGTCGAAATCAACGGGCAGGGCGCGTTGAAGGGCGACGAGGAGAAGCTCGACGCTCTCTACATCGAGTTCCTGAACATCCCCGAGGTGTTCAACTTCGTGATGGGCGTCTCCGGCTTCTTCAAGAACGGTGGCGGCATCGCTTACACCTACTTGATGTGCGCCGAAGACAGCTCCATTCCGCTGGTGAACCCGGCCAAGCCGCGTGACGGCCTGGGCGCGTTCGACGATCTGGAGAACGACATCCAGATCATGTGTGGCCCCGGCCTCACGTACAACCAGCAGAAGGAGATCCTCGAGTACTGCGAGATGCGCGCGGATGTGTTCGCCGTTCTCGACGGTCCCAAGGACCGGATGGCCGGCGAAGACATCGAGAAGAACGGGCTGCTGCCCGCTTCGGATCGTGGCTACGGCGCGCTGTACGTGCCGTGGGTGACGGTGACCAACCCCTTCAACGACAAGCACAAGTCGTTCAAGAGCGAGGTCGCGGTTCCGCCGTCGGGCTTCATCGCTGGCGTCTACGCCCGCGTTGATGGCACCCGCGGTGTCCACAAGGCCCCGGCCAACGAGACCGTCGCCGGCATCACCGGCCTCGCGTACAACGTGAACAGCCGTGAGCAGGCCGCCTACAACGTGCGTGGTATCAACGTCATCCGTGATTTCGGTGGCCGCGGTATCCGCATCTGGGGCGCGCGCACCCTCTCGACCCTGAGCAACCCGAGCTGGAAGTACATCAACGTCCGGCGCCTGTTCATCATGATCGAGAAGACCATCCAGACCGGAAGTCAGTGGGCCGTCTTCGAGCCCAACGACCACCGCCTCTGGGCGCGTCTGCGCCGCAACATCTGGGCCTTCCTCAGCCGCGTGTGGGCCTCCGGCGCGCTCGTTGGGAAGACCGCCGAGCAGGCCTTCTACGTCAAGTGCGACGAGGAGACCAACCCGCCCGAAGAGGTGGATGCCGGTTACGTGAACATCGAGATTGGCATTGCGCCGGTGAAGCCCGCGGAGTTCGTGGTCTTCAAGATCGGCCAGTGGGACGGCGGAGCCGCCATCTCGGAGTAGTGATTCCTTGTCCGGCGCGGTGCATCTTCGGATGCATCGCGTCGGACCTGGTTCGCTTCTCAGTCCGGCGTTTGTCGGACGCTTTTTGCGCCTCGTTCTCTTGAGCGGGGCGCAGAAGGTTCAAGCCTCAAAGAAATCCGCCCCACGAAGTGTGGATCGGATCTAAGATGGTGCACCTTCTCGTGATGAGAGGGGCCCAACCGGCCCTCGGGCCGACACCTTTCTAAAAGGAGACATAAGGTGGCAAATCCCGGAATTACTGAAGAGCTGTACGCCGCGTTCAACTTCCTCCTCGAGATCGAGGGCATCGTCGGCGACACCGCCGTGGTGGTTGGCGGCTTCAAGAGCGTGAGCGGCATGGACTCCGAGACGGAGATCATCGAGTTCAAGCAGGGCAACGACATCCGTGTCCGCAAGAAGCCTGGCCGTACCACGTACTCCAACATCGTCCTCGAGCGTGGCTACACCGCGACCGACGACCTCTGGGAGTGGCGCAAGTCCATCGAAGAGGGAAACATCGACCGTCGCTCCGGCGCGGTGATCATCCTCGACCACGACGGTGACGGCGAAGTCGCCCGTTACGAGTTCTTCGAGGGCTGGCCCTGCAAGTGGTACGTCCCGGAGATGAGCGCCGACCAGTCCGGCATGGCGATCGAGAAGATCGAGATCGCTGTCGAGCAGGTCAAGCGCTCCTAAGCGAGTTTTTGAGCTTTTGCTCATTGCGGGCCCCCGTCCCCACACGGGGCGGGGGCCTGTCCTTTTCACCCTTTCGTTCCCTGAGCCTTGACCGGGCTCCCGGCGAGAGGACAAACCGATGAGTAGCGACAATCTCACCGAAGATCTCTTCGGTAACTACAACTTCCTCCTCGAGATCACCGGGGTCACTGATGGTGGCACCGAAGTGGTGGCCGGATTCAATGGAATCAGCGGCGGCGGAGTGAAGATCGAAAAGCGGGACGTGACCACCGGAAACTCGCCTCGGCGAGAGTACGAGATGGGCCCCGTGGACTACGAAAACATCAGCCTCACGCGCGGGCTCACGATCAACATGGACCTCCTAGACTGGGTCCAGGAAGCGATCGAGGGCAAGGACGACGTCAAGCGGGACGGATCCATCATCCTTCTCGACAACGACAAGTCCGAAGTGCGCCGCTGGGACTTCTACGCGGCGTTCCCAGTGGGGTGGGCCGGGGCAGAGTTCAGCGCCGACGGCAGCGCCGTCACAATCGAAAAGTTTGAGATCGCGGTGGCCGAGGTCAGGTGGTCCTGACTTCAGCCCATCCCCACCTGGCTGATAGCACCGGCCCCTGAGGGAGAGACCCATGGCAGACGACAAGCAACTCGGTAACTACCGGTTCCTCATCGAAATCGAAGGCGTGAACGCCGGGTACTTCAAGTCCATGTCTGGCCTTGCCAGCAAGCAGGACATGATCGAGTACCGATTCGGCGGAGACCGCTCGATTCGCCGCAAGCCCGGCCGCATCTCCTTCACCAATCTCGTGCTCGAGATGGGCTACACCGTCGAGACCGCGCTCTTTGACTGGCGCAAGGAAGTCGGCGAGGGCGACTACGAAAAGCGCGATGGCAGCGTGATCATTCTCGATCACGATGGCAGCGAGCAGGTTCGTTACAACTTCTACAAGGCCTGGCCGGTGAGCTGGGAAGCTCCCGCGTTGGTCGCCGGCGCAGGTGAGACTGCTGTCGAGAAGCTCGAGCTCGCGGTCGAGTGGGTGGAGTTGGGCTGATTCTTACGGAGCGGCCCGGGCGCATGGCGTGCTCGGGCCCTAATGGACGACGCTGAGAGGTTTCCCGGATCATGGAGCTGAAGACCGAGTACGAGTTCACCCTTCCGAAGGGGTACATCGACAAGGAAGGCAACCTGCACAAGCAGGGCGTGATGCGCTTGGCCAACGCCAAGGACGAGATCATCCCCCTTACGGACCCCCGCGTGATGCGGAACAAGGCGTTCATGATCATCGTGCTGCTGGCGCGGGTGGTGAAGCGTCTGGGAACGATGGAGTCGATGAACACTGGCGTCATCGAGAACCTGTTCGCTGCGGACCTGCGCTACCTCGAAGAGCTCTACAACCGCATCAATGAAGACGAAGTCTCGGTTCGCATCAAGTGCCCGAGCTGTGGCCACGGCTTCGAGAAGGAGTTCGGCAGCCTGGGGGAATAGTTCGCTACCCCCTGGACAAGCTGTACCAGGAGGTAGCGTACGTCGCATATCACTTCCACTGGGCGCCTGAAGAAATCATGCGTCTCTCTCACAAGGAGAGGCACCGGTGGGCGAAGGAAATTGCTGAGATCAACAAGAAGATCAACAGCAGCTTTTCCTGACTGACGGAGAACCGTCACTTTTTTCCGGGATGAAACCCCGGCGGAGGATGGATGGCCATCGCTGAGAGCAGCGCACTGCCCGTAGAGCACCGACCGGGGCTCGTACTGGGTTTGCCAGAGCCCCCCGCGCACCCCGACACGGTGGTGCGGACGGACGTGGGCTGCTTCCTGCGCGTGCGAATCTCGCCCGTTCCGCTGGACCCCGTCGCCCTCGACCTTCCACCGGAGTCGGTGCAGTCGCTGCTTCTCGAGAGCCTCCCGGGCTCGGAAGATGGAGTGGAGTGCGCCTACGCGATTCGCCATCGACAGCTCGACGAGTGGCGTGACGAGCACTTCGCCGGGGAGTACCGCACGCGGCAGCCCTCGGTGGCTCGGGCGTTCTTCCTCAACGGAGGAAAGACTCTTCACATTCTCGACCTGCTCTTCCACATCCCGCCCCTGGACTTCGACAACCTCCCCGAGGACGAAGACCCGGAGACGATGGAAGAGAAGCGCGAAGATGCTGCGCTGCTCGCGTTCTACTCGTGGGCTCTCGAGCGCACGGACGACTACGGACGCGGCTCCGTCAACCAGTACGCCTTCCCCGAACTCTGGCTCCAGCATCCGCACCTCGTCCCCGAGGTCTGGTCGCTGGGCGCAAGCTTCTGCAAGCGCACTGGAAACCGGTTCCTGGTTGGGGACTCCTCTCCGCCGTGGAAGCTGATCGTCGAGGAGGAGCGGGCGCGTCAGGCGTCGGCTGGACACGTCGGTCGCCTCGAGCTCACCCCGCGCCGCGTGGTGGGGGAGTGGTACCGCGAAGAGCGGTGGGCGAACCAGCGCTTCGACGGGGTGCCGTTGGCCGTGAGTTTGACCTGCGACGCGATGATGGAGACCCAGCGTCTTCTGCGGCGTCGCGAGACGGACCTGTCGTGCCTCGGCGTGTACTGGCCCTGGGTGACCACGGAGCGAGGCCTCGTGGTTCCACCGTGCGGTGCCGTCGCCGGGATCTACTCGCGATCTGACGACGAGAATGGCCCCGTCGGGGTCATGAAGCCCCCGGCCAACGAGGTCGTCAAGGGCGTCGCGGACCTTGCGATCAACGTCGACGAGTTCCCCGGAAACCTGCTCCAGCGGGCGTCGGTGAACATGTTCCAGACCCGCACGGGTCGGGGCGTACTGGTCTGGGGAGCGCGTACGCAGTGCGACGACCCCAACTGGCAATACATCAATGTGCGGCGCCTCATCGGCTACATCGGCAAGCAGATCGAAGTCGAGAGTCAGTGGGCCGTCTTCGAACCCAACACCGATTCGCTACGCCGGCGCGTCCGGGAGGACGTCGAGTTCTTCCTGCACGACCTGTGGGAGCTCGGAGCCCTCGACGGGGATTCCGCCAGTGAGGCGTATCTCGTCGTCGCCAACGAACAGAACAACCCGTCCGCAGTGGTGGACGCCGGTATGCTCATCGTTGACGTTTGGGTCAAGCCTGTGCAGACCAACGAGTTCGTTCACCTGCAACTCACTCACGGAGACGCGTCCCAGTAAGCGGGCGGAGGTACACGATGGCTTCGGACTACGACGATCCTTTCGGCAATTTCAACTTCCACGTCGAACTCGGCGATGACGGCGTCAAGGCGTTGTTCAACGAGATCGGTGGCATCAAGGGCGATGTCGAGGAGTTCGAGATCAAAGAAGGTGGTGTGAACGACCGCACCTACAAGGCACCTGGACGGGTGTCCTGGGGACCCGTGACGCTCAAGCGCGGAGTGGACGCCGAAGGCGCCCTCTACAAGTGGTGGCGTCAGGTCGTGACCAACGACAAGGGTGGAGGCAAGGAGAGCTTGCGCCGCACTGTCGTCATTCGCCTCCTCGACGACGACCGCCAGTCGACTCTGAAGAGCTGGAAGCTCAAGGAAGCCTGGCCGAAGTCCTGGGAAGGCCCGTCCTTCAACTCTGGCGGCTCCGAACTCGCGTTCGAGTCCATCACTCTCAATCACCACGGCGTCGAGGAGTCCTGAAAGGGACTCCTTCGCCGCACGCGTAGCACCACGAACAGGAGCCCGCGATGTCGTCACTCAAGAAAGCCGTCTTCAAGGTCAAGGGTGGGGGGGACTATGAGGTCCAGTTCAACCCCGAGACCATCTCACTGAGCAAGGCCGCCGACTGGGCCGAAAAGAAGGGTGATCACACCCTCGACCTTCCCCTCGTGGAGTGGAAGGGCGGCAAGGCGATGAAGCTCGAGATGACGCTGTTCTTCGACACGTACGAAGACGACAGCGACGTCCGGGACATCACCCAGGGCATCGAGGAACTCTCGATGGTCAAGGACGAGACCCACGGTCCGCCGATCATCGAGTTCTTCTGGGGCGGCAAGTCCTGGTACCACCGCAAGGGTGGCGCGACCCTGACCTGGAACCTCACTTCGTTCAGCACGACGTACAAGACCTTCAACAGCAACGGCGTGCCTGTGCGTGCCGAGATGAAGGTCAGCCTCACGGAGTACGCCACCGAGCAGCAGCAGAAGGACCGGATCCGGCTTCAGTCGCCCGACCACGAGAAGGTGCACCGCGTTCGCCCCGGCGACACCCTGCACTCCATCGCGCTCGAGGCGTACGACGACCCGAGCAAGTGGCGTCCCATCGCTGAAGCGAACAACATCGAGGACCCGCTGGGATTGACTCCTGGCGCAGTCCTCCGCGTCCCGCGCATCCGCTGACCCCCGGCGAGCCGGGCAAGGGCCCGACGCGCAGACTCGGAGCATCCGATGGCTGATCACAACTACGCCGACTTCTCGATCAAGATCGACGACGAGACCATCAAGGCCTCGGACGGGATGGAGATCTCGGCCATCGTCGTCGACATGGAGATGGACAAGATCGACGCCTGCACGATCGAGTTCGCCGAGGTGGCGAGGGGCGTGCTGAGCGGCGCCCGTCACAAGATCGGCGACACGATGCAGGTCGATCTCGGCCACGCCGACGACGGCAATGAGACCCTCTTCAAGGGAGAGTGCATCGCTCTGGAACCTCGCTGGCCCGAAGGTGCTCCGGCGTCCCTGGTGGTGCGAGGGATGGACCGCCTCCATCGCCTCAAGCGCGGCACTGCGGTGCGGTTCTGGGAGGAAATCAAGGACTCCGACATCGTCGCCGCGATCGCAGCGGAGGTAGGCCTCTCGGCAGACGTGGACTCCACCTCTGAGACGCGACCGTACGTCCTGCAGAACAACGTCTCCAACGGTGAGTTCATCAAGGCACTGGCCCGTCGCAACGGGTACGAGGTCTCCATCGACGACAGCAAGATCAGCTTCAAGAAGCCCGGGTCGGGTGGAGCCGAGATCGAGCTGGGGTACGAGATTGAGCTCATCGACTGTCGGATGCGCCTCAACGCCATCTCTCAGGTCTCCGAGGTGATCGTCCGCGGCTGGGACATGTTCCAGAAGAAGGAGATCACCGGGAAGGCGAAGACGGGCGACGTCAGCAAGGGCGGGGGCAACAATCTCGGAGCCGACCTGGCGAAGAAGGCGTTCGGCGATGCGACCGCCTATGTGACGAGCTTTCCGGTGGCCAACCAGGGTGAAGCGAACGCGCTCGCCAAGGCGTTGATCTCCGGGCGGGCGGGGCAGTTCCTTCAAGGGAGCGGCCGCGCGGTGGGGAACCCGGCGATCGTTCCGGGGTCCACCGTCAACCTGAAGCTCCTCGGCGACTACACCGGGAAATACACGGTGCACGCCGCCCGTCACATCATTGGGCCCAAGGGCTACGTGACCGATTTCGAGTTCTCCTCGAACACCGACGGATCAGGCGAATAGCACTCCTCGCGGCGGCCACGGCTGCCACCTTTCGGCAAACGCAGCACGGCGTGCGAGTCTTCTTGACAATCGGCCTGCCGACAAAGGCTCTCGGCGCCTTGCGTTGAGGGGCTGATCTCCCGCAAAATTGCTGCCCGCCTTCGCCGCCGCTCACGCCAGGCAGCGACGGTTGACCCGCGCACAGGAGGGGCGTCTTGAGTCGCGAGTTCCTTGGACGAGGATGGAGTTTTCCAGTTCGACCCCGGCCCGATGGGGCTGGCGTGTCGCTCTCGCAGTACGAGCGGAACATCCTCCAGTGCGTGCACATCATTCTGAACACCCAGCCCGGCGAGCGTCCGATGCTCCCTGAGTTCGGCTGCGCCCTCCAGGATCTGGTGTTCAAGACGAACTCTCAGCGAACCCGCCACGAGGCCGAGATGATGGTCCGCGAAGCTCTCAGTCGTTGGGAGCCTCGCGTGGACGTTCAAAAGGTCGAGGCCAGGCCCTCCAAGGACAACCCGAACCAGATCAGTCTTCACATCGACTACGTGGTCCGTAAGTCCAACAACCATCAGAACCTTGTGCAGCTGCTGCACCTGCAGGAGTTCTTCGATGCCGATTGACTCCCCGAATCTCGACGACCTGACCTACCAGGACATCGTCGAGCGGGCGAAGCAGTTGATTCCCGTCTACTGCCCCGAGTGGACGAACTTCAACGACGCCGATCCGGGAATGACCCTGGTGCAGCTGTTCGCCTGGATGACGGAGATGACGATCTATCGTCTGAACCGCGTCCCGGACGCCACCTATGTCCACTTCCTGAACTTCATCGGCGAGCGCCGCGGCGCTGCCCTGCCGGCGCGCACCCTTGTCTCGTTCCGCAAGATCAACGACAAGACGGGCCCGGTCACCGTGCCGAAGCTCACCGAGGTCGCCACCGTGCAGACCGAGGACGTCGACGAGGTGCGGTTCTTGACCAGCCGCGACCTCACGGTCCTGGGGCCGCGCCTCGAGCGCATCCTCGGCCTCAACGTCAGCGGGGAGCGCGACATCGATCGCGTGCGGCTCGCCGCTGAGCGGATCATGAGCCCCGATCCCGAGAGCCCGCCGGTCTACGAGCTGGGCGAAGCTGCTGGGACCGACGCAGGTCTTCCGCTCCTCGAGCTGGACAGCGTCCGGGACAATCTCAACGCAAACATCTACGACCAGTTCCTGTACGTCGGGCACAACATGCTCGAGCGTCTCCATACGGACAACGAGATCACGTTGCATCTCGAGCTCAAGGGCGACGAGAGCGGGAAGCTCTTCGAGCTGCAGCGGTTCTTCCGCTGGGAGCACCTCACGTCCACCGGCGAGTGGGAGCCCTGGGAAGACAACCGCAAGCTCTTCGCGTCGGGCATCGACCCCCAGCCAGCCCTGGCGGACTGGGACGAGGCTGAGCGCGAGCTGGTCTCCGACTCCGGCCGCAACTTCTCTCGTTTCTGGATTCGCGGCGCTCTCGACTTCGAGAAGTACTACCTGGAGCTCATCCGGGAGCACCCGAAGGGGCGCTTCAAGCCACGCCGTGGTCGCACCCGCCCGATGGAACTGCGGGTGGAGCCCGTGGGTACCACCACGCTGCAGTACGCGTTCAGCGAGCCCATTCGGCCGGGACTGCGCGAGTCGCTCATCATCCGCTTCCCGCGGCTGAGCCTCACCGTGAACCCGACCTACGTGCCGGGGATGGAGTGGTTCTATCTGACCGAGGACGGACGCTGGGCGTCACTGCCCGAGCGCAACCTGCGGATTCGTGGACTCGACGCGAACATCCAGGGACCGCTGCCTGCGGACTGTGCGACCCCGGTGCAGGTCCAATCCAGCCGCACGAAGGCCGTGGACCTCTCGGCGATCACCGACGAGGGTGAACTCGTCGTGTCCCTCGAGCGCCAGATTCAGCTCCAGCTGTTCAAGGGCCCGAACATCAACCGCCTCGAGCAGACATCGCTCGAGAGCGTCCCCATCGAGCCGTTCTCCAACAGCGAGTTCAACCTCAAGCCGGTAGAGAACCAGGCGCTGTACATCGGCTCCGACGTGTTCGAGGACACGGTCGAGCGCGTCGCCTTCGAGTGGGGCTACTTCTTCAAGAACTGGAAGTACCCGCGTGCGGGAGCGACCGGTCTCAAGGACGACCTGAACCGGTACAGCTTCAAGCTCGAGTACCGCGACAAGCACAAGTGGCGCGTCATCAAGCTGATGGACGACGACGGCAACGAGTACGACGAGTTCAACTTCTCGGACATGCAGCCGAACTTCGACCAGGAGGACCAGTTCTTCCGCGTCCGCATGATGTTGATGCCGCCAAAGCAGATGAAGGGCATCGCGCCCGTGGCCCTCAACGGGGTCAAGACGTACTGGATTCGCCTGATCCTCACCGAAGCCGATCTCACGGATCAGGAAGAAGTGAACATCGGTCAGACCCAGACGAGCAAGGTCGACAAGGAAGGTGAGTCGGGAGCCGCCCGCGAGGCGTCGAACATCTTCATCAACCGGGACGTGCACTACTTCCCGCAGATCTTCGAGATCAAGGTCCAGCACCGCGGTGCACGCCGCAAGAAGGCCGCCGGCGACGGACCGCAGTGGTACAGCCATGTGCTGCACGACTTCGAGGCCATCGGGGTCAACTACAACCGCAACAACCCACGGTTCACGTCGATCCGGCCTCTCGTCAGCAAGGGCAGTCGCAAGGTCACCAGCTTCCCGTGGGTCGCACCGGTGGACATCAACCGCCCCGGGCGTTGGATGTACATGCAGTTCGACCGGGAGCTGCAGCCCGACGAGGAGTTCAGCGTCTACTACCGCATGACGGCGGAGCCCGTCCGTGGTGCAGAGCGCGACGCAAAGTGGGAGTACCTCGACGGGGACCGCTGGCGGGAGCTTCGCTTCCTGCCCACGCCCTTTGACTTCCGTGGAAGCGGCTTCCTCCGGTTCATCATTCCGAAGCTCGGCATGAGCTCTGGCGGTGACGGGGTGCGCTGGATTCGCTGCCTGGTCCCCGAGCGCGTGCGTCGAGCCGACGGCGCCATGGGCCTGGCTCGCTACCCGCGCCTCACCCACGTGATGCTGAACGCTGCTGAGGTGGTGAACCTGCAGCGCCGAGAGCTGGAACGCTTCTCCGCGTTTGGGATCCCGAACCAGACGGTGAACCTCCTCTTTGGACCGATGGTCGTGCTCGACCCCGAGCTGAAGCAGGCCCTGCCCGACGACCTGCACAACGAGCAGTTCATCTCGGTGGGCGTGGAAGAGGGCGACGACACCCGCGACTGGGACTGGTCCGAGGACGACGATCTGCGGGACGCCGATCGACTGTCGGCCATGTACGCGGTCGACCCTGCGCGGTCCACCATCCGCTTCGGCGATGGCGTGCACGGCATCATCCCCAAGGCGGGGACCCACAACATCGTGGCGAACCACTACTACACGACGGATGGGCTCGGCGGGAACGTCCCGGCAGCGTCCATCAGCGTCTGCCCGGCCTTCGGGTCCCAGGTGGTGGTGAACAACCCGTTCCCGGCCACCGGCGGGCGGGATGTGGAGACCGTCGATGACCTCGTGCGCCGCGCGCCGAAGGCCCTGACCGGGCGTTCGCGGGCAGTGACCACGGAGGACTTCGAGCTCATCGCCAAGGAAGCATCGGGGACCCTTGCCCGTTGCCACGCCTACAAGGACCCGGCGGACGACCCGTGGGTCGTGCGCCTGACGGTGCTCCCGGAGCGGGACCTTCGCACCAAGGAGATCCCCCACGCGGAGGAGATCGGTCTGTTGCGGGCGGTGCGTGACTATGTGTCGGAGCGCTGCCTCATCAACACCCAGGTCAAGGTGGAGATGGCCGAGCTCGTGCCCATCACGGTGGAACTCCAGTGTCGGCTCCAGCCGGGCACGAACCCGTCGGGCGTGCGCGAGCGTGCTGAGGAGTGGGTCGTGAGGTTCCTCGATCCCTACGTCGGTGGGACCGAAGGGGAGGGGTGGCCGTTTGGGGAGCTCCCTCGCGCGGAGGACCTGCAGCACATCATCACGGAGATTCCCGAGATTCGGCACGTGGAGCACTGCGAGGTCGCTCGCGCGGCGAACCCAGGTTCACCCCTTTCAGTGTCTCGACGGCTTGACCCCCGGTCGGTGAAGCCGAAGCAGCTGTTCGTGCTCGCGGCGTCGCCCACAGTGGCCGTGGATGAGGGCTAGCGGCACGTGAGCGATCTCCAGACGCTGACCCAGATCCTGCGGGAACGGCTCGACGGCGAGGCCGGCGCGGCCATCGTGCGCCATGTGCTGGGGAATCCCTGTCGGGTGGAGTACGTGACCGAGCGTCGGCGGCACCTCGAGGGACGCGTCATCGGCGTCAAGGTGCGGCCGCACGGCGGCAGTCAGCCCACGACGATCAGCCTCGACCCCGAGGATGACACCGTGCTCTTCCAGCGCGGGGAGCAGCGTCTGCGCTACTTCAGCCTCGAGGCGCGCGACCGCATCAGTCTCCTCGTGGCGACCGAGGGGTACGGCAAGTTCCTCCCGGCGGTCTACAGCCGAGGGATGCAGCGCGAGGGCGGCGGTCCCGGGTCGATGGACGTCGACTTCCTGCGCCGCTTCCTCCTCGTCTTCCAGACCCTGAACCACCACACGGTCAGTCGCGTTGCGAGCCGCGAGGCCATCGTCGACCCGGTCCGAGCGGATCCCAAGTTCCTGCCGTGGCTGGGAAGCTGGCTGGGCTTTGCCCTGGACGAGCGCATCCCGGTGACCCGGCGACGCATCTTCCTGCGTCGGGCGGTGGAGCTGTTCCGCTGGCGTGGAACGGTGCGCGGCATCTGCGAGATGGTGAAGACCCTCACGGGCCTCACGATCACCATTCAGGGACGGCGGGGTCCGCAGCCCATGGAGCTGGGGAACTGCGCGCTGAGCCGGCCCCCAGACGCCATCGACGAGGACGACCACACCGAGGCAGCCTCGGAGTCGGCGGCGCTGTCCCTCCCGTACGTGACTCACGCGGGGGAGCACCTCCTCGTTTCGCCCCGGTTCTCCCGCGAGGAGTACTTCACCATCGAGCTGGAGGAGCGTGACGTGCTTCTTCGGCGCTACCGCGACCGACTGCCCGAGCTCCTCGAGCAGATCGTGCGCATCGCCAGCCAGGAGCGCCCAGCGCACCTGAACTTCGTCATCTGTTTCCGCGACCAGGGGGCCGCCCACAACGAACTCGTGCTCGCCGGTGGCGGCGCGATGACACCGAACTCGGTGCTGGGGCGTGCCTGCCTTGCCTACGACACTTCAACCATGGGCAGCCCTCGAGGCTGACCGACCGCTCCGCTTCGGCGGAGCCGACATCTGAGGAGAGACGGACATGGAGCTCGTCTACAACAAGCGCCTGCGACCCTTCGAGGGCATGTGCCTGTCAGACATCGACCTGGCCGATGAGCAGAACTACCAGCTCTGGAAGCGCCGGCTCACGAACGTCTACCTGAACGGTCACGGTGTGGTCTTCGGGTTGCGCCCCGAGGTCATTCAGACCGCCGACGGCGACGTCGTGGAGTTCACCGAGGGCTACGCCATCGACGCTGAAGGCAACGACATCGTCGTGCCCGAGGGTCAGCGCAGCGAGCCGGTGCCCGACAAGCCCGGTAAGTACATGATCTTCCTGGTCTACAAGGAGCAGGCAGACCCCACGAGCCGCCGGCAGGCGTACAACTCCACGGAGCGCCACGAGACGCGCACCGAGGAGACGTTCCAGATCGTCTTCAACGAGAAGGAGATCCGGAACGGCGTCGAGATCGGGCGGATCCGCGTCGGCGATGGTCGCAAGGTGGAGGGCGGCGTCGTCGACCTTCGCTACGTGCCCAAGGCCACGCGCCCGGAGCCCGAGGACCTCAACGCGCTGCGCGGTCGCCTGCGGGAGTACGTGGACGCCCAGGTCGAGCTGGCCATGAAGGCGTTCCTCGTCGAGCAGAAGCCCGTCGCAGACGTGCGCGCTCACCTCTTCCTGCAGACCCTCGTGGTGTCGGAGAGTCGGCTCCGTTCGTCGGGCCTCTCCGAAGAGGCGATGTGCGACATCTTCTCGCTGCTCATGGAGCGCGCGCAGCACTTCCTGCGCGGCGTGCGCAAGGAGAATGCGAAGGAGGGGCTGTTCGCTCACTTCAAGACGAGCTGGCAGGCCGTCAAGAAGATCCAGCAGAACCGGCCGAAGTCCGACAAGCTCGACATGCGCCTCGACTGGATGAGCAAGGCGCTGCAGGGAGCCATCAAGGCGGCGACCCGAGACCGCGAGAACGTGCGCGGGATCTACTACGAAGAGGTCGACGACGATTAGGCCGACGCTGTGCATCGCTGAGGAAAGACCCTCCGTCGTTCCTCGGAAGTGAGAACGACATACACGGCCACTGGTAGGCTACGACTCCTGGGGAGTGCTGGATGAGCAACGAGGCCACGGAAGAAGACGATGTCGAGGTGATCGTCATCGCGCTCGATGACGACGGCAACGAGATCGTCGAGGACGAGGAAGCTCACTTCACGAAGGACAGCGACGGCGTCATCGACCTGACGTTCGACGACCTCTCGCGTCGTCGGATGGAGTACGACAACAACGATCGCTTCGCCATCTACAAGCTGATGGCGCACTTCCGCGAAGGCATCGTCCGCGAGGGGCGCGTCTTCTGCGCTGGCGCCGGCGCCCTGGGGAACGAGGTCCTCAAGAACCTCGCGCTGCTCGGGGTGGGCGAAGTCTGGTTCTGCGACTTCGACGACATCGACACCAGCAACCTCGCGAAGTCGGTTCTCTTCCGGCCCCGTCACATCGGCCGCGCCAAGGTCGATGTGGCCGCTGAGGTGCTGAGCGATATGTCGCCCGACACGAAGTGGGTCCCGCTCTCCGCGGACATTCGCTACGAGATCGGCCTCGGGGTCTTCCGCCGCATGGATGTGATGATGTCCGTCGTGGACTCCATCGACGCGCGGGTTGGCTTCAACCGCATCTGCGCGGCCCTGGGCAAGCCCTGGTTGGACGCTGGCATCGGCGAGTTGAGCTGGCGGGTCTCCTGCTGGGACAGCGACGGCGGTCCTTGTTACGAGTGCACCATGGACAAGACGATGCGGCAGCGGCAGCACCTGCCCTACGCACCGACCTGCGCTCCGCTCGCCGAAGCGATTCGCGAGATGAATCGCCAGCCGACGTCACCTCTGGCGGCGGCGATGTCCGGCGCGATGATGGCCCAGGAAGCCCTCAAGCTTCTCCACCAGAACAAGATGGAGGAGCCGCCCGAGCAGTTGGAGATGCCCAACGGGCACCAGTTCTACTTTGGCGGAGGTGCTCCCTACCTCGAGGTCCAGACTCGTCGGCAGCTCGAAGGCTGCCCTGGTCACGACCACTGGGGGCCGGTGCACGAAGAGACGGACTTCACAGCGGAGGGGACGACGCTCCGCGAGCTGCTGCAGAAGGGTGCCGAGCTCCTCGGAGTCGACATCAAGAAGGTCGCCATCCCGCTCGGATACGACTTCATCTACGAGCTGTACTGTCATCGGTGCAAGACCCGCAGCGAGCGATACACGCCGCGTCGCGTCCGCAACCTGGACCTGAGCTGTCCCGCGTGCGACAACGAGGAGGCGCGACCCGAGTACAAGCGGGCCCTGCGCGTCTTCGAGAAGTTCGTGGACGAGCCCCTGGCGAAGATGGGCTTCCCGAAGCTCCAGATCTTCCAGGTGCATGGGGGCGGCAAGCGCATCGCGATCGAGTTGACCGGGGATGAGAAGGAGGTGATGGGTGGCTAAGGGCAGTCCCGGATGGGGATCTCCGGGGGACTTCTTCCCCACGTTGGTCGTGCTCGCGGTGTTCAGTGTCGTGTGGGGGCTCGTGCAGTTCCGTGACGGCAGCACCTTCTTGGGCCTGGCGCTCGTCGCGCCCCTCGCAGTGGGGCTCCTCAGCGGAGCCACCAGTCGCATGATCTTCGGGCGTGATCGCGGAGGCGTGGGGGCTGTTGGCGGCGCCGGAGGCGGGATCTTCTTGCTGATGTGGGTGATCTCGGTGGTGGCGGCGAAGCTCTCCATCGAGTCCGCCGGATCCACGTTCGACCCCTCGGCGAACATGGTTCCGATGCTCATGGGCATGGGAATCGGCTTCGTTGGTGCCTTCGTCGGAGCGCTCTCTCTCGCCCACTACCGGGTGACGGAGCAAGCCGCCCCGGACGAGGACACCGATGACCTCGAAGATGAGGAAGAAGAGGACGACGTCGACTACACGACGGAGCCAGAAGAGCTCGTCTGTCTTCTCACGAACCAGGTCGTGAACCGTGACCACGACGTGTACGTCGTCTGTCACAACCGAATGAACGTCACGCAGGTCTGTCACGCGGTCTATCTCAAAGACTACGTGCACCTGCTCGAAGGACGCTGCCGACGCTGCTACCAGCCGCTTCGTGAGCGTGATCTAAAGGGAATGAGCAAGCCCTAGCCGGGACTGCTCAAGAGGGGCGGGGCTGCGCCGAGGCCTCGCTTCGCTATACTTATTCGGCATTCTCAGCGGCGCCCTTCCCCCACAGCCCGGGGGCCTCCCCGCGCCGCCTAGGGGTAGACAGTGTCAGACGTAGTCAAGGTGCGGCTCAAGGAGCCGACCGGTGGTACGAACCGTACTGTGAAGATCAGCGCAAACGTGCCCGCGAGCAAGCTCGCGCCGTTCCTCGCGCGTCAGCTCAAGATGAACATGACGGACGAGCAGGGCCAGCCCCGCACGTTCAAGATCTCGGTGCCCGATCGTCGTTCCGGCGGCCGCAAGCACTACATCCTTCAGCCCAATGAGTCTCTCGGAGACGCAGGGGTCGAAGAGGGTGATGAGATTCGGCTCGTCATGGAGCACATCCCCGCCTAGCGGAGGCGAAGCGTCGGCCCGAAAGGGTGCGCGCGCATGAGGAGATCGTCGATGGCAGGCAAGAAGACGAAGCCCACGGGCGACGGCAAGTTCGTCATGGCTCGGCTCGAGACCGAGTGGGACATGCTCCAGCAGTTCATGGTGGAGCAGGAAGAAGTGGAGGTGGAGCCCCTGGACTTCACCTGGGGCGAAGAAGCCCTGCCGTACAAGTATCGGTTCACGTTCAAGAAGCCCACGATCGGTACGCCGACGGTGAAGGTGCGGCTCAAGAACTTCCCGTTCGATCACTTTCCGATCAACGAGGACGTGAGCTTCGACATCTACCTGTCTGAGGCCTACCCGGTGGTGAAGCCCGAGATCTACGCGAGCTCGGACATCTGGCACCCCAACGTGAGCCCCAACGACGGGTACGTCTGCTACGTGAACGACCGCACGTGGGACCTCACGGTCCACCTCACGGACGTCGCTGAGATGCTGATGGGCGTGTTGTCCTGGGCGGACATCCACGAGAACCCCGATAACTTCTACAAGCGCGTCGAGATTGGCGACTACCTCAACCCGGATGCTGCGGGCTGGGCGTACAACCACGCCGACGAGATCGAGAACTTCCGGGTCTTCTACTACGAGGGCGGCGGCATGTCGTTCGACATGGGCGAGGACGACGACGAGTAGTTCTCTCGCTTCAGAGTTCAGTGAAGGGCCCGCCTCCAGTTGGAGAGCGGGCCTTTCCTCTTGGGGCGCTCGGGCGTCTTCGTTCGGCCGATGAGACGCCGCTCAGCGTCCGCCGAGGTCGTCGTCGCCCGTCAGGTCCACTCGTAGGGTGCGGGCCACGATGGGGTGCACTCGCTCGATCTCGCGGTACACGTCCTGCGCGATGTGCCGCACCGACCGGTTTCCGGTGCGGCTGCTCCGTTGCTGCACGAAGTGGTGCAACGCGCGGAGGTTCCAGGTGATCAACACGCGCTGGCGGAAGCCCAGCGGGAGGACGTAGGGCGCGGCATCCGGCGCCAGCTCGACGAGCAGCTTGAAGGCGGTCTGCGCCCCCTCCATCGCCTCCCGGAAGGCCGGCTCGACTCCGGCCTCGGTAATCTCTGGGTCCACCAGGAATCCGTGGTCCGCAGACTGCGCCTGGGGGGTCCGCGTCGAGATGCGATGCCGCTGGACCTCGTGCAGCGCCACCCCGTCCAGGACCACCTCGAAGGTGTAGTGGGCGTGTTCGATGTCCCGCAGGGGTTCGTCGTGGCGGCCGCGGCGTCGCAAGTACTCGTCGAGGACCGCAACGCGGGCGTCGTGGTCCAGCTCCTCCACCCGGGTCCGAACCGCCGCATAGGGCTGGTCCGCGAAGCGATAGAGCACCGCCGTCACCAAGCGCTCCTCGATGCCCTCGGGGGTCCGCACCAGCTTCGCTCGGTTCCGCTCTCCCACGGCGGACGCCCCCTGCTCCAGCAGCTCCGAAGCCCAGGAGGCGATGGCCCGCCCCGTCCCGGCTCGGTAGGCCGTCTGGAGGGTGTCAGGCAGCAGGGAGGGGAGGGCGCCGGCCGCGGCGCGTCGGAGGCGCTCTCCGAGGAGACGGGCCTCCTTCTCCGGGCGGGCAGCGAGCTTGTCGAGGAGGGTGCGGAGCCCCCGTGCGTTTCCGGTCAGGGCGAGGTCTGTCCGCGTCGCCAGGGGCAGCATCTGACGACGAATGGTGCGGACGATGTCGTCGCAGCGCCGCGCCCAGCGCTCCTCGCTCTCTCCCTCGACCCGAGGGTGGATGCGAGCGGTGGCGTCCGTGAGGTCAGGAACGATCTGGTCGCGCACCGCGAGCAATCGCGTCGTCGCTTCGGTCCAGGCGCCCCGCGCCGCGGGGCTGTCGAGTCCTGGGGGCTGGACCAGCGAGACATCCCGGGCGTCCTGGGGCCTCCCTGACTTCTCCACGAAGGAGACCGAGCGGGAGTCCAGAGTTGCCCTTGCCACGAGAAGGGAGATGTCCTCAGCGGCCAGGTGCACGACGGCGTGCTCGCCGATGCTGTCGTGGCCATAGGCGGCGAGCCGCTCCTCGCGCTCGAGCTGCGCGCGGCGCGCCCCCGCCACTGGAAAACCCGGCATGGACGGCGAACTCAGGACACCCTGATGGGTCAGGAGCTTGCCGTGAGGACGTAGGGACTGCTGCGTCCGCGCCCAGGAGGCGAGGAGCGCAGCCATCTCCTCAGGCGGGAGCGGATCGAGCCGGTAGACGTCCAGAGGGGAACCTCGCCCGAGGGCGGGTCAGCCCTTCTTCTTCTTGTCGAAGAAGATCGCGAGTCCCGCGTGCACGCCGAAGTACTTGTAGTCCTTCCAGCGGTCCCAGGCGTAGGGGACGTTGACGCCGACCGTCAACTCGAAGGTCTTCTGAGGGTAGATCTTCACTCCGACGCCGGCGTGGTGGAAGCCGAAGTACTTCGTGCCCGAGTTCTCGGTGCTCACGGGGCTGTGCTTCTGCCTCGACTCGACGTAGATGCTCAGCACTGGCGTCGGGCTCACCACAATCATGGCGTCCCACACGAGGGTGAAGCGGAGGCGATCGAGGCGAAGGTACGGGGTGATGCTCGTCTGGACCTGGAACTTCTCGCTGGCGATCCAGCCGAATCCGATCATCGGCTCGATGCCGAAGTTCACCTTGTCGAAGGCGTTGAAGCCCACGGAGATTCCGAAGGCGCCGGTGACGATGAGCCCGGTGCGCACGTCCTTCACGAGGGCGTACTTTGCGCCGGCGGCGATCTGGGCGCCGAAGCCCCGGCCCTGGTGGCGGATGGTGCCGTACGCGCTGAACTGGCGCATGAAGGCCCACTCAAAGCCCAGCTCGTAGTTCAGCATGTCGTCGAAGCCCCACAGCGCCTGCAGCTTGAAGCGGCGGCGGGGGTTGATCCCGTTCTGGATGAGCGCGGGGACCGCCAGGAACATCTCCTGGTCCTTGGCGTCTTCGGCGTCGTCGACCTCCTCGTCCAGGTCGTCCTCGGAGAGCTCCCGGAACGCGGCCTCCTCGAGGCCACTCATCCGCTTCTCGATCTCCATCCGATATTCGGACTTCGGGTAGACCTCCAGGTACCGCCTCCACGCGTCCAACTCCTCCGCGGCCGACTCGCCGCGGAGCTCCGACTTGTAGTCGTTGTAGATCTCCTCGTTGTCGACCTCTTCGTCGTCCAGCTCCTCAGCGTCTTCGTCGTCCTCGTCCTCGAGGTCGTCGAGGTCGCCGAGGTCGTCCAGGTCGTCCTGAGCGAGGGCGGGGGCCGCTCCAAACGCCGCAGCGAGGAGCAGGAGAAGCAGCAAGCGAAGCAGGTGGCGGCTCATGGCCGGGAACTTATCCCGCGCGCGCACGCAGGAGCAAGGCGGACCAGGGTTCTCTGCGGGCAACGCGACCTCGACGGGGTCGATCGGTGGGGTATAGGGTCCGCCGTCCTGCCGGAGCCAGCGTGCGCGATCCCGAGCCATCCCTGTCCGACTACGCCGCCGCGGTCGGCGAGCTCGTCCTCTTCCTGCGGGAGGACGGCTCTGTGCTCACGTCGATGGATCAGCACCTTCTGGCCTCGTGGTGGGAGGCGGGCTACCCGCTGCCGACGGTGCTGCGAGCGGTGCGGGAGACCGGCGAGCGTCTCAAGCGGCGAAAGCGCCCTCCGCGGGGCTTGCCGTTGTCCTCGATGCGCAAGGTGGTCGAGAGGGAAGGGGGTCGTGCGGTGGCTCGGCAGGCGGCTGCGGAGGTCGGCGGAGACGCCGCCGTCCGAGACGCCGGGCTCGCCGGGCATGCCTTGGCGCTGCTCGCGGCGGAGTCCCGCGACCGACCTCCGGGTCGGCTGTCGCTGCTCGCTCAAGCGGCGGAGCGTCTCCAGCCACACGCCGCTGAAGACGACAGCGCCGCCTTCGCCGCCCTCCTCGGGGCATCTCGGTGCTATTACGACGCTCTGCTCGGGATACTGCCCGAGTCGGCGCAGCAGCAGCTTCGCGCGGATGCTCTGGCGGAGATGGGACCAGCCCTCGGCCGCATGGCCCCCGCCGCTCGGGAGAACGCTCTCGAAGAGCTGATGCGCCGTCGCCTTCGGGAGTCCGACCCCATATTGGACCCCCTGCTCATCGAAGAAGGGAGCCGTCACCGTGGCTGAGACCGAGTGCCCGATTCCTGGAGTCGAGGTCGTGGCGGACGGCGAGTTCTGCGTGGCGCAGTTCGCGACCCCGGCCTCCCAGTGCGGAACCTGTTCGGGCCGGGAGGGCCAGTTCGCTCGCGACGACGAGGGGTACGAGGTCTTCCAGCCCTGCGACCGCCGCCAGGCCCGCCGCCGGATGGATCTCTTCAACTCTGCACGCATCGGCCGGCGCTTCGCCGGTGCGACCTTCGAGAGTTACAGGCCAGGCCCCGTCTCGCAGGCGCGGGCTCTCGAGACGGCGCGCCTCTTCACGTCGACCTACGCCACGGGGCGCGGCGCTCGGGGAGGGCTCCTGTTCTGGGGGCCCGTCGGCACCGGCAAGACGCACCTCGCGCTGTCCATCTTCCGCTCCCTGACCCTCGACTACGGGATCCCGTGTCGTTTCGTGGACTACGGGAACCTGCTCATGGACCTGCGGCGCAGCTTCCGAGCCGAAGCAGGCACGTCCGAGGCCGCCTTGATGCTGCCGCTGGTCGAGACCGAGGTGCTCATCGTCGACGAGCTCGGCAAGGGGCGCGATACGGAGTGGGAGTTGACGGTGCTCGATGACCTCATCAGCCGCCGCTACAACGCCGATCGCATCACCCTTTTCACCACGAACCTCTCGGTGCAGGCGAACCGCCGCACGACTGGCAAGGGGCTGAACCCGGCCTACGATCGCAGGCAGGTGGACTCCACTCGGGGCGGCGCTCCCTCGCTTGAGGAGCGACTCGACGCCCGGATCTACTCGAGGCTGTGTGAGATGTGTGACTTCATCAAGGTCGAGGGGGATGACTTCCGCCGGACGGGGCTCGCCGTGAGTCGGAGGCGGCCATGACGCAGCCTCGCTTCGCCGGACGCCGAGTAGCCCCCGCGGCAGCCGCCCTCGGGTTGCTCCTGCTCCCACTCGCCGGGATCGGACCGGGCTGTTCCAGCGGAGACGGCGTCATTGAGGGCGCAGTCACGGTCGAGAGTCAGCTCAACAGTCGATGGATTCTTTGGAGCTTCGATACCGAGGATGTCTTGCGCGACGGGGATGGAGAACCCCTGTCGGTGGACGATCCCTCCGCCGAGGAGGGCTGGGACCTCGCGTTCTCTCAGTGGGTCATCGCGACCAACTCGGGAGACTCTGCAGCGACGGACACCGTGAGCCGAGGTGCGCTTCTCGCCGTCGAGGGGCAGACCGACGCCTGGGCCGACTTCGACGCGTTCACCGGGCGTTGTTCCGACTTCGTCGGCGCCGACGAGACGAGCAACAGAGCCTCCTTCGGCTGCAGCGGCGTCACCCCGACCGTCGATGAGGGCTACGTGGTCGACATCACCCGTGACCCCGACGGCGCCGGCCCCTTTGCAAGCAAGACCCACAACCCCAGCCTCACCTTCTGGTTCGAGTACGACTTCGCGAACCGTGACGTCATTCCGTGGGGCCACGTCTACGTCGTGGAGCTGCGCGACGGGGGCTGCGTGAAGATGCAGATCACCGACTACTACGACGAGACGGGCGACGGTGGTTTCGTGAGCTTCGACTGGGAGCGCCTGCCGGACTGAGTCTCAGTTCTGGGTGAGACCGTGGGGCGCGCAAGGGCACGGCGCCGCGTGCCTCAGGCGGCGACGCGCCGACGTAGCCACAAACCCGTCGCGACCGCGAGGCATCCTCCGGGCAGGACGACGAGGGCCAGCAGCCCGACGATCACCTGCGCGAGCCAGTCCATGGCGAGGGAGCCCTCGAGGGGAGGCCGCGGGGGCAGGGCGATGAGGTCGTCTTGCTGCGCGAGGGTGCCGAGGATGCGCACGACGAGGTCCCGGTTCGGGGCGCTCTGGAGTCCGTCGTTGGAGAGCCAGTCGGCGTCGCCGGACAGCACGATCGTCCCCGCGCTCTTTCCCTCTGGGTGGCGCTCGCCCAGGGCGAGGAGCGCCAGGGGCCCGGCGAGGTCGCCGTCCCCCTGGGTCACGGGCTCCGCGGCGGGTTGGCTCTCCGCCCAAGCAAGGTCTGAAGTCAGAGCGAGGGTGTGCACCGTCGCGGCGAGGGGGTCGTGCTCCACCCGAACCACCGGGCTGGCTCCGAGGAGGATCGCCGGAGCGCGTAGGTCACGAACCGAGGCGTGCATTCCGTAGCGCGCCACCATGGGGGTGCTGGCATCACCGGTCACCGAGCGGACCAGCGGGTCGACGACCAGGCCCGGACCCAGCCCAAGGCCCGCGGTCTGGAGGAGCGCGTCGAGCCCCGTCTCGCTCCCTGGCTCGCCGGCGACGAAGAGACCTCCGTTGCGGTTCAAGAAGACGTCGAGTCGAGCGATGCTCGGGGCGGCGAGGGGCACAGTGGGATCGACCACCAGGACCACGGCGGCATCGCTCGGCACGTCGGACCTCGTGAGGTCGAGTGGCTGCACGGCGAGGCCCAGGGCAGCGAGCTCGGCCTGCAGGTCCGTCAGGCTGGTGGACGTGATGTCGGTGGTGGATCGCTCCCCGTGTCCCGTCGAGACGTAGACCCCCCGATCCCGGGCGTTGGCCACGCGAACAATGGCGTGCAGGAGGGAGTTCTCGTCCGGGGCGTAGATGCGTTCTGCTCGGTCCCCTCGGCGCACGATCACCACGCCGTTGCTCGTCACCCCCTCGAGGTCCGCTCGACGGCGACTCACATCGGGGTCGAACGTCTCCACCTGGAGGGTCGGGCCCGCGTCAGCGAAGGCGCTCGCCAGAGCCTGCCAGCGCGCGCGATGCCGGGCCGCGATGGGGTCTGTCCCGAGACCAAAGAAGCCGAGCACCTCGATGGGGGCCCCGGCCAAGCTGGTGAGGACCTCGGCAGTCCGGGGCTGCACGCTGTGCTGCTTCTGCGGCGTGAGGTCCCATCGCAGCGGCTGGCGCTCGACGAGGACCACTGCGGCTATCGCGATCCCCGCACCCACGAGGATGAGCAGACCCGCCCGCGCGCTCTCCATGCCTCCGTGGGAAGCAGCCCAGCGGGAGAGGGCGGGCCAGTCGAGATAGAGCCAGCTTCCGAGGCCCACCAGAGCCATCAGGGCCAACGTTCGCAGTCCGGGTAGCTCCGGCGCGACGAAGAGCGCCGCGAGGCCCACGGCGGCCGCCAGGGCCCCCAGGAGGCCCACGATGCGAGCGATGAGGGCGGTCATCGCCACCTCCAGCTCTCGAGCCGCTGCCAAGCAGCGAGCAGCGCGACAAAGGCGAAGGCGATCAGCCAGGTGACGTCTGTGCCGTCGACGAGGCCGCGCCCGAAGGAGCGGGTGTGCACGAGGAGCGACCCGTGCCGCCCCAGCGCCGCGAAGGGTCCGTCGCCTGCCTCCAGGACGGCGAGGAGCCACAGCCCGAGAGAGGTCGTCCAGGTCACCACCGCCGCGACGAGCTGGGAGCCCGAGAGGGCCGAGGCGAGGAGCCCCAGAGCGCTCAATGCAGCGGCGAGCAAGAGCAGGCCGAGGGCCGCACCGGCCATGGGGGCCAGGGGAGGATCCCCAAAGACCACGAGGGTGATGGGGGCGAGGGCGCCTCCTACGAAGAGGAGGCAGGAGACGTACCCGAGCAGTCCCAGCCACTTGCCGAGCACGACCTCCAGGGTGGAG
The DNA here is from genome assembly GCA_023954745.1 of Deltaproteobacteria bacterium. GTDB lineage: Bacteria > Myxococcota_A > UBA796 > UBA9615 > UBA9615 > JAGSHC01. Next base: position 7,279 of record JAGSHC010000014.1, on the reverse strand, counting down.
ACAGGCGAACTCAGGAGCAGCGAGAGCGTCCCTCCACGCTGCTCTGCTGCGAGCAGGCTCATGGAGAGCAGGGGCATGAAGAGGAGGAGGAGGAGGCTCTGAGCGGAGTAGAGTGGCTCGATGAGGCCCGAGAGGAGGGGCAACCCTTCCTGCTCCAGGTCCGCCGCCCCCGAGCCCGCCTGCAGGTACAGGCCAAGAATCAGGGTGAACATCAACCCCTGCACCGCCAGCCAGGTTCCAGCGACCACCCACGCGAAGGGGCTGCGCAGGCGGACCAGGAGCTCTCTGCGGGCGATGTGCCAGATCACTGGGGATCCACGGCGCGGAGGAACAGCTCTTCGAGGCCGTCGGCGGGGCGGGAACTCACGAGCCCGAACGCGGCCGCGACGGAGTTCACCGCCGCCAGGGTGTCGGGGGTGCCCTGAGTGAGGGTCAGGGTGATCGCTCGGTCGCCGAGGTCGACGCTGCGTACAGCCTCCAGCTTGCCGAGCGCTTCGGAGCAGGCAGCCAGCTCGCCCGTGATCTCGATCCGAACGCGCTGCCCATCGAGCAGCTGGGCGCGGAGCTCCTCTTCCGTCCCGGTCGCCACGCGACGGCCGCCGGCGAGGATCGTCACCCGGTCACACATCGAGGTGGCCTCGGACAGGAGATGGGTGGAGAGCACGATGGTGCTCTCGCCTCGGAGATCGGCAATCAGCTCTCGCATCGAGGCCATCTGCGCGGGGTCCAACCCCGAGGTCGGCTCGTCGAGAACGAGCACTGCGGGACGGTGCACGAGGGCCTGAGCCAGCCCCACCCGCTGGCGAAAGCCCTTGCTGAGCTGGCCGATCAGCCGATGTCGCACCTCGAGGAGGCCGGTGCGCTCCATGGCGCGCTCCACTGCGTCGGCTCTCTCCGCCCGCGCGACTGCCCGAAGGCGTGCCGCGTAGTCCAGGAACTCCGCGACGCTCATGTCGTCGTACAGCGGAGGCTGCTCGGGCAGGTATCCCAAGGAGGCGCGTGCCTGGCGCGATTCGGTTGCGAGATCGAAGCCCGCGATCTGCACAGACCCCGACGAGGGGCCGAGACAGCCGCAGAGGATCCGCAGGGTCGTCGTCTTTCCGGCGCCGTTTGGACCGAGCAGACCCATGACCTCGCCTCGCCGGACGGACAGATTGAGTCCGTCCACCGCCACGAGGTCGCCGTAGCGGCGCACCAGATCCTGCACTTCGATCAACCGAGACCTCCCAGGTGGGATCGCAGAGGTATTGGATCACCCGACAAGGGTCAAGTCGTCCCCATCACGTCCGATGAGCATCGTGCCCGAGGTCCCGGGTTCGAGGAGATCCCATGAGTGCAGTCGCCCCGCGTGACGTGGACGTCCGCAACATCCAGATGGCACCGGGCAATGATCCGAACAGCCAGCGGGCGCCCTACCCGAGCATGCTCCGGGTCTGCGTGCGCCACGCGGGCAAGGACCGTCGCCGGTCCGCCATCGACGTGAGCCGGTGTCTGGTCGGCAGTTCCACTCGCCGCGGAGGTTCGCTGGGTCCGCGCTGACGGTGCCGTGGAGGGCCACGGCATGGGCGTGGGCCTCCGGGGCCGCGACACCCACCGTGAAGAGGCCTTCCTCCGATTCGTCAACGAGGGCGAGACGCCGGCCGGGAATGCAACGGGGGAGGCGGTCCCTCGGCCAGCCCGAGTGCCTCAGTTGCATGAGAAGCCGTCTAGTTGCGGCAGTTGCGCTCGTCGAGCATGGGAGCGGCGGCGAGGTAGGCGCCGATGATCGAGGGCGCGTAACGCATGCCCTCCTTGATCTGTCGCTGCTTCTCGGCGTCGGGCGTCGTCTCGAGCTTCTTCACCGCTCCGCCGAGGATCTCCGGGAAGGTGAGCGCCGACGCGTTGTCGCGCTTGTAGTTGGCCTTCGCGAGGTTGATCCAGCTGTTCACTTCGCCTTCGCCCTGGTTGTAAGCGCTCATGGCGAGGAGGATCGAGTCGAACTCGCCGAAGCCACGCGACTTGTAGGTGTCGTGCAACGAGGCCAGCCACGCGACCGCCGCGTCCGTCGACGACTCCCAGTCGGTGCGCGGGTCCCGCGGGTCGAGGCGCTTGGGGTACTTGTCGTTGCCGGGCCCTGGGTAGAAGTGCTCCTTGTAGGCGGCGCGGTCCGTGGACTTGCAGTTGGCGAGCAGGTCGTAGTAGCCGCGGTAGCCGCGCTGCTTGGCGAGACCGATGAGCCAGTCTCGATGCATCGTCCAGTCGTAGTTCGGAATCTCCGCCTGGCTGCTGTCGACCTTGTTCCAGGCTGCTTTCGCGGTGTTCCTCGTGAACTGCATCATCCCGCGCGGCCCGGTGTGGGACACAGCGAGCTCGCACCAGTACGACTCCACAAACGGAACGAACAGGTAGGCCTCGTGCAGGTTGTATTCGAGCGCCTTGTTGACCGCGCGGTTCATGCGGTCCTTGTCGCCGGACGCTGAGCAGACCCGGTCGATGGTCTTCGGCAGCGTGGTGCGGTTCTTGTTGGCCGCGTTGTAGTGCCCGCCGAGGATCGAGGCGTAGGACACGGACTGCTTGTTGGGCCAGAACGTGGTGCGGTCCACGTTGAGGGACTTCTCTGCGCCGAAGCGGTCGAGGACCGCGTCCGCGGTGGCGATGGCGGCCGCGCTGGTGCCCACGGCGCCCTCGCAACCGCACTGGGCCATCTGCTCCTTGATCTCCTTGGTGGCTTCCTGCGCTGCCTTCTCGCCGTCGACGGCGACCTCGGCCTTCTCCACCGCCTTGTCCGCGTTCATCAGCGCTTGGGCCTTGGCGGTGTACTGCGTGTACGTGCCGATCGCGCCTGCGCCGAGGGCGAGGCCGATGCCCACAAACCCCTGAGCCTTCTTGCCGATCATCTGCACCAGGCCGACCCAGTACTTCACGCGCGCGGCCTTCTTGCGCCACCCCGCGAACTTCGCGTACTGCTCGCGGTACCAGATGAGGTACTTCTGCCAGACGTTCTTTCCGGCGTACTTGTCGACCTCCTCCTCGAACATCAGGTCGTCTTCGGCGGCCTGGGAACGCTTCTTCTTCTTCTTGCCGGACTTGATGCCCCAGTCGGCGACATCGTCGAGGACGAGCTCGGCCTCCTTGGCGTGCTCGAAGCGGAGCTTCGGACCGTCGGCCTTGCTGCCGAAGATCAGCATGTCGCCGACGTTCAACTCGGCGACGTCGCCCTCGTCGAGGCGCGATCCCTGAAGAAACACCGGCCCACCACGAACCTCGAACTCGACGTAGTCATCGCTTCGAATGACCATCGCGCGGACGTGGGTCTTGCCCTGCGGCAACTCGATCATCAGATTGTCGCCGCGCGACGGATCGCAACCGATCTGGATGGTCTCTGTGTCGAAGTCGTAGGAACGGATGTCCATTCCGTCTTCGACCAGAGTGAAGCGAATGCGATCAGGCATGGTTCGTTCCCTCGGTGGTCAGCAGGGCCGCTTGTGGTGGGAGGCGACCCCGTGATATCAAAGCCGAGCATTGAATATGTCAGCTTCGGCTGTCAATCGCTGCACGCGGGCAACGACTTCCGCAGTCGTCAGGCCCTTCATCGACCCACAAGAAGTGGGGGCAACAAGCCCCCGGGGTGGCGCTGAGACCCATGGACGAACCGGTCTTCTTCGCCGAGGACAGCAGTGAAGTTGCCGAGCACTTTGACGTGCCGGAGGGCTTCACCTGGGCTGGATCCGTACCCGAGTCCGACGTCGACCCGGCCATGCCCACCATCTACCTCGAGTGGGCGGTGGCAAAGCGACTTCAGTTCGAAGCGCAACGGTCCATCGAAGTCGACCTCGAGGTCGCGGGCATTCTCCTCGGTACGCGAAGTGCAGACAGCCAAATCATCAAGGTCAGCCACATTGCGGTTGCTCGGGATGAAGACAGCAGTCCCGTGCACTTCAAGTTCAGCTACTCGGTGTGGGATGACCTCATCGACCAGATGGAGGAGCTCAGCCAAAAGGCTGGGGAAGAGCTCCTTCTTCTCGGCTGGTACCACACCCACCCCAACATGGCGGTGTTCCTCAGCCGCTACGACCTCCGGACACACCGCGACTTCGCGCGTCCGTATCAATTCGCCCTGGTGCTCGCCCCGAAGGCCGGCACGGACCAGACCGCGGTCGGGTTCTTCTGTAATCGAGGGGGAGGGACACCACTCCTGCCTGGGCTGCGTCTCTACGGCGTGCCCAAGGGGCAGGACGTCGGGCGTGTCCTTCCCTGGGGGTTTCAATCGGTAGAGGCTGACGGCGTCTACGAAGGTGAAGGCGACGACACCGAGGACGCAGCATCCCTCACGGTCTCAAGCAAACCGGAGATCACCCAGCTCGGCGTGGTCCGGATGGAAGATCCCGACTGGCTGACGCTGGGCGAGGACCCCTCCGAAGGTCCCGTACTCGCGATCCTCGAGGGCATGGCTGCGTCGGTCGTGGAGACGAAGCAGGACCGCATCGCGGTGCTTCTCGGCACGAAGACCAAGGACAACCACATCACCATCAACCGGGTTCGCTTCCTGGGAACGATGGGGGATGGTCCTGATCAAGAGCGCGCGGACATCCTTGGGGCCCTGCGCTTCATGGCCGAGGCGTTCCCCGCGCACAGCGAGCAGAAGATCCTCGGCGTGGTGCGCATCGTGTCGCCCCACCGGTTCCGTCGTGGGGACGCGTACGACCCCATCGAGCACAACATTCGGATCGCGTTGCTCCTCGGTGAGGTGGGCTACGACCTCGATCAGGTGCCGTTCCAGGTGGGGATCGCTCTCTACCCGGGCATCGAGGACGACACGCTGTTCTTCCAGGTGTTCGCCCAGCACAAGACCTCGCGTCCGGTGCCGCTGATGTCCATGCGTGCCCTCGCGGCGCCGGCCATGAGCGCAAACGAGCGGTACGAGCCCGTCGATGGCCCGATCTTCAACATCGACGATGAACCGTGCTTGAAGCCCCCCGCCTGGGGAGCGCTCAAGGTGGCTCAGGACGAGAAGGCCAAGCGGGAAAAGGAGGCGGCGCGACCGCCGTCCGCGGCGGCACCGGCGAGTCAGCGCGGCAACTACGTCGATCCGACGACGACCGGCACCGACTGGGATGCGGTCGAAGACGACGACGAGGACAAGCAGGCGTCCGGCGGTGTCCCGCTCCTGCTCCTGGGGGTTGGCGTCGTGGCCTTGGTGCTCATCGGCGCGCTCCTCGTGTTCCTCGGCGGCAGCGAAGTGGAGGAGTCGCCCGAAGCGGGCGCTGGGGCCACCGAGCCCGTCCAGATCGAGGGAGAACCGTACGAGTTCTCCATCACCGGTTGCGGCGCCGGCTGGAACCCCACCCAGACCTGTTCCCCCTTGGGGCCGGACGGTGGCGTGGCCGCTCTCGTCAGGGTGAAGCGCTTGCCCGCCTACGACGCGGCAACGTTTCAGCCCCTGGAGGCATGGCTGCTTCCCAAGGTCAGTCAGGACCGACCGAAGGTTCGTCTCGAGCGCAGCAAGGAGGGCTCCGACTGGGTCTTCAGCGTGTCGACCGAGTCGGAGCGCTGGACCGACTTCTGGGGCGATGGCAGCGACTTCCGAGCGACTCTGACCCTGCTCCCGCGCGGGGCCGAGTTGGCCGGTGGAGACGAGTGGGCGCCCTTGCGCCGCACGTCTGAGATTCTGCTCTCGGGGACTGGCGGAGAGCCCGAAGACGAGGGCTCGGAGGGGGGCGACCTCCCCCAGGACCCGCCTCCGGTGGGCGCTCCGACCTTCCACTGGAAGGCCAGCGGAGATGATCGGCACGCCGCCGTTTACGACCGCGCCCGCCTGGCGTTTACCGCTCCGCTCTTCATCGACGGCGATGGCACGGGTGCCTGGACGGTGTCGGTGAAGGCGGGCTCACGCGCGCTGGGGCGTGGCAGCTCGTCGTCGGTGCTCTTCAAGAGCTCCCAGACGAACCTGGCCCCGGCGATCGGCGAGGTGATGAAGACCCCGGCCTTGAACGCCAAGGTCACGGGTCTCGAGGGCGACGCGCCGAAGGTGACCATCAGCTTGCGACCGCCGGACAAGAGTGCGCCGCTGACGCTGGACGTCACGTTGCGGGGCGAAGGCACGGTGGATTCCATCGAGCATCGGTTGTGCGTCATGGCGAAGCGTGAGGACGGCGAGCCGCTCCTTGGCGCCAAGGCTGGGGAGACCACCAACGATGTCGTCGGCGAGTTCTCGGTGAACCCGAAGGGCGGCCGGAAGACGTTCGCCGAGCGGGACGCGTTCGCGCAGGGAAGTTGCGGCAGCGGAAACAGCTCGCGCTGGGCCAACGTCCAGTTCGGGGGCGAGCCCATGCAGCTGAACTTCAGCTACACGGGCAGCGACGAGAACATCGCAGTGCGCGTCCCCGCCAAGTACACGATCCCAGAGACCACCGGCCTCTACGAGCCCGGGAGCAACGCCTGCTTCACCATCACGGTGACTCTTGACGCCGCCGGCAATCAGAGCCGCGCGCCGAAGGTGCAGAAGCAGGGCGCGTTCGTCAGCGGCAGCTGCAACTAGACGCCGCCGGGCACCTGGACCCGCCGCCGGGCACCTGGACACGTGGACCCACCGCTGGACGCGTGGACCCACCGCTACTGGGTGAGGGCCCTGCATTTGCCGCTGTCCCCGACGTCTCTCTCGCCCCGCTGCAGGGGAAGAGGGGACGCAGGCCGTCCAGTCAGTCGGAGGACGTAGGCCGTCTAGTCGGAAGACGGTAGGCCGTCTAGTCGAGGAAGCTGAGCTCGCGGCTCTGGACGATGGACTCTTCGATCATCACCCGGCGCACTGCACGGCGAAGGAAGTCGTCGAGGTCGGGCTTCTTGCCCACGTCCCGATCGGCACCGCGTCCCTGAGCCTCCTGGGCGCTCGACGAGCGCTGGATCGCCTTTGCGGCCGACCGAGAGACCGTGGGCGCTGCACCCGTGATGTGGGTCATCTCTGCGACCTGGCGGGAGATTGCTCGCGCCAACTCGGCGATGGGCATCGGACCCTGACCTGCACGGCCGACGGTCGCCGTCGAGCTGGGCGAGGCGGCGTTCGTCCGGCGACGCGCCTTCTGCTCTTGGCGGGCCAGCATCTTGTTGGCAGCTCGGGAGACCATGCCGCCAGCGCTGGGGAGCGCCGGGTCGAGGCCCGAGGACCGCGCGACTTCATCGCCGCCGCCGAGGCCGCCGCTGTTCTGGATCTTCTTGAGCCGGACCAGGGCTTCGCTCCGGAAGCCGCCTCCACCCTCGGATCGGGCCACTGCCGCCGACTCGGCGGGGGACAAGCGACCTTGGG
>JAGSHC010000096.1 GCA_023954745.1 Deltaproteobacteria bacterium | reverse complement strand
GTGCAACGGAGCGGGTTCGGTTCTATACCTGTCGCATGGGAAAGACCGCAGACCGCCTCCTGACCGAGGCCACCCAACTGTTCGCCGACCGGGGCTACGAGGGCACCTCGGTGCGCGCCATCTGCACCGCGGCCGAGGCCAACGTCAACGCGGTCAGCTACCACTTCGGAGGCAAGAAGGGCCTGTACGCCGCGGTCCTCCGCAGCATGGGGGACGACCGTCTGGCGAGCGCCCAGCGCATCCTCGGCGCGCCGCCGAGCAACCGCACGGAGCTGGAGACGCGCCTGCTCCTCTTCGCCGAGGAGACCCTCGCGACCCTCCTCGCGGCGCCGGGGCCTCTCATCATCCTCTTCGCGGAGTTCCAGCAGGGCTTCCGAAACTGCGGGCCCGAGGCGGTGGAGGGGCTCGCCGAGCAGAACCGCGTCGTCATCGAGTTCCTGCAGGGCGCCGCGGACGCGGGCTTGCTGCGGAGCAGCGCAGATCTGGACATCGTCGCCGGCGCCTTCAATGAGCGCCTGAACAACCAGGTCATGCACGCCGACCGCATCCACACCCTGTACGGCGACTCCATCAAGAACCCGGAGTACCGCGCCCACTGGACCCGGCAGACCATCGATCTGATGCTCTACGGAGCGGCGAAACCCGCCTAGGAGTCCCCTCTCGCCTCAGCGCAGGCCCACCGCTCGGGCCGTGCGCATGCAGCGCAACATCGCGGACTCGCCCTCGCCGTCGACGTGCAACACGCCCTCTCGGGTGGCCGCCACGAAGCCATCGCCGGTGACGCTCGGCGCGCCGTCGTAGTGAATGGTCGAGAGCCAGGTCACCCGCTCGGCGTCCCCGCCACCCACCGACACCCGCCACCAGTCTCCCGGAGCGTCGTGGGTGGAGTGGGCCTGGGCGCTGGGCACCAGCAGGTCGAGGAGCAAGTTGCTCTCTGTGTTCTCGAGCACCACGAAGTACAGCCACGCACCGTCGCTGGAGAAGAAGGGCTGCCCCAGGTCCCCCAGTTCGGTGCCGACAAGGCTGACTGGCTCCGCCGCCCCTGCGTCGCCAATCACGAGCTCACGAGCGCCGCTGACCGCGTCCACGGCCACCCAGGCCACATGCTCCCCGTCCGGTGACACCGCAGGCTCCGTGGCGTCGGCGACCACCTCGCTCACGACACCCGTCCCGAGGTCGTAGCGCGAGAGCATCGAACTCTCCTCGACGCCCACGCCGCTCTTCACGAACCAGACCCCAGCCCCCGACGGCTCCCAGGTCGGGTAGAAGCTCCAGCTGTCTTCTACGGGAGACCCACCGAGGACCTCGATGCTGCCGTCCTTCACCCGGGCCAGGGTGCTGCGGTCGTAGCCCGACTCGCCGTCCGCGGGCGGAGGCGTGTAGGCCATCACCACGTCGGAGCCCCGCGCGTCGAACTCGTAGGCGAAGCCGGACGAGGGCACCGAGAACACGGTGGCGTCGGTGCCATCGGCCAGGTCCACCTCGCTCAAGACGGGGGGCCCCAGCTCCTCGAGGATGAGCAGGCTGCCTTCGTCGGGAGCGAGCTGCGCGACGCAGCCCTCCGTCAGGGACAGCTCCTCGCGCGGCTCGTCGGCGGCGGTGCAGCCGGCGAGCAGCGCGAGGGCCAAGGTGGTGGGGAGGCGATGCCGCATCATGGTGGCTAGTTCGGCGGTCCGCCGCCGCCGGGACCACCACCGCCGGGGGGACCACCCATGTCGGCGACGTCCACTTCGCCCGCGTAGCAGTCGATGCTGTAGGGAGCCGTCTCGGTGAGGTGGTAGTGGTAGACGCCGTCGGGGAACTCGGGGGTCGGGCCCTCGTGGCCGCTGCACTCATCGAGGTCGGTGGGGGCTTCGCCATCCACGTCCTGGGGCCCGTAGACGGCGAAGCCGTCGAGCAACACCCCGATGATGACCGAGTGCTCACCCGCGGCGTCCACCTCGTCGGTGATGCAGTAGGGAACGCCGTGGTAGTGGAAGTCCGTGCCGGACGGCAGGGGGTGCGCGTTGCAGGTGTCGAGGAACGGGATGCCGTCGACGTCGAAGTTGTTGTCCACCGCCACCGTGGTGCCGTCGCCCTCGTAGGGGTTGAAGTAGACGCCGCCGCTGATGGCGACGCCGATGGTGCCGAGGCTGGTGTCCGTGGGCTCGTCCGCCATCACGGGGTTCATGGGGATCTCCATGGAGTAGTCGTACGCGAGAACCCCCACGGTGCTGCCGTCCATGAGCCCGTAGGCCTCGAGCACCGCGTGGTCGGGCACGCCGTCGTCAGCCAGGGTCAGGGTGTCCCCGTCGAGGGTGACCGTCATGTCGTCCGCCCACAGCGCGGCGGCGATGGTCTCGCCGTAGTCGGAGCCGACGGCGTCGTCGTCGTCGTCTCCGGTGGTGGGACATCCAGCCAGCAACAGGGCCAGCGGCAGGAAGGTGCGTGCGTTCATCTCGACTCCTCTGAGGGGGCATCTCCTCGCCCCGATGACAAGAGCATCCCTCATTGCGCGGCGCTGCCCCACAGCGGAACCGTTTCTCTAGGTAAGGGATTGTGAGCGGGCGGGGAGCCTGCGCCTCTACGGCAGGCTCTCGTGATAGGTCACTCGGCGATTGGGCTTGCCGGCATGGCGGGCGTAGCGAAGCCCATCGATGAGCGAGACCCCACTCCAACGCGCCTCTACGGACGCGTCGTACAGCGCCAGGGGCGACAGCCAGCGCGAGGTGGGCAAGGCCTTGGCCAACGCCGCAACCAACCCAGGCGACACCTTGTTCCTCGTGGCCAGGCGGAACAGCCGCTGGAGCACCTCGAAGGGGACCGGGTCCCCCTCCGCACACCACGCCTTCCACTCCTCCCGGGAGTGGGCGTCCGGCTGGATGGGCTCCATCCCTCGCTCCGACATCAGGCGCTCGAGGTAGCTGTCGGGGGCGGGGTAGGCGAGGTTCACCCGGGGGAAGTCGGTGCCCAGCTCCTGGTTGAGCGCCAGGGTGGAGAGGGCGTCGTCGAAGCCCTCCCCAGGGTTGGCGAGCATGTTGAAGGTGAGCAACTGCACCCCGCGGGCCTTGAGGCGCTGCGCTGCCCGTCGAATGGCTTCATCCTTCGTCGGACGCCCCAGGAGCGCGTCGCGATTCGCCTCGCTCCCCGTCTCGAGACCGATGCCCACCACCCGCGCACCAGCCCGCGCCAGGAGGTCCGCGTTCACCTCCGTGACCGTCTCGGGAGAGGTGTTGCACGTGAACGGGATGCCGACCTCGCGCGGATAGCGCTCCGCGAGTTCCTCGAGCCAGGGCCGCGACGGCGCGAAGAGGTCGTCGGCGAAGTGGATGCGCTCCAGCGGCCAGCGCGTGCGCACCGCCTGGATCTCGGTGATGACCCGATCCACCGACTTGCGCCGCACAGTGGCCCGCTCTCCCCCATATCCATCGCGAAGGGGGGGGAGATAACAGAAGCCGCAGCTGTGCACGCACCCCCGCCCCGTAGCGAACCGTTTCCACGGAAAGCGTCCCAGGAACGGGTAGCGCTCGTAGTAGAGGCCTCTGTCGGGGAGCGGGAGCGCGTCGAGGTCGGGCGGCTCCCCCCAGGCGTTGCTGTGCAGCCTCTCGCCGTCACGCCACTGGAGAGCAGGCACTTCGTGCAGCGACGTCCCGCGCTCGAGGGCCGCCAGCAAGGCGGGAGCGCAGTCGTCGAGCTCCCCCATGAGCGCACCCCACGCACCGACACGGTCGAGCAGCTCCCCGTCGAAGGTCGCGGCGGTGCCCACCAGGACGGAGGTCACGTGGGGAGGGAGCAGCGCCACCGCAGTGCGCGTCCACCGCTCCCCCATGTAGGCGGCCTGCACGAGGGCCACGTCGGGGCGCCAGCCGGCGATGGCCCCCGCGAAGTCTCGCTCCTGATCGTCCAGAAACAGACGGATCGCATGGCCGCGCGCCCGCAGCACGCCGGCCACGTCGCACATGGCCAGAGACTCGTCTACCGCTGCTGCCTGGAGAATGGCGACCCGCATCGCCCGAACGATAGCCGGCACCTGTCTCCACAGCCTTGATGGGGCGCAACCGGCCGCGCGTTCCTCGACGGGTACGATGCGACGAGCCCCCCGGCCCGGGTGGGTGGGAGGTTCCGTTGGCCGGAAGGCGTTCCCCCGAGAAGCGCCGTGCGTTCCGCCTGAAGTTGGCCCGGAACCTCGTGCTCGTGCTCGCGGCGACCGAGCTGTTGCTGCGGCTGGTGCTGGGCAACTTTGCTCAGTCCCGCCTCCTGCGGCACAGCGAGGTGCCCGACATCTGCCTGGAGACGACCCCGGACCTCGACCTCTCCTACACGGGCTGGCTCCTTCGGACTGGGGCCACCCGCATGCGCACCAACAGCCTCGGCGGCCGTGGGGGCGAGGTGCAGCCGAAGCCTCCGGGGGCGCTCCGTGTGGTGCACATCGGGGACTCCTTCGCGTTCGGACAGGGGGTCGAAGAGGAGGAGAGCTTCGCCGCCGTCTCCACCCGAGAGCTCTCGATGGAGCGGCTGACGGTGGACACGCTCAACTTCGGAGTCCCCGGGCACGGCACCCCCCAGTCCATCGCTCTGCTCGAGCACAAGCTGCTCCCCCTCGACCCCGACGTCGTCCTGCTGCACGTGTTCGCCAACGACCTCACCGCCGAGGACAGCTACTGCCTGCGTGGTCCCCGGCAAGGCAAGCGCAAGGCCGAGCGCTGGCTGCTCCAGAACGTCTACAGCGCGCGGGTCCTGGCCATCCTCTCGTCTCCGTTCCGGCAGATTCCCTCCCCCGAGAACCTCGCGGAGCTCGGCACCCCCGAGGACCGATACATCGCCGCCATCGCCCGGGGCGCGGAGCTCGCCAGAGCTGGCGACTTCCTCTTCGCGGTGGTGCTCCTGACCGACCGGGACATGTTCACGGAGTCGCGGTATTGCCGCGGCTGCGCGGCGCCCCACGACCTGATGGACGGCCTGGACGCCCACGTGATCGACTTGAGTTCGACCTGGGAGCGTCTCCAAGAGGACAAAGGCACCAACTACATCTTCGGCGAGGGCCACTTCAGCGTGGAGGGCAGCCTGGTGGTTGGCACGGCCATCGCCGAGCAGCTGCGGGTCTGGCCCGCCTTCGCCAAGCGCGCGGCCGCTCCATGAGCCGAGCGCTCCCCTTTGCGGCGCTGGCCGCGGTCTTCCTCGTGACCGGTCCTCTGGTGCTCGGCGACGGTGTGGATCTCCCCGACGACGCCCTCTACTACGGCGTCGCGTCGTGGGAGTGGCTCGCGACGGCGGCGCGCAGCGGCTCGAACCCCTGGTGGGTGCCGGGGAAGCTCGGCGGCGTCTCCCTGTTCTCCGACGTCGTGCCCCAGGGCCCCTTCTACCCGTCGGTGTGGCTCGGTCTGCTCATGCCCGCCATCCCAGCCATGGGGCTGGCGGCCCTGCTGCACGCCCTCGGGACGCTGTTCGCGGTGCGTTGGCTCGCGCGGCTCCAGGGCATCCGACGGGAGCTGGCGTGGCTCGCAGGGACCGCCGTCGCCGCTGGCCCCCTCGCGGTGTGGGCGGCCATCGACTTCCAGGTGGACGCGTGGCCGACGTTCCTGTGGTTCCCCGTCGTGCTCGGCTGTCTGCAGTGCAGCGCATCGGCCAGGGAGGTGAAGGACCGCGCGAGCTGGCTGCGCTGGGTGGCCCTCGGGGGCATGGCGACGGCGCTGCTGCTGTTGGGCTCGCACCTCCGACTCGCCGTGGCGGCTGGAGCAGCGCTGGCCTTGTGGTCCCTCATTCGAGGGCGCGACCTTCCAGGAGCCACCCTCACCGGAGCCCTCGGTTTGGCCGGAGGACTCCCCGCGATTCTCCCCATGGTCCTCGAAGCGCGCGCCCAGGAGACCGGCGGGGGCCTTCCCCTCCTCGGGACCGAGCCCGACCTCGCCCTCGGGCTGTGGAACCTGCCCGGGTGGCTGGCCCCCAAGGTCATGCTCTACGACCGCGACCTCGGCCTCGGGACCCTGATCGGCGTTGGCGTGGTGGTGGCGGCGGTCGGCCTGCTCCGTGCCGAGCCTCGCTGGCGACGCACCGCGCTGTTCTCGGCTCTGCTCCTGCTGGCGGGAAGCCGGATCCCAGGAGCCCGCCAACTCCTGGCTCCTCTCACGCTGCTGACCCACCCCGTGAACCTGGTCTACCCGGCCCTCGCGCTCATCCCGCTGGCCGTGCTGGGAGCAGGGGGGCTCGAATGGCTGATGGAGGGCCGGCGGCTGCGGGAGCGAGACCGCCGCTGGGCCATCGGCATCGTTGCCGTGCTCGGGGGACTCGCCGTCGCCCGGTTTGCGCTGGGGAGCTGGGTCTTTCCGTCCCCGCTCGCCCACGGCCTCTACGCCCTCGCCCTGGGGCAGTTGGCGCTGGTGGCGGTCGTGGCCTTCCGCTGGACAAAACGAGACGAAGTTCCCGTGGCGGCCCTGGTCCTCCTCGCCATCGCCGACCTTGCGCTGTTCGGAGTGCGGGCCCACCTCGCCGTCCCCGCGGCGCCTCTTCGGTCCACGGCAGACGTGCGGGGGGAGCGGATGCTCCTCGCCGAGGGGTTCCTCGACGTGGAGGACCTCGCGAACGGCTTCGAGCTCCCCTCGGACGACGGCCAGGCGCTCCCGCCGGCGTCCCAGGTGGCCGACGAGGACTCTCAGGAGCCGGCGCGCCGGCGCGGAGAGCGCGAACAAGCGAACGAAGAAGAGGTGGTCGCCTACGAGCTCGAGGCCCCGCGCGTGCAGGAGCGGTTGCTCGAGCGGGCTTGGCCCGTACACGTGGGGATGGCCCTCAACGTCCAGGGCCTGGCGGGGCGAAGCAAGATGATGCCTCGCCGCGCATCCGCCCTCCTTGGGCCCGTCGCGGCGGAGCTGGCCGACCTCGACGACGATCCCGACGTCCTCGAACACCTGTTCTCCGAGGGGGGGCGCGGTTGGAGGCTCCTGGAGGTCTTCGGCGCCCGCACGGCGATGTGGGATGGGCGGGTCGTGGCGCAGAGACCTCGCAGCGACGGTCCCTGCCGGTTGATCACCGAGACGACGATGGAGCCCAACGAGGACCGCCGAGTCGCCGCGCTGCTCGACCGCGCCGGGGCCGCCGGTCCCGCGTTGCTCGAGGCTCCCCTGGCGGAGGGCCCGCCCCTCGGCCTGGTGCAGATGTTCTGCGATTCCTCGCGGGGCAGGATCACCCAGAGCGTGGCGGTCCCCCAGGGCAAGCGCGCCCTCGCGGCGGTGCGCATCCCGCTGCACCCCGGCTGGTCCGCCTCCAGCGACTCCGGCGACCTGCTCCCCCTGGCCATCGACCAGGTCCATCAGGGTGTGATCCTGGAGGCGGGAGAGCACCGGATGGCCTGGCGGTTCGAGCCCCCCGGACTTCGCGCATCGTTGATCGCAGCCGGCCTCGCGTGGCTGCTCATGCTGGCCGGGGTGCTCCTCGGGCGCGGACGGCGTCCGGTACACCCTGCCGCGCTCGGGGCGCTGTGGCTCTCGGTGGGCTGGCTCGCGTGGACCCCGTCCACCGCGTCGGCGGCGCAGGGCACGCTCCTCGGCGCCGAGGAGGGAGTGAGCTACGAGGTCCTGCTCACATCGTCCCTGAACCTCGCCGACCCGACGGCCGTACGCGGACGCGCGACCCTGGGGCCAGAGCAGCCCCACTTCACGCTGCCCTCCCTCGACGGAGACGCATGGGTGTTCCTTCGGCAGGAGATCCCGCGGGAGGGCGCTCCACCACTCGTCTTCTACCGCCCCGCAGACCTTCTTCCCTTGGCCGGAGACGCCCCCGTCACCCTCCAAGCGGTCCCCAGGGACCTCGCCCTTCTCCGGGCCAGTGGAGAGCCTCAGGCGGGCTGGTGGGCGGTCCCCGGGGCCCTGGCGGGGGTCGTGGTTCTGGGCTTTCCCTTGCTCCGACGCCGCCTGCGCCGCGGTACGCGAGGCTCCGAGCCACGAGCAGAGCAGAGCGCTCCGCTCCCGGCCCGCCCTGCGCGCGCGGTGGGCACCTCAGAGAAGGCAGTGCTGGCGGCGGTCCTCCTGCTTGCCCTCGGTCTCCGGCTTCCGGGAATGATGGAGTCCCTCGACCTGCTCGAGTGGAGCTACGGACCCGGGACGACCCGGGTGGTCGCGGCCGACGACCCTGCGCCGTCCCTGCTGGAGACGATCCTCAATCCAGCCTGTCTCGAGCTCGTGCACCCCCCCTTGTGGCACTGGCTGGAGCAGGGCATAGACGCAGGCACGGGAGGCGTCGAGTGGGCGGCGCGACTGCCAGCGCTCCTCCTCTCGCTGGCGACGTCTCTGGCGCTCTGGTGGCTGCTTCGCCCGGTGTCCGCGCAGTCTGGGCTCCTCGCCGCGGGAGCCTTCGCCGTCGCGCCTCCCGCCGTGCACTTCGGCCGCGACGCCACCCCGTACGCGCTCCTGGCCTTCGTGGCCGTCGCCTCCCTGCTCTTGCTGCTCCGGGCCCTGCGCCGTGGAACCGCCGGGGCCTGGGTGGCGTGGCTCGCGCTTCTGGTCGCTGGGTTCCTGAGCCACTACGGCACCGTCTTCTTCGCCGCCGCTCAGGTGGGAGGCCTCCTCGTCCTCGCGGCGACCGCCGCTGACCGGACGCCTTGGCGCCTCGCCGCCGCCCAGGCCTGTCGCGCCGGAGGGCTCGTGTTGCCCGTGGCCGTGGCGTGGAGCTTCCTCCACTTCGCCCGCTTCGCGCCCACGGCCCTGGACACCCGACTGTACGCAGACACCTACCCCTCAGACCCCGGCATCGTCCGCTTCCTCGCGGAGTTCGGAAGCGTGGGGCTGGGCCTGCCCCCCGTGTTGGGGCTGGGCGCGGTGGCGGTCGCCCTCTTGATGGCTCTGGGAGCGTCGCGCCTCCTGGCGGCCGACCGACCGCTGGCGGTCCTTCTTCTGATGAGCGTCGTCGGGTTCGTCGCGGGCTGCGTCTTCTTCTACGCCAACCTCGTGGGGGAGCTCGGGGGCCGTGTGTTCTGGGGCTTTCGCTGGGTCTCGTGGTTCCTCCCCCTCGCCCTGGCCTTGGCCGCGGTCGGCGTGCGGCGGCGGTGGACCTGGGCGCTCGCGTTGCTGTGGGGCCTGAGCGCGGTCGGATCACCCTGGGTGGAGGGGACCCGGTCCACTCGGCCGGACTACCGGTCGGCAGCCGAACACATCGCACAGAGCCTCGCGGACCGGGACGGGTTGGCTGCACTTCCCCTGTGGGGCCAGCGGGGGCCCGTGCGCACCTACCTGACCCGCGCGCTCGACGGCCGCTTCGAGACGGTGCACGAAACCCTTGCCTGGAACCTCGATGGCAAGGCCGCCTACCTCGAGATGATCGACGAGCGGTTTCCCTTCGAGACCTCGGTGCGGAACGGCCACGTGGACCGCGTGTGGGTGGTCGTGGCGGACGAGCAGATGTTTGGGCGAGAGAAGTTTCGCGGGGCCATCGCCGCTCAGGCGATGGCGTTCGCTCACGAGGAGATGGATCTCGTGGAGGAGCGCAGCTTCGGCGACCTCACCCTTGCCCTCTTCGCGCGGCGACCGGTGGTCCCGCCCGGTCCCATGAACCCGTCGGACATGACGTCGATCATGTTTGCCGAGCCCAACGCGCCCCCGTGCCAGCAGCCCGAGGACGACGAGTGGTCCTTCGCCGTGAGGGGCCACTTTCCGCGGGGCAGTCGCAACCTCGAAGTCCGCAACGGAACCGCCCAGAGCCTCGTCCCTGGACCCTCGGCCCAAGATTCCTTCGCGGCGCTCATTCGGGGCGGACCCTGTGGATCCACCCCGCCCGTGGTCGGGTTCGGGCGATAGGCAACCCTGATCTGGCCCTCCAGTTTCCTTGACACTTGGCCTCCCGAGCGGGTACCTACTTGGTGTCCACCCGTCTTTCTCACAAGAGAACTACCGCATCCTGGAGGCAACAAATGAACTGGCGTCCCGCTCCCGTTCCGAAGCCGGCCCCGAAGCCCGTCCCGCCGCAGGACTAAGGTAGTCGGCGGTCTGACGGCCGTCGCCTTCCTCCAGTCCGGGCGTACCTCGACGTTCGCCGAGGGTGGCTTCAACGGTCAAAGTCTTTAAGTGCAGGCGCCGTTGCCTTTTGGCAGCGGCGTTTCTGCGTCCGGAATCCTGAACACGCCGGCGGCGTCTCCGGTTCGCCCATGCCGGACCCGACTCTGAGGAGCCCCGTGATCGAGCCCTACAAGTCCTTCACTCCGTCCATCGCTGCTGACGCCTGGGTCCACGCCTCGGCCGTCGTGTCCGGTGACGTCGTCCTCGCCTCGGGGGTGTCCATCTGGCCCACTGCGGTGCTGAGGGGTGATCAGGGACCCATCCACATCGGGGCCAGGAGCAACATTCAGGACGGCAGCGTCGTGCACAACACGGGGAACCTCTCCACCACACGGGTGGGGGAGCGGGTCACCGTCGGACATCGCGTCATCCTCCACGGCTGCGTCATCGAGGACGACGTGCTGGTGGGGATGGGCGCGATCGTGATGGACAACGCCCGCGTCGGAGCCGGCTCGATCATCGGCGCCGGGGCGTTGGTCACGGCCAACACGATCGTCCCCCCGGGTTCCCTGGTGCTGGGCTCGCCGGGACGGGTCGCGCGAGCTGTGAGCGCGAAGCAAGCCGAGTGGATCGCCCACAGCTGGCAGGTCTACTTCGAGCGTTGTGCCGAAGAGCTGGCGACGGTCCGCTAGACGGGTTCTCAATCAAGTGAGCCGCTCGTGGGGGACGGCGGCGCTTCTAGCTCGTCGGGAAGACGTACCTTGCCGCGGCGCGAGCCTGTTCGACCCTGGCCAACCACTCCTTGGAGTGCTCGAGGTCCGCGCGCTCATCCAGGGGCGCCACGAGAGGCCCCGGGCGCCACTCCACGGCTTGGCCGTCCGCGTCGATCACCCGACCCGCATCCATGTCGAAGGACGCCTGCGCCAACGAGACCTCCGCCGCCCGCCATGCGTCCACCATCGCGAGGAACCGCCCCTCCTCCTCAGGGTTCACGAAGCGGTAGTGAATCCGGTACATCACGGCGTTGTGGAACCAGGCCGGGAACGCCACCACCCCCATGCAGCCGAGGCGCCACCCTGAGATGAGCATCAGCTCCATGGCTTCCCGGCCAATCCCGAGCCCCGGATGGTCCTGCCCAGGCAACCGAGGCCGCTCCGGTTGGAATCGTCGGTAGGGGTTCTGGAGCTTGAGCCAGTCCATCGAGAGCCAGGGCTCGTGCTCGGGGCCGGGCAGGTCCTGCTCTACCTCGTCGTCTCCATCGGGGCCATACCGAAGGCCCGCCCGGCACTCGCAGAGCTCGGGGCCGTCCACCCCGTCCGTGATGGAGAAGGTCTGACGGGACTCCCCGGTCCCCTGGATGGTCAGGACTGGAGTGTTCCGCGCGACCCGCTCGATGCGCTCCCAGAGCCCGTACTTCTGGAATGCGTATACGAGCCCCGCTTCGCTGTACATACCGAGGAAGAGGCGGCCGGCGCGGTCCTCCTGGCTACCAACGAGGTCGTCGAGAGACAGCAGCGGCCCATCTTCGAGATGATGAAGCCGGAAGGCGTCCAGGCGATCCGCGATGCGCCACAGGCGGCTTCGCTCGGGGAGAAAGCGCAGCTCGTCCACCCGCCCGTTGCGGAGGTCTTCGAGCGCCGTACGCCAAGCAGAGAAGCTCATGAAGGGATGGTGGCACACCTTGGCGTGCGCGCTTCGAGGCAACCGGCACAGATACGGCCGCTTCCTGTGCGCTACGGCACTGCGCGAGGCTCATTTGCAGGCCGAGCAGTGGCCGCAGAGCGACGGCTGGAGGGCGACGGCGGTCCCTCGCCCGGGCTGGCACGGTGGTTGCTCTCCATCCCAGCGCGCCCGCGCGGCGCGGACGGAGACCGACATGCCACGACGACTGAGCTTCCTCCTCCTCGCCCTCCTCCTCCTCATCCCCTTCAGCTTCGCTGCCGAGTGTGGCGAGACCATCGAGGATGAGGACGAAGCCATCGGAGAGCACGACCAGCAGCCCTCCAAGAAGGCTCCTAGCAAGGGACCCAACCCCACCGACTAATCGGCTGTTCATGGAACTGGGCACTCGGACCAGCAGCGGACTGAACTGCGTGCGGCGGGGGTGCGCGCCATCGAGCGCCTCGAGTGTCCCCAAGGGCGAAGGCCAGCCCCCCTTGGAGAGGGGCCGGCCTTCAGCGTGTTCTTGCGCCGCGAGGGCGCCATCGACCTAGTGGTCGGACTTGGTGCCGTGGTCGTCGGCCTTGCCGTGGTCACCCTCAGCCTTGCCGTGGTCTCCCTCGGCGCCGTGGTCACCCTCAGCCCCGTGGTGCCCATCGACGGCGTCGGGGTTGGCTTGAGACCAACCGCGAGGCAGCTTGTCGCGGCACTCGTCGTAGGTCTTGGTCTCCATGCACTCGTTCCATCTGGCCTTGTCCTCTTCGAGCATCACGTAGTTCCCCATCTCGGGGTTCAGGAAGTCTCGACTGAGGAGGTCGGTCATCGTCAGGGCGAAGAAGATCGCCACGAAGATGACCGTGCCGAGGAACACGACGCTGTTGAGGCGGTCGTCCCAGAGCAGGTGCATGAAGAAGGTGACCACGAGGGACGCCTTCATGGTCGCCACGATCATCGCGAGGATGAGCGAGTAGGGCTGCGGGATGCCGAGCTCGGACACACCGACCGTCACGACGGTCAGCACGGCGAGCGCGCCGAAGACCCCCAGGTACATGGAGAGCGGAGCGATGTGCTCGTGGTGCTCGCCGTCAGCATGGGCAGCGCCCGCGGAGTGATGGACAGGATTACGGTTCATGACGGCCTCCTCACTTCACCAGGTAGAGAAGCGGGAACAGGAAGATCCAGATCAGGTCGACGAGGTGCCAGTAGAGACCGACGTTCTCGACGTAGGCGTAGTTGCCATCCATGAAGCGGCCCTTCTGGGTCTTGAAGAGCAGCCAGCTGAGGAAGCCGATGCCGATGACCACGTGGATCATGTGCAGCCCCGTCAGGCAGTAGTAGATGGCGAAGAAGATGGGCATGAGGCCCGTGCTGCCTTCGTACGCGTAGTGATCCGCGGGGAAGATTCCCAGGTGGAACTTGTGGCTGTACTCGAAGTACTTGACCACGCAGAACCCGCCCGCGAACAGGATGGTCAGCAGCAGGTTCACCTTGAGCGCGGTGGGGCTCTTCGTCTGCGCACCACGGACCGCCAGGGCCATCGTGAAGCTCGAGGCGATGAGGATGAGGGTGTTGAGCCCTCCCATCCACTTGTTCAGCTGGTCAGCACCGGAGAGCCAGGTCTCCGGGTACATCCAGCGGAACGCGACGTAGGCGCAGAAGAGGCCCGAGAAGAAGAGCACCTCCTGAGCCAGGAAGAGCCACATCCCGAACTTGGCCGCCGAGAGTTGCTGCTCCTTGCTGTGGAAGAAGTGAGCAACCCATTCCGGCCGGTTGGGATCGTCTGCGTGAGCGTGTGCCATTGCGTGTGTCCTCAGCCGATCAGTGGTGACCGTTGCCCAGCGACTCGTCGATCTCGGGGAAATCGTACGGGCCACGGACGCAGACGGGCGTGTGGTGGAAGTTGTGCTCGATGGGCGGCGTGGCCGTCTCCCACTCCAGCGTGACACCACCCCACGGGTTGTCCGGGGCGGGCTTGCCCTTGAACAGGGCGTGGAGGAGGTAGCAGAGGACGAAGACCAGGCCGAAGGCCAGGACGAACGAGCCGATGGAGGACATGTACTGCATGCCCTCGAACTCGCTCACGTACTCGTGGTAGCGACGCGGCATGCCCCGGCTTCCCGCCACGAACTGCGGGAAGAAGGTCAGGTTGAAGCCGAGGAAGATGATGATGGCGCCGATCTTCCCGAGGGTCTCGTTGTACATCGTGCCGAACATCTTCGGCCACCAGTGGTGCAGACCACCGAGGAAGGAGATGACCGCGCCGGACGCCATGACGTAGTGGAAGTGCGCCACCACGAAGTAGGTGTCGTGGAGGTGCACGTCCGTGGCCATGGTGCTCAGGAACAGCCCCGTCAGCCCGCCGATGAGGAACAGGAAGAGGAAGCTGAGCGTGTAGAGCATCGGCGTGTTGAAGCGGACAGAGCCGCCCCACATCGTGCCGGTCCACGAGAAGATCTTGATGGCCGTGGGCACCGCGACGAAGAACGTCAGGAACGAGAACACAACACCGCTCAGCTCGGACTGGCCCGAGACGAACATGTGGTGGCCCCACACCAGGAAGCCGATGAGCGCGATGGACACCGAGGACAGCGCGATGGCGCCGTACCCGAAGATGCGCTTGCGGCTGTGCACCGCGACGAGCTCACTGATGATGCCGAAGGCCGGCAGGATCATGATGTACACAGCCGGGTGGCTGTAGAACCAGAAGAAGTGCTGCATCAGGACGGGGTCGCCGCCCAGGTCGGGATTGAAGATCCCGATGCCCATGATGCGCTCCATGGCGACCAAGAGCAGCGTGATGGCCAGCACCGGCGTAGCCAGCAGCTGGGTCAGCGCCGTGGCGTACAGAGCCCAGAGCATCAGCGGCATGCGGAAGAAGCCCATGCCGGGCGCCCGCATCTTGTGGATCGTCACGATGAAGTTCAGACCCGTGAAGATCGAGCTGAATCCCAGAGTGAACGCGCCCAGGAGCGCCCAGGTGATGGGGCCCTGCGCCGTGGTGGAGTACGGCGTGTAGAACGTCCAACCCGTGTCGAAGCCGCCACCCAGGACGGCGTAGACGAGCAGCGCCGCGCCGGCCCAGTACACGTACAGGGAGGCGAGGTTCAGCTTCGGGAAGGCGACGTCCTTTGCCCCCAGCATCAGGGGCAACACGAAGTTGCCCAGGGCCGCTGGGGTCAGGGGAATGATCACCAGGAAGACCATGATCCCGCCGTGCAGCGTGAAGGCCTTGTTGTAGGTGTCGCCAGACATCACGTCCGGGGCGGCGGTCATCAACTCCCAGCGGAAGTAGATGGCGGTGAAGCCCGCGACAGCGAAGAAGAGCAGGACCGAGATCAAGTACATGATCCCGATGCGCTTGTGGTCCACCGTGATGAGCCACGACTTCAGGAAGGACGCGAAGCCCTTTTCCTTGCCGTACACCAGGTAGGACGGCTCGTCCGCGTGGTGACCGTGGTCGCCATGCTCTTCGGCCGGCGCGTCCTCGGCGTTCTCGGGGGTCTCAGGAGTGTCGAGCATCATTGTCGGCCCCCTACTTCTGGTTCTTGATGTAATTGACGAGGGTGTCGAGTTCCTCGTCAGAGAAGGTGCCCGCAAACGGGGGCATCACCGGCGCGTACCCGTTCACGACCTTGGCCGTGGGGTTCACGATGGACTCGCGGATGTAGTTCTCGTCCGCCTTGACGGACGTGCCGTCAGCCAGCGCCTCATCACGGCCGAAGAGGCCGTTGAGGGCCGGACCCGCGCCCGCGACTCCTGCGAGGGAGTGGCACGCGGTGCAGCCACCCTGAGCAAACAACTCAGAGCCGCTCTTGGGCTTCGCGGAGTTCTTCGTCTCCTCTTCGAGCCACGCGTCGTAGTCGGCCTGCTCCTTGACGATCACCTTGGTGATCATCCGGGAGTGGTCCTTGCCGCAGTACTCGGTGCAGAAGAAGTCGTACGTGCCGGTCTTGGTCGCCTCGAACCAGATGGACGTGTACCGGTTGGGCATCACGTCCTTCTTGATACGGAAGGCAGGCACGAACATGGAGTGAAGCACGTCGCGGGAGTGGCCGATGAGCTTCACCGGCTGGCCGATGGGCACGACGAGACCGGTCTCGAGACCCGCCTCCTCGCGCAGCTTGGCGTTCTCCACGGAGGTGTTCATCACCATCCCGTTGGGGTACTCGAACGTCCAGAACCACTTCTGGCCGACGGTACGAATCTCCAGGGCATCCGGCGGCGGGACCGAGAGGTTGATGTACCCCCGGAAGCCGACCCAGAAGATGGTGGCCATCAGGATGCTGGGGATGATCGCGAGGACCGCCTCCAGCGTGTGGCTCCCCGCCGAGGGGTGCGTGCGGTCCGCGTCACTACGCTTGCGGTAGCGAATGGCGAAGTACGCGCCGACGGCGACAATGGCGACGAAGAAGAACGTCGTCAGGCCCAGGATGTAATAGAAGACCGGGTCTACGAACTGGGTGGTGACAGAAGCGTCTGGAGGCATCCAGAAGCTCCCTTCCCTGACCGAGTCCAACACGGCTCCGAACGGAACACCGCTCATCAAATCACCTCCGAGGCGCGACGCCTCATCTCGATGCGCCACATCACGCTGAGGAACGCTGTCAGCGCGAGCACGATCGCCACGCCGCCGAGACGCATGACGCGCCAGGCAACCGCAACGTACGAGCCGAGCGCAGCGTCGTAGTAAAAGCAGGACTGAAGAAAGAAGTCGACCGGCGAGCTGAGCGCGCCGTTCGCGGCATCCAGCACCGCGAACCGCACGTCACGTGCGAGGTACTGAAGGCCGAAGAGATAACGGGTGATGACCCCCTTGGGGGACAGGAAGTAGACGGCGGCGCCATGGGCGAACTGATCCGTCTGCTCGTCGTAGTTGAACTTGAAGCCAATCTCGTCGGCGAGGGCCTTGATGTTGGCTTCGTCTCCCACCAGGAACGACCAGTCCACATCACGGCCCATTCCGAGAGCCTTGAGGTAGGTGGTGCGCTTGTCCTTCGCGAGATCCGGGCCCTCGCGGTGGTCAAAGGAGACGGTGACGATGCGGTAGTCGTCGCTGGGCTCAAGGCCCGCGCCCTTGATGGCCGGCAGCATCGCGTTGAGCTGCATGCTGCAGAGCATCCGGCAGCTGTAGTAGTTCATCGTCAGCAGCACGGGCTTGCCGTCGGCGAAGTAGTCGGCGAGGGCGACGGTCTTTCCTTCGTGGTCCACGAAGGTCCGGGTCAGATCCACCGAGTCGCCGATGCGCTGGTCGATGTCCAGCTCGCGCAAGGCCGGCGGGACGTAGTCCTCGGCCTGGACCGGCGTCGACCACGCGCACGCAACCACCACCACGAGGGCGGCGAGAAGAGCAGTGCGCAGGGAAGACAAGGTCACAGCGAAGAGGTCCTGACTAGAGCGTCTTCAGGTAGGCGATGAGGGCGTCGAGCTCGACGTCGGTGAACGACTGCGGGGTCATGGCGGGCGGGTAGCCCTCCACCACCTTCGCGTTCGGCTCCTTGAGCGACTCCCGGACGTAAGCCTCGTCGGCCGTCAGTTCGGTGCCGTCCGCGAGCTTCGTCGCGCGACCGAACAGACCCTTGAGGCCAGGACCGACCAAGCGGTCGGTGCTGTCCGCCTTGTGGCAGGACATGCAGATCTTGCCGCCGTTGAAGAGGCTCTTGCCCTTCGCAGCGAGCTCCTCGTCACTCATGGCCGGAGCAGCCTCCGCACCATCCGCCGCCGGGGCGGGAGCCTTGGCGGCACCCTCACCCGCCGAGGCGAGCAATCCGGGGTTGGCGAGCAGCGCCGCCTTCCCGTCGGCGATCGGCATGCGGAACAGGCCGTTCTCCAGCTTCTTGGCGGTCCCGAGGGCCTCCGTCTCCATCGCGCGGAGCTCAGTGATCTGCGGGTAGGCGCGGTTGGCCTGGGCGTCGTTCTTCATGCCCCACCCGACCTTGAGGACGAGAGGAACGGAGAAGATGATCGTGGCGGTCATGAGCCCGAGGGCGCCGATGAGCACGATGAGGACGATGCCGCTCGAGGTCCGGTCGGGCATGGCGCCCATGGCCTCGAGAGCAGTGACGTCCTCGCCGGTGTGGCTCGGCGCGGGACTGTTGTCGTGGGAGTCACTCATTGGAGTCTCCTAGATGTTCACGAAGTTCACCGACTCCTTGAGTCGGGGATCCTTCAGAGGAACGAGGGCCGCGCGGCCTGCGTTCAGGATGAACACGCCGAAGAACACCGAGAACAGCCCGAACCAGGTCAGGAAGTCGGTGGCTCCGAGGTGCACGCCGTGATGCGCGTGGACCGGCATGATCATGTACTGCATGTCGACGTAGTGCATGACCAGCATCCAGGCGCAGCCCAGGGCGAGCGTCCAGCGAATGCGCTTGATCGTACGGGGCATCAGGAAGAAGAACGGCACGATGAAGTGGCCGATCATCAGCAGGAGCCCAACGTTCTCCCAGCTGTTGCCCATGCGGTGCGCGTACCAGGAGGTCTCCTCCGGGATGTTCGCGTACCAGATGAGGAAGTACTGGCTGAAGGCGATGTACGTCCAGAAGACGGTGAACGCGAAGGTCAGCTTGCCGAGGTCGTGGTAGTGCTCATCGTTGATGATGCGGCCGACGAGTCCCGCCTTCTGCATCAGGATGTGGATGAGCCCGAGGAACGCCAGGGCGGACATGAACGCGCCTGCGAACAGGTAGACGCCCCACATGGTGGAGTACCAGTGCGGGTCCAGGGTCATGATCCAGTCGATGCCGGCGAACGTGATGGTCAGGGCGAAGACGGCGATGCTGACGAAGGAGCGACGCTCCGTGCCGCGGCTGAACTCCTCGATGGCAGCCGGGTCGGTCATCGTGTCCTGCTTCACCGAGCGACCGCGGAAGTACATCCCGAGGAAGCCCCACATCACCAGGTAGAACACCGCGCGACCGGTCCAGAAGCCCTCGTTGAGGTAGGCCTCCTTGCCCTGGAGAATCGCGTCGGACGCGACGATCTTGGCGTCCATCCAGTGGTGGTACAGCTCGTGGCGCCCCAGGAAGATGGGGATGAAGAACAAGGCGAGGACCGGGAGGGTCGCCATCATGTTCTCCGCCGTGCGCCGCACGACGACGGACCAGCCGGCGCGTCCGGCGTGCTGCACGAGGGTGAAGAACATCGCTCCGAGAGCGAGAGTCACGACGTACATCCAGCCAACCAGGTAGCTGAAGTAGAAGTCGCCGTGGTGCTCGCTGCCGTCGACACCGAAGGCCGCGCCAACCAGCACCGCACCAACCACGAGGGCGATGGGGCCGAGCTTGCGCCAGCTGTGGTCTGCCGGGAACGTGGTCTCGGCAGCGGTGGGCATTGCTACGTGAGCGGACATTTGCTTACCACCCGTTCTTCTTGGCGACGTCCGCCGGCACTTGGGCCAGCGTCGCGCCCTGACTGATCTGAAGGGCTCGCACGTACGCGGCGACAGCCCAGCGGTCTTCCGCCGGAATCTGCGGTGCGTACGAAGGCATCGTCCGCACACCCGCGGACTGCGCGTTCACGATCTGACCGATCGGGAACTGCCGCACGCGGGCGTCCTGGAAGCTCGGCGGAGGGATGAACCCACGCTGCCGCACGATGCCGTTCCCGCTGCCGGTCTTGTCGTGGCAGGGGGCGCAGTAGATGTTGTAGCGACCCTCGCCGCGGTCGAGCAGCTCGGCCGTCAGCGCGATGCCCGAGGGCATGGTCGACACGAAGTCACCGTTGGCGTCGACGCCGCTCTGAAGGACGGTGTCCTCCCGAAGCTGTCCGACGGCGATGGTGCCTTCGACCGGAGCGCGTGACGTGCGTCCGTCCGCGAAGAAGTCCGTGGGCTCCTGCGCGTCGAAACGCTTGACGTTGTCCATGTTCCAGTGGGGATGGATCGGCGCCTTGTCAGAGACCTGCCCTCGGCAGCCTCCGAGCAGCGCGGCAACCACCACGAAGATCAGGAAGGAATTGATACGAAGCACAGTCATGCCCCTAGTCCTCCACCAGCTCGACGTGGCTCGAGCCGAGGCTCTGAAGGAACGCAACGGTCCCCTCGGCATCGAACTTCGGGTCGCGCGACTCGATGGAGATGAAGAACTTGTCGTCGCTGAAGCGCTCGAAGCGCTCGCTGCGGAACAGCGAGTGGTAGAGCTGCGGAAGCCTGTTGATCATCAGCATGCCGAGCAAGGCGCCGACGGCACCGAGCAGTACCGACACCTCGAAGGTCACCGGAATGAAGGCCTGCCACGAAAGCATCGGCTTGCCGGAGATGACCTGCCGAGAGCCCTCGACAGCCACCCAAGACTGAAGCGCGAACGCCGGGATGGTGCCTCCGAAGAGGGCGAACACGAGCGAGATCCACGGCACCTTGCTCCGGGGAGCGCCCATGGCGTCCTCGAGGCCGTGCACCGGGAACGGCGTGTGTGCATCCCAGACGGAGAAGCCCTCGTCCCGCACCTTCTCACAGGCGTGGTAGAGCTCAGCAGGGTTTCCGAACTCGGCGAGAGCGCCGAAGGGCTTAGCGGTCGTGATGGTCGCGGAGCTCATGCCGCCTCCTCATCGTTGCCAGGCTCGTCATCGTGGTCGTCGTGGTGGTAGCCGTCCCAGTGGGGGTTGGCCTGCGGCATGACCGCCTTGACCTCTGCAATGGCCACCATCGGAAGGAACTTGACGAAGAGCAGGAAGAGCGTGAAGAACAGTCCGAACGAGCCGATGAGACAGCCGAGGTCCCAGATCGTCGGGGTGTAGTAGCCCCAGGACGACGGCAGGTAGTCAGCCGACAGCGTGATCGTGATCACGAACCGCTCGAACCACATCCCGATGTTCACGAAGATGCTCAGGACGAAGACGATGACGGGATCCGTGCGGAACTTCTTGATCCAGAAGAACTGCGGCGTGATCACGTTGCAGGAGATCATCGTGGCGTAGGCCCACCAGTAGGGGCCGAACATCCGGTTGATGAAGGCGAACTGCTCGTACGGGTTGCCGGAGTACCAGGCGATGAAGAACTCCATCGCGTAGGCGTATCCGACCATGGACCCGGTCAGGAGGATGATCTTCGCCATGTTCTCGATGTGGCGAGTGGTGATCAGCTCCTTGAGCCCGAAGATGACCCGGGTGGGAATCATGAGCGTCAGCACCATCGCGAAGCCGGAGAACACGGCGCCGGCGACGAAGTACGGCGGGAAGATCGTCGTGTGCCAACCCGGGATCTGCGAGACCGCGAAGTCGAACGAAACGATGGTGTGCACCGAGAGCACCAGCGGGGTGCTGAGCCCGGCGAGGATGCCGTAGGCCGACTCGTAGTTGATCCAGTGACGGTGGGAGCCGCGCCAGCCCAGG
The DNA here is from genome assembly GCA_023954745.1 of Deltaproteobacteria bacterium. Taxonomy (GTDB): domain Bacteria; phylum Myxococcota_A; class UBA796; order UBA9615; family UBA9615; genus JAGSHC01. The sequence goes on along the minus strand of JAGSHC010000096.1, from coordinate 2,070 downwards.
GCGAAGAAGCCGTAGGCGAAGCGGGCGATCTTGCCCTTGGCCCGGTCGCGCATGGTGGCGAGGTCGGGGATGAGGCCCGTGTACCAGAAGAGCAGGGAGACGGTTCCGTAGATGGAGACCGCGAACACGTCCCAGAGGAGGGGCGAACGGAAGTTCGGCCAGACCCACATCTGGTTCGGAATCGGGAACACCCATGGCAACAGCCAGATACGACCGACGTGGATGGTCGGGAACGACAGGGCGCACGCCACGGCAAAGAGGGTCATGGCCTCTGCCGCGCGGTTGATGCCCGTGCGCCACTTCTGCCGGAACAGGAAGAGAATCGCCGAGATCAGCGTGCCTGCGTGGCCGATACCGACCCAGAACACGAAGTTGACGATCGCCCAGCCCCAGTCGACGGGGTTGTTCAGACCCCAGATGCCGGTGCCCTCCCAGACGAGCCAGGCAACGCTGATGCCGTAGACGCCGAGGAGGGTGAGGGCGCCGAGGAAGGCCAGCACCCAAAGGGGCTGAATCTTGTCCTCGACGGGCTTCGCGACGATCTCAGTGACGTCGTGGAAATCGAGACCGCCGAGAACCAACGGAGCCCGCTCTGCGACGGGGTCCGAAAGCTGGTGCGTCTCGGTGTAGACCTTCGTACTCATCAGGCCAGCTCGGGATTGGGGTTGCGGATCTTCGCGAGGAACGTGGTGCGCGCGTGGATGTTCAAGTCCTGGAGCATCGCGTAGTTGCGAGGTGTGGCCTTGAGCTTGCTGACCGCACTGTCCGGGTCGTTGATGTCCCCGAAGACGATGGCGTCGGCGGGGCAGGTCTCAGCGCAGGCTGGGACGATGGCGCCGTCGGGCACCCTGCCGTCCTTGTGGTTCACCTTCGCCATGCTCTTGGCGACGGAGATGCGCTGGGTGCAGTAGGTGCACTTCTCGATGACGCCGCGGAACCGAACGGTGACGTTCGGGTTCTGCTGCATCTCGAGCAGCTCGTTCGCCTCGTGGTTCTCCTTCGCGAAGTTGAAGAAGTTGAAGCGACGCACCTTGAAGGGGCAGTTGTTCGCGCAGTAGCGAGTGCCGATGCACCGGTTGTAGGCCATGTCGTTGAGCCCGTCGGGGCTGTGGGACGTGGCGCCGACGGGGCAAACCGTCTCGCAGGGCGCCGTCTCGCAGTGCTGGCACGCGATGGGCTGGAACACCGACTCGGGCTCGTTCTCATCGTCCCCGGTGAAGTACCGGTCGATGCGAATCCAGTGGAGCTCGCGACCCACGGCGACGCGGTCCTTGCCGGCCACCTGGATGTTGTTCTCCGCGTTGCAGGCCACCGTGCAGGCGTTGCAGCCCGTGCAGGTGTTCAGGTCGATGGTCATGCCCCACTGCTGACCCCCGCGCTCGTTCGGCTCCTCGTAGAGCGACTTGAGCGGGAACAGCGGCTTGATCTGCGCGAAGTCGGGCTTGGCGTTGTACGCCTCGGTCGTGCCCTCCATCACGTGGGGTCGGCGCTCGTACTTGACGACACCGAAGGGAGTCTCGACCTTCGGGTCGAGGCGCCCATGCTCCTGCGTGGTGACGAAGAAGTAGGAGCCGGTGGTCTTCTTGACCGTCACGGGAGCGAACCAGGCCGCTCCCTTGACCGCGTAGGCGTTGAAGCCACCAGCGGGCACCGTGTAGTTGTTGATGTCGGCGTTGGCGAACTTGCCACCCGCCTCACCGCGTCCGTGGCCCACCGAGAGGGAGACGACGTCGTCGGCTACCCCAGGGAGGACGAACACGCCGACGTCCATCGAGCGGCCATCCACGGTCAGGGTGACCATGTCGCCGCGGGTCACGTCCAGCTTGCTCGCCGTGGTGGGCGAGAGGAGCGCTGCGTTGTCCCAGCTGAGCTTGCTCAGCGGGTCGGGGAGCTCCTGCAGCCAGCCGAGGTTGGCGTACCGACCGTCGTACAGCTTGCTGTCGAGGTTGAAAACGATCTCCATCTCGCCATTGGCGGCGGCACCGGCGGAAGCGGCCTTCGCGAGGCCGGCCCAGCTCCAGGTGCCCACCGGCGGCCGGGGCGCGACGGGCTCTGCAGCCTCGGCGCCCT
>JAGSHC010000006.1 GCA_023954745.1 Deltaproteobacteria bacterium | reverse complement strand
GTGGGCCTGCTTTGCGTCGGCTGCGGTCGTCGGTCGGTGCGACGTGCTTCAGCACGCCTCCCTCCTCTCCTCTCTTGCCTCCTTGACCTCGCTCCCCTCAGCGCCTGCTGGTGGGCCTGCTCTGCGTCGGCTGCGGTCGTCGGTCGGTGCGTGCGCCCCGTCACCTGTCCTTGGCCCGCCCTCCAGTAGACTGCGCGTCCTTCGGGGGTGTCTCGACGCCGCCCCCCCCCGGGAGGTTCCATGCGCGACTCGGCCTATCAGCAGCTCCCCCGCACCCTGGCGGAGATCGACCATCGCTACGGTGACCGCGTCCACATCCTCAACGATGTGGCAGCCCTCACCATGGTCTCGCGCATCGGCCACCCCGAGTCCTCGCAGCCTGCGGTCAATCGCCTGCTGGGTCGTTGCTACGACCGACTCTTCCTCGCCGCGGTGAACTCGGTCTTCCCCCACATCGACGCCGAGGTGCCCACGCGAATGAACGCCTCGGTGCCCGACGCCGCCTACCGGGGGATGATCGTCGACCCGACCCTGCGGGTCGTCCTCGTGGGCCTTGCTCGCGCCGGCACGCTCCCCGCCTATCAGGGCTTTGAGTTGCTGCACGACCTCTGCGAGCCCTCGGGCCTGCGCGTCGACCACGTCTCCATGCAGCGGCGCACCGACGAAGACGGCAGGGTCATCGGCGTGGACATCGGCGGCAGCAAGTTCGGCGGCGACGTCGAAGGCGCCATCGTCCTCCTACCCGACCCCATGGGCGCCACCGGCGGATCCATCTGCGACGCCGTCGACCTGGTGAAGGCTCTCCCGGGGACCCCACGCGCCATCATCTGCCTGCACCTCATCATCACGCCGGAGTTCGTCCGTCGCGTGACGGCCACTCACCCCTACGCCCACATCTTTGCGCTGCGCCTCGACCGCGGCACCAGCAGCCCCGAGGTCCTGGCCCAGCCCCCCGGCCAGAGCAAGGTGGAGACGGGCTGCAACGAGATTCAGTACATCGTCCCCGGCGCCGGCGGCGTCGGAGAGCTGATCAACAACAGCTACGCCTGATCGCGGTTCGGTCCGACCAGCGCGAGGTACGCCATGCGCTTCACCTCGAGTCGTCCGCGGGCGACGGAGTCCAAGACCAGCCCCGCCACCAGGAACAGCCACGACAGCACCATCAGGCCCGACGCGGCGATGGCGGTGGGGAATCGGGGCACCTGCCCGGTTTCGAAGAACGTGAAGAACAACGGCACCCCCAGCCCGAGGCTGAGCACCAGACAGGTCAGGAACGGCACGCCGAAGAACACCGACGGCCTCACCTCCTTGTAGAGCAGCCCGATGACCGAGAGGATGCGCACGCCATCGTGAATGGTGCGCAGCTTGCTGACGCTCCCTTCCGGTCGCTCGCCGTAGGCGGTCTCGATCTCGGCGGTCGGCAGCCGCAGTTCGATGGCATGCACCGTCAGCTCGGTCTCGATCTCGAACCCTGCACTCAAGCCAGGGAACGACTTCACGAACCGTCGGGAGAACGCGCGGTAGCCGCTGAAGACGTCCGTGAATCGATCACCGAACAGCTGCGCCACCGCGGTGGTGAACATCGCGTTGCCGAAGCGATGCCCCGGGGGATAGGCCGCCGCCACCTCAGGGGCTGCCACCCGCGTGCCCACCACCATGTCCAGTTGCTGGTCCAGGACCCGGTCCACGAGCTCCGGCGCCCGCGCAGCGTCGTAGGTGTCGTCCCCGTCCACTAGCACGTACACGTCTGCTTCGACGTCGGCGAACATCCGCCGCACTACGTTGCCCTTTCCGGGCAGTGATTCGAACCGCACGACAGCTCCCGCGTCCGCGGCCACCGCCGAGGTCCGATCCGAGCTGTTGTTGTCGTAGACGTAGACCGTCGCGTCTGGCAGCGCTGCGACGAAGTCCGCGACGACCTTGGCGATGGTCGCCTCCTCGTTGAAGCAGGGGATGAGGACGGCGGTGGTCATGAGCGGCGAACTATAGCTCCGGTGGCGGAGAATCCCGCCGGACCAGCCAAGCGAGGGCGGGGGCGCCGAACGCCATGATGATGGTGTGGTGGATGCGGAGGATGCCTGTCACCGCGACGGCCGGGACCAGGGGCACGCCCGCGGTCGTCACCAGCAAGGCGACGTAGGCGGCATCCCAACCGGCCGCCAGACCCGGCAGCAGCACGAGCACCACCGCGATGACCGAGATGGCTCCTTGGGTGAACAGCACGCCAGCGACGTCGTAGTCGGCACCAAGCCCATCGAGGGTGAGCATCGTCGCGCCAGCGCTGAACACGAGGGCGGTCAGCGCCCAGCCCATCGCGATGCCGTGAGGCATCAAGCTGCCACTCCCCACTCCCGCGCATGCCTCGATGAACGAGCGTCCGGCGCGCATTCCTCGCGCGAGGAGCGCCGACGCTTTGCCGGGTCGTGCGTCGAGGGCAGCCAGCCAACTCGGCTCCGGGATCCTCTCCAAGCGGTCCGAGAACAGCACGAGACCAAACAGCGCGAGCGCCCCGACGGTCGCCACTGCTGCGCCGATCAAGAGCGGGCCGCGCCACGCCTCGGGGACGGGCGGCGGCAACACGATCTGGACGACAAGCGCCAGCAACGCCCCAGAGAGCAGCCCAAGCGCCCGCGCGTGCACCGCCGACGCGAGGGCTTCCTCCACCGGCACTCCGCCCCGCTTCTTCAGGAGGCCCGCCGCCGCCAGCTCCCCCACGGGACCGGGGAGCGCCGAGCCCATCAGCTGGGCGACGGCCACCACCGCAGTCATCACGGCGGGGCTCAGCCCGCGCCCTCGCGCATCGGCGAGCAGCGCCCTCCACCGCATCCCCATGGCCGGAATGCTCGCAGTCGAGAGGACGATCCCCAGGGCGAAGGGGAGGGGATGAAGTCCTCCATCGAGGGCGCCACGCACTTCGTCCGGCAGCTCGATGCGGGCGAGCACTGCCGCCAGAACGAGCAGAGCCCCAGGCCAAATGAGGCTGAGGAGGAGGGTGCGTCGAGACCGCCGCCTCAGCTCCTCGGAGTCGAGATCGGGGACGGGTGCTTCCTTGACCGGTGCGGACATCCGCTCCCATCATCGCTGCCATGGGAAGGCGTCTCCAGCCCGAGGCCGTCTTCGCGGTCTCCGCAACCTCGATGTATCTGGGCGCCGCCTTGGCGGTGACGCTGTTCGCGGAGCTTCCACCGGTCGCTGTCGCCTGGTTGCGTGTGCTCTTTGCCGGGCTCCTTCTCCTGCCCTTCTCGACCCTTCCGCGCGAACGCCTGGGCCTGATCGCCGCCTTTGGCATCGCCCTCACGTGCATGAACCTGACGTTCTACATGGCGATCTCCATCATCCCGATGGGGTCGGCGGTCGCGATCGAGTTCCTCGGGCCCATCGTCGTGGCGCTCTTCGCCGAGCGCACCCTGAAGAACACGGCGGCGGTCGTGAGCGTGGGGGCCGGGGTCTTTCTCCTGGCGGGAGCGCGCCCCGCGGACGAGCTCACTGGCGTGTTCTGGGCCATGGGTGCCGCGGCGTGCTGGGCCGCTTACATCGCTCTGGGACATCGCCTCGCCGAAGGTGGCGAGGGCCGCAAGCTCATCGGTCCCGCCATGCTCTTCGGGGTCCTCGTCACCAGCCCACTCTGCCTGCCGCTAGCCAGCCCGGTGGTCGCCTCCCCGCGCCTCCTGGGAGCGTGCGTGCTCGTCGGGCTGCTCTCCAGCGCGATCCCCTACTCCCTGGAGCAGTGGGTCTTCGCCCGGGTCTCCAGAGACCGCTTCGCGATCCTCCTGGGCTTGCTGCCTGCTTGCGCCGCGCTCCTCGGCCTCAGCGTGTTGGGGCAGAGCCTCAGCGCTCTGGAGTGGCTGGGCATCGGGCTCGTGGGGTTGGCGGTTGCGCTGAAGCGCTGACCGGCGGACTACGCGCTGAGGGTAGCCGGCCCCGTGGCGTGACCACCGCGGGCCTGCGCCTCGAGTCGCGCCACGCGCTCCGCCGTCACCGGGTGGGTCCGAAAGAGCTTGCCGACTCCGCCGGAGCCGCCGAGGGGGTTGACGATGAACATGTGCGAGGTCGCGGGGTTCACGTCCGTCGGTCGCTGCTGGGCGAAGCTCTCGAGCTTGCGCAGGGCAGAGGCCAGAGCCAGCGGCTTCCCCGTGATCTCGCCCGCTGCCTGGTCGGCGCCGAACTCGCGCGAGCGGGACACCGCCATCTGGATGAGGACCGCCGCGAGCGGCGCGGAGACCATCATCACCAGCATCACGATGATGTTCCCGCCTCCGCCGTTCCGATCGCGCCCGCCGCCGAAGAACATGCCCCACCGGGCCACCATCGTGATGGCGCCCACCATCGCGGCAGCGAGCGTGCTGATGAGAATGTCGCGGTTCTTCACGTGGCCCAGCTCGTGCGCGACCACTCCCTCCAGCTCGTCGGGGGTCATCATCTGGAGAAGGCCCTCGGTCACTGCGACTACCGCGTTGTCGGGGTTGCGTCCCGTGGCGAAGGCGTTGGGACCCATCCCGGGAAGCACGGCGACGCGAGGCATGGGGAGACCCGCCTGACGCGCAAGGCGCCGGACGATGGCGACCAGCTGCGGCGCGTCGGAGTCGGTGACGATGCGCGCCTTGTAGGCGCGAAGCACGATGCGGTCGCTGAACCAGTAGCTGCCGGCGTTCATGACCACGGAGAAGCCCAGAGCGATGAGCGCGCCCTGCTGTCCACCCATTGCTCCGCCGATGAGGACGAGCAGCATGGACATGGCACCGAGGAGGACGAAGGTCTTGAGAGCGTTCATGCCCTCAAACGTGGGGCGGACTGGCTCGGACGCAAGCTCGACCTGACCGCTTGGTCAGCTGTGGGTCTTCACCCAGCGCACGAAGTCGTTCTCGGTGAGGATTCCCACCAGCTGGTAGCTCTCGGTCACGAGGAGGGACCCGATCTTGAGGTCGAGCATGCGCTGAGCCGCGTCGCGAATGAGCGTGTCGGGCGTGACGGTCTCGACGGAGCTGACCATGACCTCGTCGATGGGAATGCTGCGCAGATAGGCGCGCTGGATGCTCGCGGGCAAGTCGCTCCCCCCACCGAGGGCGCCGCGGAGCAGGTCCCGCTGGCTCACGATTCCCAGGATGCGGCACTCGCTGTCGACCACGGGCACGTGCCGAATGCGGTAGGTGCTCATGAGGTCACTCACCTCGGCGAGGTTTCCCGTGGGGCCGAGGGTGCGCACCCCCCGCGTCATGAGGTCGGACACGAGAAGAGGGCCTCGACGCTGCGCGTCGCCGCTGGTGGCGAGTCCGTCGGTCACTACTGCCACCGCGCGGGGTTCGTAGTGGCGCCCCAAAAGGCGAGGCCGGTGGACGCCTGGAGTGTCGCGGCGCCCGTGAGAGGGTCGATGGTGAAGATCTCCCCGCTCTCGTTGAAGCCGTACACGAGGTCGTTCCCCGCGTGATACGCGAGGCCGAACATCGCTCCCTGGCCCGTCGCGCCGAGCACGTTCGTGGCCATCGTGGCGGCGTCGATGGTCAGCAGCGACGTTGGGTTGCTCGGGTCCGTCTGCGCCATCAGGTTGTAGAGCAGTCCATCGGGGAGCCCCACGGTGTCGCCCGCGTAGATCCAGTCTCCTGTCACCGTGCCGATGAGGGTGCGCGTGGCGGCGGTCGTGCTGGCTTCGTACAGGTTCCCCGCGCCGCCGATGATGAGGGTGCCGTCGGGCAGGCAGGTGGCCGCATTGACGCTGGGTCCGAAGTCGAAGTACGTGCCGAGATGCGTAAGGGCCGCGGTCACTGGATCGACGGTGTACACATCGCTGAAGCCGATGGCGTACATGTTCCCGGCTGGGTCGATGGCGATGTCGGTGATGTCCGGGCTGAGGAAGTTTGCCCCGGTGAATGCGCCCACCGCGGTGGTGGCGAAGGTCGTCGGGTCCACCGTGTAGAGCGTGTCCGCCGTGTGCGCGTAGATGAACGCCAGGGGCGTGGCGGTGGCGTCGTCGTCGTCCCCGGTGGCGTCGTCGTCGTCGGCGGTGGCGTCGTCATCGTCGCTGGCGTCGTCATCGTCGCTGGCGTCGTCATCGTCGCTGGCGGAGTCGTCGTCATCGGACGCGTCGTCGTCATCGGCCGCGTCGTCGTCATCGGCCGCGTCGTCGTCGTCCCCCGTGGCGTCGTCGTCGTTGGCTGCGACGTCGTCGTCGTCACCGAGACCGAACGGCGAGAGGCAACCCCCGAGGAGCAGAGCGAGGAGGATGAAGAGGGCACGGTCCATGCGGGCCACCATAGAGGCGGGGGGCACGCCCTGCTCCCGGGACGCGCTAGGCCGCGACCCGGCGCGACATGCGCGGCACGATCACCTCGCGGAGGTACCGCACGACCTCCGTCATGCCGTCCACGTCGATCTGGCGACCGAGAACGCCCGAGTAGTTCGTCGTGCCGTTGATGTCGTAGACGTATCGGTTGCCGTTGGCGTCTTCGACGAACTCGATGCCGGCGATCTGCAGGTCCTCCCCACGAACGAGGGCGAGCAGCTGCTGAACGAGGGGGTCGTCGGCGGCGATGGGCGCGAGCGAGAACTTGCTGTCGTTGGCGGCCATCTCGTCGGCCTCACCGTCGATGGGGCACACCGCGGGGTTGGTCGCCGGGACCTGGCAGGCATCCGACGGGCACAGCTGGAAGCCGTCGTCGGTGCGGGAGCGCATCGCGAAGAGGAAGCGGTCTCCGACCAGCTCGACGCGCGTGATGAACGGCTCCGGCGGCTGGATGTACTGCTGGAGGATGATCTTTCCGTCCGGCCCCCAGTCGAAGTCAGGGCTGTCGATGTAGTCCGCGAAGACGTCCGCATCGTTGAACAGCATGATCCCGAGGCCCTTGCCGCCCTGGTTGTGCTTCGTGATGAAGGGACCCTCGAAGGTCCGCGCCAGACGCAGGAGGTTGTCCTTGCCGGTCGCCAGCACCGTGCGGGGGGTCCTGACGCCGTACTTGCGGAGCACCAGCTCCTGGCGGAGCTTGCTCATCTCGAGCTCGAAGGCGTGGCTGCCGTTGATGACCTCGCGGCCGTGCACGCCGAGCCAGAAGAGCCACTCGCGGGCCATGGCCACGGTGCTGCCGTGCTCACGGGTGTGCGAGCTTGGGCTGATGCGGTTGATCCAGATGCCTTCGGCGGGGGGGACGGACGGGTCGATGATGCCGTCGTCGAGGTAGTGGAGCTCGTAAGGGAATCCGGCGGCATCCAGCGCGTCCGTGAGGGGCGGGTTCCAGGCGGGGTTCTCGAAGAGGATGTGGACGGTGGGAAGGGTCATGGTGTCTCCGTATCGGAGGATTGATGTCAGAAGAGAGGAGGAGTCGTTACGGCAGACACGAAAAAGCCCGCCCTGGTCAGACCGGGGCGGGCTCGAAACAATCGCGCTTTTCAGCTAGCGAACGTCAACACACCCCGGTCGAAAGACACGCGCAGCGACAACAAGCGCAGTTGCCGGCGAGGAGGGTGGTGTTGTGGACGTGCATGGCCATCTGCGGGGCAACATAACCGGCGCTCCTGCGATGTCAAACACTCCCCACTCGTCCTGCTAGGTTTCGCCCGTGTCCGACGCTGAGCCGACCCGACCCACGACCCCGTCGCCACCGGCGCCTCCGGGGGTGTTCGAAATGCTTGCTGGGCCCTTCCGCGGTTTCTCGATCTACCGGCGGGCCGCCGACGCGAGCCGCGGGCTCGCCCTCGTGGTGCTTCTGCTGGGACTGCTTCTCGGGGCGGCCCTCGTGGCCACCGTCCAGATGATGTCCTTCTCACGGACCATCGACGCGATGGAAGACAGCGCCATCTCGTTCATGCCTCGGGTGAACATCGAGAATGGGTGGGCGACTGTGGAGGCTGCTCCGGGCCGTCTGATCGAGACGGATCGGGTCGTCATCTTGTTCGACACCCGCCCCGAGCCGTCCGCGCCGCCAGCCGCGACCGGCGAGGACCAGCGCCCGCGTGTCCTGGTCGGGGACCGCGCGTTGCTCCTCTACACCGAGGACCGGTCGGTACCCCTCGCCTTGCCGTGGGGTCAGGTCACCCAGGCTCTGGGACCGAGGGTCTCGGTGGACGGTCCCGAGCTCGTGAGTGCGTTTCGCCGCACCATGCCCCGCACGGTCCTGACCATCGGCGCGCTCATCACGGCGGGCCTGCTGCTCTGGGAGCTTGTGCTCATCGGCGTCCTGGTGGGCCTGTATCGCGTCCTGTTCGGACGGCGCCTCGGTTCTCCCTCGCCGAGCCGCCTGTTCGTGGTGGCGTGCCTGGCCTCCCTCCCAGCCACTGCGGTTGGCGTGCTCGTCGTGGTGCTGCTCAGCCGGCAGGAGACAGCGGTCCTCGTGCACGGGGCCACTCTCAGCGGGCTGATGCTCGTGGCCGGCAACTCCCTCGTGGGACTCCCCGTGCTCCGAAAGGCCGACGCAGGCGCCCTCGATGCCCCTCCTCCCAAGGCGGTCGCGACGGAACTCTGAGGAGGCAGCCCCTGGGGCTCATCTCCTCGGCGCGAGCTGGCTCACCGCATCGAGCAAGGGCGAGAACACCTCCTCGCCGTGATGACGCCGCACGAACGCGATGCCCGCCGCTCCGAGGGAGTCACGCCGTGCTCTGTCGCGGAGGAGCTCCACGAGGGCCACGGCCAAGGAGCGCTCGTGGGTGCCGGTGTCCATGGCCGCGGCTGCATCGGGGTGCAGGGTCTGGAGCACCCTGGGGGTCGCCACCACGGGCGTGCCGACCGCGAGGGACTCCAGGACCTTGTTCTGGACACCGCTCCCGAAGCGCAGGGGGCAGGCGGTCACCCATGCCCGGGCGACTTCGACGCTCATGTCGTCGACCTCGCCGTGTACATGGACCCCCGCCAGGGCGTCGAGCCGGCGCACCTCCGGGGGGGCGTCCACGCCGTAGATATGCAGCGCTGCATCGCGCTCCTGGGTGCGCACCATCGGAATCACCCGCTGGGCGAGCCACCGCGCCATGTCCCGGTTGGAGGCAGTCCTCAGGTTGCCGAAGAAGACGATACGCCCTGGCTCGGGCGTACTCGGCGTGTCGGCGACCCGCTCGACCCTGGCGTGGACGACGACGAGCTTGTGGGCTGGCACGCCGCCCGCGATCAGCTCGTCCCTGTCTCGCTCGGTGATGGCGGTGACCCGTTGGGCCTGGGCGGCGCCAGCGATCTCCGCCTGCGCGAGACGTGGTCGTTCGACGGTCAGGGCGGCCCGTCGCCAACCTCCGCTGAGGCCGGGGGCTCGGCTCGCCTCCTTCGCCTGGGCTGCCAGGGCGTCTTGCAGGCAGAGGACCAACGGTGGGTGGAGGGCTGGCAACCAGGGCAGGGTCCGGAGGAGGTGGGCGACCACGACGTCGGTCCGCGCACACTCTTCGGCGACGGCGGCCCGCGCGGCAGGGGAGGCATAGAGAGCCTGCTGCATGGGAGCATCCGAGAGGAGCGCCCTCCCCACTCTCCACGCGGCGGCGGGTCGCCGGAGGGGGACCACGCGGATGGAGGACGCGAAGGGGAGACCCCTCTCGAGGCTCGACTGCTCTGCGGGATCTCCCAGGCAGACGATGGTGAGATGGCCGCGGCCAGCGAGGGCGCGGCAGAGCTGATAGGTGCGGAGACGGTCTCCACCGATGGGCGGCCACGGGGCGCGCGTGGCGAGGAAGAGGATGCGCGGGCTCACGCGGAGGCGGTGCTCAGTCGGGCGGCGCGGACCGCGAGGAAGGCATCGAGCAGCGGACCCACCTCGTGGAGCGGCCACTGGGTATCGCGGTCTGAGCGCGCCGTGGCGGGGTCGGGGTGGACCTCGAGATAGAGCCCGTCGTACCCCGCGCCGGCGGCTGCACGCGAGAGGACGGGAATCCACCGGCGGTCCCCCGCCGAGCGGTCCCCGCCTCCGCCAGGAGTCTGGGCGGAGTGAGAGGCGTCGAAGATCAGGCGCGAGGTGGCCTCGGACATCGTGACGAACGAGCGGAAGTCGACGACGAGGTCTCCGTGGCCGAACGACGTACCGCGCTCCGTCACCCACACCTGGGGCGCTGCGGAGAGCTTCGTCAGCGCCGGCTTCACCTGCCAGGGCGCCAGGAACTGCCCCTTCTTGAGGTTGACGGCGCGCCCGGTCGCCGCCGCGGCGGCGAGGAGGTCGGTCTGGCGGCTGAGGAACGCGGGAATCTGAAGCACGTCGGCCACCTCGGCGGCGATGGCGCACTGCGACGGGAGGTGTACGTCCGTGAGGATCGGCACGTCAGCGGCGCCCCGGGCCGCGTCCAGCCACCTCAACCCCTCGTCCAATCCCGGGCCTCGGTACGAGCTGCCGGCGGTCCGGTTGGCCTTGTCGAAGCTCGCCTTGAACACGAAGGGCAGGTTTCGGCTGGCGCACTGGGCGGCCAGTTCGGATGCCACACGCACAGCCATGGCCTCGCTCTCGAGGGCGCAGGGGCCCGCGACGAGCAGCGGTCCCCCCGGAGGCCAGAGCGAAGCGGGCGCGTACACGGCAGGATCGTAGCGTGACCGGACCGACCATCGCCCCGTGGGACCTCGTTGTCTTCTCCGACGACTGGGGACGGCGTCCCTCAGCCCCCCAGCACCTCGGGCTTCATCTGGCCGAGGGCCGCAAGGTGCTCTGGGTCGAGCCCGCGGGTCTGCGCCGTCCCCGCGCCAACAGGGCCGATCTGATCCGAGGGCTGGAGAAGCTGCGCGGCTTCGCGCCTGGCGGAGCCCCCGCGCCGGGTTCTCCATGGTTGCCGACCCCGCCCACGCTGACGCGCCTGGTCCCCCCGGTGGTCCCCGCGTACGGGCTCTCGCCGGTGCGGGCTGCCAACGATGCGCTGATGACGCGGGCGGTGCGCAGTGCGATGGTGGAGCGCGGCATCGAGCGTCCGCTGGTTCTCACGACGATCCCCACCATGGCGGGGGTCCTGGGCAGCCTGGGGGAGCGCGCCTCGATCTATCTCCGCATGGACGACTTCTCCCTGTGGCCGGGCTACGACCACGCCGCCATCGCCGAGCGGGAGGCGAAGCTCATTTCCACCGCCGACGCGGTCCTCGCGCCCTCCGAAGAGCTGCTCCGGGGCCTGAACCCGTCCCGGAGCGGACTGTCACGCCACGGTGTGGACGTCGAGCACTTCGCCGCGCCAGGGCCTGGGGGGGACCCCCTGGATGGAGTCCCGCACCCCCGCGCTCTGGTGGCGGGCCGGCTCGACGAGCGGCTCGATGCCGACGTGCTGACGGCGTGTCTCGACGTGCCAGGACTGCACCTCGTGTTGCTGGGGGAACCCGTGGCGATTGCCCCGGAACTCCTTGCACACCGGCGCGTTCACGTTCGTCCACCCGTCGCCTACGCCGACCTCCCGAGGTGGTTGCACGCTGCAGACGTGCTGCTGGTCCCCTACGCGGACTCCCCATTGGGGCACAGCCTGGCGCCTCTGAAGACCCGGGAGCTCATCGCCACGGGACGTCCGGTCCTCGCCACCCCGCTCCGAGGCACCGCGGGCGATCCCGAGGTGACGCCGCTCCTGCAGCTCGCCAACTCGCGGCAGACTCCAGACGCGCTGCGCCGCGCCTTGGACGAGCCCGCCTCCGCGCGACGGGCCCGCACCGAGGCGACCCGCTCCATGACCTGGAGCTCGCGAGCTCGTGCACTGGAGGCGTTCGTCGCGCGCATCCTCGGCGAGGGGGCGAACGGGCCGAGACCCGTCTAATCTCCGTGCCCGTGACTGCGCCCGTCCTTCATGCCCTCGCCTGGCCCGGTGGTCTCGCCGGAATGCCCCGCTCCGTTGAGGAGTCCTGCGCCGCGTTGCTCCGGGCGGGCGTCGACGCGCACGCGTGGCTGTGTTCTGACGACCGCGTGATGACCAGCCCTGTCCCTGCCCGGTTCGAACGACGGGGAGTGCCCACCGAGGTCTCTCACGCGAACACGTGGGCCGACCCTCGCGGCGTGATCCGCCTCACGCGGGCTCTGCGCCGACTGGGCAAAGGCGCCGTCCTGCACACCCATGGGGATCGCGCCCTGCTCTGGGGGAGTGTCGCGGCGCGACTCACCGGAGCGCGGCACGTGCACACGCTGCATGGCTGGATCGACAACGATCTCCTGGATCGTCGGCGGAACGATCGGGTCCGCAAGCTGCTCGCTGCGGTCGACGCCGTGGTCGCGGTCCACCCAAGCGTGCACGCTTCTGGGATCCACATCCCCAACACCCTCGACCCACGTCGCTTTGCCCGGGACACCGGCGACCCGGAGACCTTGCGCCGCCACTGGGGGCTCTCCCCCGGAGATCGCGTGTATCTCTTCCTGGGCCGCCTGAGCGAGGAGAAGGGGGCCGACCGGCTCGCCCTCATCCAGTCGCGCCTGCAGTCGAGCTCTGCAGCGGCAAGGCTTTTCGTGGCGGGCAGCGGTCCTCTGCTCCCCGGCGTCGACGCCATGACGGACGTGCGCTTTCTCGGAGAGCGCTCGGACCCCGCTGCGGTGCTCGCCGCGGCCGATGCGGTCGTCATGCCTTCTCGTCGGGAGGGCTTGCCCATGACGGCTCTCGAAGCGGCGGCCGTGGGGGTTCCTTGCGTGGGGTTCCCGGCGGGAGGCCTCGCAGACAGCGGCCTCGCGGTCACCACCCCGGACGGCAACGTCACCGCCCTCGTGGACACCGCCGTGGCCCTCGTGCGCGAACCGGGTCTTCGAGCGGAGGCCCTGAGGCAGTCGCGTAACGCCCTGGAGGGGGAATACGGGCCCTCGGAGCATGCTCGGCGCTTGGTGGCGGTCTACGAAGGCCCGCCGGACGCGTGATAGGCTTAGTAGCTCGCAGAATCCCCGTGACGGAGATGACGGCGACCCCCATCAAGCCCTGGAGAGACTACGCATGAGCAGTGGAGCCCGACTCGGAGAGTTGCTGGTCCGCGAGCGTCTGATCACCCCCCTGCAGTTGCAGCAGGCGGTGGAAGAGCAACGCAGCGGTGGAGGTCGACTCGGCTACCAGCTGACCAAGATGGGCTTCATCGAGGAGAACGAGCTCACTGCTTTCCTCAGCAAGCAGTACGGCGTCCCCTCCATCGATCTGAACGAGTTCGACATCGAGCCGGAGATCATCAAGCTGATCCCGAAGGAGGTCGTGCTCAAGCACCAGGTCATCCCCGTGAACCGCACGGGCAGCACGCTCATCGTGGCGATGGCGGACCCGTCCAACATCTTCGCCATCGACGACATCAAGTTCCTCACCGGATACAACGTCGAGGTGGTGGTCGCGTCTGAGCAGGCCATCGAAGGCGCCGTCGAGAAGTACTACACGTCCAACGTCACCTTCGACGACGTGATGCTCGACTTCGACGAGGATGACGTCGACGTCATCGACGCCGAAGAGGACATGAACGAGCTCGACCTGGAGAAGTCGGCCGGCGACGCTCCTGTCATCAAGCTCGTGAACCTCATCCTGCTGGATGCCATCCGCAAGGGCGCCTCCGACATCCACGTCGAGCCCTTCGAGAAGCAGCTTCGGGTTCGGTACCGCATCGACGGCATGCTCTACGAGGTCATGAAGCCGCCGGTGAAGCTCAAGCACGCGATCACCAGTCGCATCAAGATCATGAGCCAGCTGGACATCGCAGAGCGGCGGCTCCCGCAGGATGGTCGCATCAAGCTCAAGATGGGCCGCAACAAAGAGATGGACTTCCGCGTCTCGGTGTTGCCCGTCATCTGGGGCGAGAAGATCGTCCTCCGGCTCCTCGACAAGTCGAACCTGCAGCTCGACATGACGAAGCTGGGGTTCGAGGAGAAGACCCTCGAGAGCTTCAAGGTCTCCATCCACCAGCCCTACGGGATGATCCTCATCACCGGGCCCACCGGATCCGGCAAGACCACGACGCTGTACTCGGTGCTCTCGGAGCTGAACACCACGGAGACCAACATCTCCACCGCCGAGGACCCGGTCGAGTACAACCTCTTCGGCATCAACCAGGTGCAGATGCATGACGACATCGGGCTGAACTTCTCCAGCTCGCTGCGCTCGTTCCTGCGTCAGGACCCGGACATCATCCTTGTCGGCGAGATTCGCGACTTCGAGACCGCGGAGATCGGGATCAAGGCAGCCCTCACCGGCCACCTCGTGCTCTCGACCCTGCACACCAACGACGCGCCGAGCTCGGTGTCTCGCCTGCTCAACATGGGGATCGAGCCGTTCCTCGTTGCGTCCGCGGTCATTCTCATCGGTGCCCAGCGTCTGCTGCGCAAGCTGTGCGTCGAGTGTCGCGAGCCGGTGGAGGTTCCGCGTCAGGTCCTCATCGACCTTGGCGTGCACCCCGACGAGGTCGAGGACTTCGTCGTCCAGCGCGGCGCCGGGTGCCGGGTGTGCAACAACACCGGGTACAAGGGCCGCATCGCGGTCTACGAAATCATGGCCATGAGCGAAGAGCTCCGGGAGTTCGTCCTCAACGGTGCCTCCACGCTGGAGCTCAAGCGTGAGGCCATTCGCCAGGGCATGAAGAGCCTCCGGATGTCGGCTGTGACGAAGCTCTCCGAGGGGACGACGACCCTCGACGAGGTCAGCCGCGTGACTGCGGCCGACTGAGCCCGCAGTGGACCCTCTCCTCCGCCGACTCCTGAGCACCATGCTGCGGGAGGGTGCGTCGGATCTGCACATCGCGCGCGACGCTCCGCCCATTCTTCGGGTGGATGGCGAGTTGGTCCACACCGACATGCAGCCCATGACGGCGGAGCAGACCGAGCAGCTCTGCCTGTCCGTCATCAGTGAGGAGCAGAGGGCGCGCTTCTACGAGGAGCGCGAGCTCGACTTCTCCATCGACGCCAAGGGACTGTCCCGCTTCCGGGCCAACCTGTACTGGCAGCGCGGCGCCATCGGGGGCGCCTTCCGCGTGATCTCCTACGCGGTTCCCGGGATCGACGAGCTGGGTCTGCCGTCGATTCTGACGGAGCTGGCGCGGCGGCCGAGGGGCCTGATCCTCGTCACGGGCCCCACGGGGTCCGGCAAGAGCACCACGCTCGCCTCGATGATCGACCAGATCAATCAAGAGCAGCCGGTCCACATCCTCACGGTCGAAGACCCCATCGAGTACCTGCACCCCAACAAGCGGGCCCTGGTGAACCAGCGGGAAGTGGGAACCGACACCCGGTCGTTCGCGGCGGCACTGAAGTACGTCCTGCGCGAAGACCCCGACATCGTGCTCATCGGGGAGCTTCGCGACCTCGAGACGATCGAAGCGGCGATGAACGTGGCGGAGACTGGGCACCTCGTCCTGGCGACCCTGCATACGAACTCGGCCGTGCAGACGATCAACCGGATCACCGACGTCTTTCCGTCGCACCAGCGGTCGTTCGTGCGCAACCAGCTCAGCTTCGTGCTGGAGGGCGTGTGCTCGCAGATTCTGCTGCCGAGGGCGGACGGCCCGGGCCGCGTCGCCGCCTGCGAGGTGCTCGTGCCGAACACCGCGGTGCGCAACCTCATCCGCGAGGACAAGAACCACCAGATCTACTCGCAGATGCAGATCGGCCAGGGTCAGACTGGCATGCAGACCCTGAATCAGTCGCTCTTCGACCTGCACGACGCCGGCCTCATCAGCCTCGAGATCGCGCTGGCGCGGAGCTCGGAGCCGGCAGAGCTACGCTCGATGATCTCCAACAAGAGCCGCAACGCGCGGGCCATGCGGACTCCGCGTTACTGACGTCACCTCGCGAGAGCGGCGGCCCGTGCTCATGGGTCTCATCGTGGCGCTGCTCGCTTGCCTGCCCTGGCTAGCTGGCCTCTCGGGAGGTTGGGTGTGGGACGACCACTCCCAGCTTCAATACAACGTCCGCCTCGCTCTCGACGGCATTGGGGGCTTCTGGACCCAGGGTGAGCATCGCTGGTCGGGAGTAGGCCGGGTCTCCCGCTACAACCCCGTGGGCTGGACGCTCCTGGCCTTGCAGGGGTCGCTGACCACGCCCGCGTCACCGGTGGTGTTTCGGACCGTCTCGCTGGTGGTGCACGGAATCAACGCAGCCCTCATCGCGTTGCTCCTGCGGCGCATCGTCCCGGGGAGGGCATCCCTGGTTCCCGCGGTTCTGGCCGCGCTGCTGTTTGCCTGGCATCCCGCCCAGGCGGAGGTGGTGCAGTGGCCGTCGGCGCAGTTCGATGCGTGGGCGCTGCTCTTCGTGCTCTGCGGGGCCGGGCTGATTCTGCGGGGGACGCGACGAGGAGCAGTGACTGGAGCGTCGCTCGCCTGCGCGGCGGTGCTCTGCAAGGAGTCCTTTGCGCCTCTGGCCCTCGGACTCCCGCTGGGCCTCGCGCTCATCCAGGGGAGCGGGGCGGTTCGCTGGAAGGAGGGCGCTGGCGCGTCCCTCGCGGGGCTCCTCGCCGTACGAGGGCTGCGCGCGGTGGTGGGCATCGGCTCCCCCGAGGCCGTGGGGGATGGGAGCCTCGCCTCGGTGGCGCTGGCCTTCGCCGAGCTCGTACGGATGACCTTGGCGCCGGCGGAGCGGTCACTCATGCGCCCGCTCCCCACATCGATCGGGGTCGCTGAGGGAGTGACTTGCGTCGTCTTGCTCGGGGCGGTGGTGGTCGGACTCCGGGGTCGGGCGCGGATCGAGGGACGACTCGTGGTGGGAGGCGTCGCGCTGATCGGCGGCGGACTCGCCCTCGGCGCCGTGGCCGGAGCGGCCTTCGAGCTGCTGCCGGACCGCTACGTGTATACGGGCTCTCCCGGCCTCTCGGCCCTGCTGTTCGGGAGCCTTCTGTCGGCCCGTGAGCAGGTGAGACGGGTCGGGGCCCTGGCCGCGGGAGTGGTCCTCCTGCTCTTTGGCGCAGCAGACCTGTCGCAATCCGCGCGCTGGCAGGACGACGTGGCCTTCTTCGCCTGGGAGGTCGAGGTGTGGCCGGACGCACCCCAAACCAACTTCTACCTGGGGCACTCGTTGGCAGAGAGCGGTCTCCCGACCGAGGCAATCCCATGGCTCGTTCGCGCAGTGGAGGCTGGCCCGACGCTCCCACAGACCTGGGGCCGGCTCGCGGCCGTGCGTCTGCAATCGGGGGACCGCGAAGGAGCGCTCCGAGACGTGGCTCAAGGCCTGACGCACGTCCCCGGGGACCCGGGACTGCTGGAACTGAGAGCGCAACTGGTGGAGTAGGTCCTCGAGACCCGCGCCGGACTCAGTCGGTCAGGCGGCCTCGGACCTCGGTGGCCTCACCGAGCTGGAGGCGGAACCGCGCCGGGAGGCGGTAGCGACCGCCAGCCCGAAGATCCTTGCCGTTGAGGTTGGTGCGGTTGCTCGCCGTCGGCGAGACCTCGAGCCACCACTCCTTGCCCTCGAGGGCCGGGCGAATCACCACGTGGTAGCGGTGCACCGTGTCGTCCTTCTGGATGACCACGCGGTTGTCGGTCGCACGGCCAATGGAGAAGACCTTGCGGAACTTCTTCGTCTTGCGTGCCACCGGCTTGCCGCTGAGGAGCACGCCGACCTCGAAAGGCTTTTGCGCCTCGTACGCGGTGCCGTCGTCGAGGACGGGCATCGCGACGGTCATCCCGGTCTTCTTGCCGCCAGGCTTGCCGCCGGGGGCGGGCACCGTCTCTTTGGTACCGTCGGGAGTGGCGAGCTTGGCCGGCTTCGGCACGGACTGGCCCATCAACTCTTCGGGGGTCTGCTGGCGCGTCGCTGGATCGGCCTTCTTCGCGGGCCCGAGCTGCGCTGCGGATGCCTTGATGTCCTTGAGGACCGGCATCGCTCCGGTGAGTTGGAAGATCGTGGCGTTCCACGCGTCGGGGTCCATCTCGACGGAGAGGTCCTCGGCTTCACCGACGGCTTCCCACTTTGCGACCTCGGCGGCACCGCTGCGGGCCTTCGCGAGGGCGACCATCAGCAGGATGGCGACCAGGACGGCGAGGCCTCCGGCGGCGAGCATCTTGCTCCGACCCTGACGGCGCTTCGCGGCATCGTCGAGCCAGCTCTGGGGCACCACCTCTTCGGTGAAGGATCCCCTCCAGGGCTCGGCTTCTCCGTCGAAGCCGACGGAGATGTTGAAGTTCCCGCCGTTGTACTCCCAACCGGAGAGCTTGATGCGGGCGTCATCGACTTCGGGGCCGAGGAGCGCCTTGTTCAGCGCATCCTTCTGTTCCGCCTTGTCGATCTGTAGGGCAGTGACGTTCTCGCCCTTGCTCGCGGCCAGCCACTTGTCGCGGTTGGCGACGCACGAACCATCCACCCCGGAGTCCCAGGTGAGGAAGGAGATGGGGCCCTTGAAGCGAGAGAAGTCTCCCGCCTTGGCCTCGCCGTCCACACAGAGACTGGAGTAGACGAGCGCCCACGGGCGCCCGCGCGGCACCAGGAGCGCCGACAGACCGCGATCCACCGAGGTGATGACCTCGCTGGGAATGAACTTGAGCTTCTTGTCCGGCTCCACCGGCGCCCAGCGGGCCATGAAGTCGTTGAGGTTCGACATGGCCGTCTCGGACTTCTTCAACTCGAAGAGGTTGCCGAACTGGTCCGCGACGATCACCAACTGTGATCCGCTGTCGAACTGACGCTTCACCACGCTCGTGACGTTGGTCTTGATCCGGTCGAGGATCTCCGGCGACACGTTGGCGGTGTCGACGACCACCAGCAGCGGCTGCCAACGCACGGAGGGGTCCGGCGCGCTTGCGGTCATGGGGACGACTGTGTCGCTGATGGTCACAGTGGGGGCCTTGCCCCCGGCATCTCGAACGCCGACGAGTAGCCCTCCTCCCGTCTTTTCGTCGAGCCGGACCTCGAGTACTTCTGCTGCGTCAGCAGCCGGAGCGCCCATAAGGAACAGCGCCGCCCCGAAGGCGGCAGAGAGGAGAAGGGAAAAGACACGCGGCAACTGGGTTGCACTCACGGTTGGGGAGCCTCCGATTGCTGGCGAAGAACGCGCGCGTAGCGGTGCCGTGCAGCGCTTGAGGCTAGCAGGGCCTATCTGCCCGGGCAAACCGTGGGCCCCGGCTCATGGCTCCGCGCCCGCTGGCTTCGGCTCCCTCTTCGTGTGGAACTCGCGTATAACTAGGGGAGCGCCGATCTTGCTCCCCGGGCGTGGGAGCGGGGAAACCACGGCCAGAGCCGGCTCGGAGGTCAGTTCATGCCCATGTTCGTATACGAAGGTCGCACCTCCCAAGGGGACATGCGCAAGGGTGAGATCGAAGCAGCCAATCAGGCTGCGGTCATGACCAAGCTTCGCGAGATGAAGATCAAGCCCACCTCCGTGAAGAAGAAGGGCGGAATCGACCTCAGCGCCGACATCAACATTCCGATGCCGGCGTTCCTCCAGCCAAAGGTGGGCGAGAAGGACCTCGTCGTCTTCACCCGCCAGTTCGCCACGATGATCGACTCTGGCCTGCCGCTGGTGCAGTGCTTGGAGATTCAGGCGAACAACGTCGAGAACCCGACGTTCCAGAAGCAATTGACCGAGATCAAGGAGACCGTGGAGGGCGGGGCGACCTTCGCGGACGCCCTCAAGAAGTTCCCCAAGACCTTCGACCCGCTCTACGTGAACCTCGTCGCTGCGGGCGAGGTCGGCGGTATTCTCGACACGATTCTGAACCGCCTCGCGGCGTACATCGAGAAGAACAACAAGCTCAAGCGCCAGGTGAAGGGCGCGATGGTGTACCCGATCGCCATCCTCTCCGTGATGGTGATCATCCTCTGGGTCATCATGCGGTTCGTCGTTCCGACCTTCGACCAGATGTTCTCCGAAGTCGGCGCCGAGCTGCCGGTCCCGACCCAGATCCTCATCACGATGTCGAACTTCGTCGTGAACTACGGCCTCTACGCCATCGTGGGCCTGGTCATCTTCTTCTACGTATTCCGGCGCGCGCTGGAGACGGAGACGGGCCGAAGGTTGTGGGATTCGTTCCTGCTGAAGATGCCCATCTTCGGCGACCTCCTCCGCAAGGTGGCGGTGGCGCGCTTCTGCCGCACCCTCGGCACGATGATCAGCTCCGGCGTGCCCATCCTCGATGCTCTTGAGATCTGCTCACGCTCCGCGGGCAACTACGTGGTCGAGGACGCGATCATGAAGACGCGCGACTCCATCTCCGAGGGGCGCACCATCGCCGAACCTCTCGCGGAGTCGGGTGTGTTCCCCGGGATGGTCTGTCAGATGATCAACGTGGGTGAGGCCACGGGCGCCCTCGACACGATGCTCAACAAGATCGCGGACTTCTACGACGACGAGGTGGAGGTGGCCGTCAACGGCATCACCTCCCTCATCGAGCCGTTCATCATCGTGTTCCTCGGCGTGGTCGTCGGTGGCCTCGTGGTGGCGCTCTACCTGCCGATCTTCGGCATGGCCGGCGCCGTTGGTTGATGGCGGTCGCGCGCGCCACGCTGGTGCGATGGAGCCAAAGGGTTTCGTAGGGAACTCGCAGGATTCCCAGTGACAGAAGCAGTCGAAGCGAGCGCTGCGGAGGAGTTCAAAGCTCCCCAGGTGGGCGAGCGCGAATTGCTGGCGGCTCGGCTTCAGCGCCTGATGTTCGTTCGGATCTTCATCGTCACTGCGTTGTTTGCGCTGTCGATGCTGCTGGAGGCCGAGGGGAACCCCTCGGCGCAGCCAGCCACGAATCTCTATCCGATCATCATCGCTGCCTACGCGTTCTCGGGGATCTACGCGTTCGCCGCGAAGCGAACCAAGAGCCTCGAGCTCTTCACCTACCTCCAGTTCGCCGTAGACGCGCTCTGCATCGGGCTCGTCGTGCTCTTCACCGGCGCAGAGGAGTCGGCGTTCATCCTGCTCTTCGTGTTCAACGTCCTCGGCGCTGGATACCTCCTCCTGGTCCCGGGGGGACTCATCGTCGCCAGCCTCGACGCCTTCGTGTACGCGTTGTGCCTCGTCCTGGCCTGGAACGGAGTGGCTCCGCAGATGGACTCCGCGGGTTTCGTGCGGCCGCCTCCCTGGCAGGCGGGCTCTGCGGAGGCGCTGAGTACCTACTTCACGGTGGGCTTCCACTTTCTGGGTTTCCACCTGCTCGGAATGCTCGCCGGCTCCCTGTCGCGCAAGCAGACCGAGACGGGCCAGGCCCTCGCGCGCGCGTCCGATTCGCTGCTTCGACTCCGGGACATGCATGGCCGCATCGTGCAGAACATCGACGTCGGCCTCGTCACCATCGATGGCGACTCCCGGATCACCAGCTTCAACCGGGCGGCGGAGGAGATCACGCGGCACGAGGGCGGAGACGTGCTCGGCCAGGAGATCGGCGCCGTGATGCCCGGGGTCGAGCGCCGGGTGCGCAAGGTTCTGGACGGTACGTCCCTCCCGGTGCACGGCCACACGTTCGAGCGTTGGGCCACGCGCAAGGACGGCAAGCGCGTGTTCCTCCGCACCTCGCTCTCGGCGATGAGGGCCATGTCTGGCGAGGTCGAGGGGTACATCCTGGTGTTCGAGGACCGGACGCGCTTGCTGTTGATGGAGGAGCGTCTCCAGCGGGAGGAGCGACTCGCGGCGGTCGGCCGTCTGTCCGCGGCCATCGCGCACGAGATTCGCAACCCCCTCTCGTCCATCACCGGTTCGGTTCAGGTTCTGCGCGCGGGGGCGGGTCTCCAGGAGGAGGACGCCGAACTCCTCGGTCTCGTGCAACGGGAGGCGGCGCGTCTCAACGACCTCGTGACCGACTTCCTCGCCCTCGCCCGCGACGAGGTGCCGAAGCTGCAGCCCGGTCAGCTGGGGCTTCTCCTCCGGGAGACAGTCGCTCTGCTCGAGCGCCGGGTCGAGGGCCAGCTCAAGGTCGACCTCGAGCTGGAGTACGACCCCGAGATCCTCCTCGATGGTGCGCGCATGCGTCAGGTGTTCTGGAACCTGTTCAACAACGCATCGCTGGCGATGCCGGCGGGTGGAACCATCCGCGTGAAGAGTGAGCGCATCACCCCCGAGCACCTCGGACTCATCGCGACGGGTCAGGGAGACTCGGGGTACTGGGAGTTCAACGAGGTGGGAGCGGCCGCGACGGAGGAGGGCATCTTCGACCACGGCGTCGATGCGATCCGCCTTACGGTCACGGACCAGGGCGAGGGAATCCCCGACGAGTCCCTGGCGAGCATCTTTGATCCGTTCTACACGACCCGTTCGGGCGGGACCGGGCTCGGTCTGGCCATCGTCCAGCGAATCGTGCAGTCCCATGGAGGCGTCATCAGCGTGCGCAGCAAGGTTGGACAAGGAACGACATTCGCCATCTGGCTGCCGGTGCGGTCAGCGACGGATCTGACCACCGAGAGCATGGGCTCCATCCGTCCTCCACCCCAGGTCCTCCGAGGTTTCCGATGAGCAAGGGCAAGGTGCTCGTCGTCGACGACGACCGTTCGCTGAGGCAGTTCTTGTCGATCTGGCTCAAGCGGGAGGGCTACGCCGTCCGGGCCGCCGCCAGCGGGCGCGACGGGCTCCACGAGATGACGCGCGATCCCGCAGACGTCGTGCTGACGGACCTCACAATGGAGGGCATCGACGGGATGGGAGTGTTGACCGGCGTCAAGGAGCACTGGCCGGACACCGAGGTCGTGATGATCACGGCATACGGCACCACGGAGAACGCAGTGCAGGCGATGCGGCACGGGGCCTACGACTACATCACGAAGCCCTTCAACGTGGACGAGCTCAAGCTGGTCCTCGACAAGTGCTTCGAGAAGCAGGCGATGCGCACCGAGAACACGGCGCTGCGCAGATTGCTCGTGGACCGCTTCGGCTACGGGAGCATGGTGGGCCGATCCGCCCCGATGGCCGCCGTATACGACCTGATGGACCGGGTGAAGGACACCCCGGTGAGCGTCCTCGTGACCGGGGAGAGCGGCACGGGCAAGGAGCTCGTCGCGCGCGCGCTCCACTATGAGGGCGAGCGCCGGGAGGCTCCGTTCCGCTCGATCAACTGCGGCGCCATCCCCGAGAACCTCATCGAGTCGGAGCTCTTCGGCTACAAGAAGGGCGCGTTCACCGGGGCCAACAAGGACCACCCGGGCCTCTTCGCCAGCGCCGACGGCGGCACGCTCTTCCTCGACGAGATCGGTGAGATGCCCTTGGCGACTCAGGTGAAGGTCCTGCGCGCCCTCCAGGAGCGCAAGGTCCGACCCGTCGGAGGGTCCGAGGAGGTGTCGGTCGACGTTCGGCTGGTGGCAGCGACCAACCGCGACCTCCCGGCCGAGGTAGCCGCGGGACGCTTTCGCGAAGACCTCTACTACCGGCTCAACGTAGTCACCATCGCCTTGCCGGCCCTGCGCGAGCGCCTGGGCGACCTGCCGATGCTCGTCGAACACTTCGTGGAGAAGTACGGCGAGCAGTTCGGGCGGCCGGGCATCTCCGTGGGGGCCGAGGCTTTGCGCGCCCTCGCGGGACACACCTGGCCCGGCAACGTGCGGGAGCTCGAGAACGCGGTCCAGCGCGGGGTGGCTCTGAGCCGGGGAGACGTGGTGACCCCCGATGCGCTTCCGCCCGAGGTGGTCGGCCCGGCCGGCGACGTCGGTGCCCTGCCCTCGTCGGTGCCGCCGGAGGGGATGGACCTGGACGGCGCCCTCGAGCGGTACGAACTGATGCTGATCGAGAGCGCCCTCGAGGTATCCGGCGGCGTGAAGACGGAGGCCGCGAAGCTCCTTCGGATCACCTTCCGATCACTGAGGTACCGACTGCAGAAGATCGGTATCGAGGAGCCCCCCACGCGGGGATGATCCTGGCCGGCGGCTGGACAAACGCCGCGCCATCAGATTTCTCCGGGCGGGTGCCGTAGTTCGTCACCCGCTCCGCGGATCGGTGACAAAAAACGTCACCCAGGTCTCTGGACTGATGGGACTCCACGAAAGTCAAATCGCGGTGGAGAATCCCGCAGACATAGATGACGCCTGCTTTGTCGGCAGTTCTTTGCCCGCATCGCCAGAGTTGGCACGGCCATCGCATAGCCAAGGACCACTCGTTTTCCCCAACACTCTCTGGAGAGATACAGAATGAACCGCAAGGGCTTTACCCTCATCGAGCTCATGATCGTCGTCGCGATCATCGGCATCCTCGCCGCCATCGCCATCCCCAACTTCCTCGCGATGCAGCTGCGGGCGAAGCGGGCTGAGCTCCCCTCGAACCTCGACGGCATCCGCACCGCAGAGAAGGCGTACATCGCTGAGTGGGACGCGTTCACGAACGCCGGTGGTACCCCCGCCGCGACCCCCAGCGGTCGTAACCAGACGACGTTCACGGGCACCGGCTACGACAGCTTCGCCAACCTCGGTTGGACCGCTGATGGCCTCGTGCGCGGCTCCTACGAGGTCGGCAACGCCGCTCAGGGTGCGAACTTCTCCCTGGACGACTTCACCGCGACCGCGCAGTCCGACGTCGATGGCGACTCCGCCAACGCCGTGTACTCGTGCAACCGGGCGCAGAAGGCCGGCATGGTCACCGCGAACAACCTGTACTGAGTCATTGAGCGGCTCGCCCGCTCGACGAATCACAGCGAAACCCGGCGGGTCTTCCCGCCGGGTTTCCTGCTTGGGGGCTCGACCCTGTCCCTTCTGAGTCCTCGCCCCTCCTCTGCCTCGCGCATTCGTGGGGCTCGCTCCGGTAGAATCTGACTATGGCCGACGAGGCTGAAGGCGCCCAGAGACTGATCCAGCGCATTTCGGAGGGCCGAGAGCCCCGCTATCGCTTTGGAGAAGAAGTAGGCAAGGGGGGGCACGGCCGTGTCACCGTCGCCTATGACTCGTGGATCGGGAGGCGGGTCGCGCTGAAGCGGCTTCGCAAGGGGAGCAGCGCGAGCAAGCGCGAAGTGGCTCGCTTCCTCGAAGAAGTCCAGATCACGGGTCAACTCGAGCACCCCAACATCGTGCCCGTGCACGACCTGGGTCTCTTCGACAACGACGAGACCTTCTTCACGATGAAGCTCGTCGAGGGGCGCACCCTCGAGGACACCCTGAAGGCGCTCAAGCGTGGAGACCCGGCGACCCGCAAGGAGTTCGGCCGGGTTCGCCTCCTCCAGGTGCTTCAAGCGTGTTGCCAGGCCGTCGCCTATGCGCACAGCAAGGGCGTCATCCACCGGGACCTGAAGCCGAGCAACATCATGCTCGGCGACTTCGGTGAAGTGCAGGTGATGGATTGGGGCTTGGCGAAGGTCATCGGTACCAGTCACGAGGACACGGGCGAGAACCCCGTCGTCGAGCCGGACCCGGTCCTCACTGCCACGGGCTCCGCGCCGGAGATGGTCACCCAGGTCGGGACCGTCAAGGGCACCCCCGCCTACATGTCGCCGGAGCAGGCCCGCGGTCTCGTGGACGAGGTCGGGGTCCAGTCGGACGTGTACTCGCTGGGAGTCATCCTCTACGAGGTCCTGACTCATCGCAGACCCTTCTCAGGCAAGGACCCGCGCAAAGTGGTCCGTTCCGTCGCCTACGATCAGGTCGTTCCGCCCCGCAAGCGCGCCCCCCACCGCAACATCCCCGTCGAGCTCG
Source organism: Deltaproteobacteria bacterium (assembly GCA_023954745.1). GTDB lineage: Bacteria > Myxococcota_A > UBA796 > UBA9615 > UBA9615 > JAGSHC01. The sequence goes on along the minus strand of JAGSHC010000006.1, from coordinate 44,126 downwards.
ACGACCTCGCCGTGCGTTGCCTGAGCAAGGACATCTCGCGGCGCCCCCAGAGCGCCATGGCGCTCTACAAGGAGATCGAGAACTACCTCGAGGGCACGAAGCGCCGCCAGGAGGCGGGCATTCGTGTGCATCAGGGCGTGATGGCTGCGTCGCGCTACGAAGAGCTTCAGGCCCAGGCGCAGGAGCTGCAGCGTGAAGTCCGCAAGCTTCGAGCCCGGGTCAAGGCCTGGGACCCCATCGAGCGGCGGCGCGAGCTCTGGGCCGCCGAAGAGCGCCTCGAGGCAGCCGAGTCGGAGGCCATCGATGTCTTCGGCTCTGCCCTGACGAGCTACGGCCAGGCGCTCGCCTACGACCCCGAGAATCGCGAGGCGCGGCTGGGGCTCGCGGCCCTGTACTGGAACCAGTTCCGGGACGCGGAAGCGAGGCGTGACCACAAGGGGCAACGCACCTACCGCGCCCTCGTCGAACAGTACGACGACGGCACCTACAGCAACTTCCTCGCCGGCACCGGTCGGCTCTCCCTCGAGACGACCCCCGAAGGCACCCATGTGCGCCTCTATCGGCTGGAGGAGTCGGACCGGATCCTGTCGCCCGTGGATGGCAAGGACCTCGGTGAGAGCCCCCTGATGCAGGTGGGCGTGGCCATGGGCAGCTACCAGCTGGAGCTGAGCCGGCCAGGACACCGCGCAGCGCGGGTGCCGCTGTACATCGACCGCATGGAGCACGTGCGCTTGCATCTCCACCTGTTGCCCGAGGGCACGCTGTCCGAGGACTACGTGCATGTCCCAGCGGGCTCGTTCTGGATGGGTGGCGATCCCCACGCGTTCGGCTCGCTGCCGCGGCAGCAGGTCGAGGTGCCGGACTTTGCCGTCGCCCGCTCCCCCGTCACGATGGGGGAGTACCTCGAGTTCATCAACGACCTCGCGGTCCAGGACCCCCTGCTTGCTCGGTTCCGGGCCCCTCGCGAGCGTGACGAGGCTGGCGCCTACGTGCATCGCGACGCGTCCGGCCGCTACCACCTCCCCGAGGTGACCCGCGATGGCGACTCCCTCGGGGTGGACCTTCCGGTCTTCGGCATCTCCTGGGAGGACGCTCGCGCGTACGCCGAATGGAAGGGACGTCGGGAAGACGTTCTGTTCCGGTTGCCGACCGAGGCGGAGTGGGAGAAGGCGGCCCGCGGTGTGGATGGCCGCTTCTATCCGTGGGGGGACCACGGGGATGGCGGCTTCTGTAAGACGTCGGAGAGCCAACAGTCACGACCGGCCCCCGCGCCGGTGGGCGCCTACTCCACCGATGTCTCGCCGTACGGTGTCCAGGATGTCGGTGGCTCTGTTGCGGAGTGGTGCGACGGTTGGTTCGATGACGAGATGACCTTGCGGCCGGTGCGTGGGGGGTCCTGGGCCCAGCCCATGCGATACAGCCGGGTGTGTACCCGCACCGGCCATCTTCCCCGGGAGGTCTTCCCCTCGGTAGGATTTCGCCTGGTGAGGGAACTGGGGGCGGGGCTCTTGCCCAACGCCCGGGAGATGCGAGGGCCCACGAGGCCTTCGGAGTGGTAGTCCGCGTTTCTGGCGCGGAATCGGAATCGATCGAGGGCGAGGACGGGGCCTGCACATGCACGACAGCCGAGGATTCACGCTTATCGAACTGATGATCGTCGTGGCGATCATCAGCATTCTCGCGAGCATCGCGATACCGAACTTCATGATGATGCAGATGCGGGCGAAGCGCGCCGAGCTGCCCGTCAACATCAACACCTTGCGGCTCTCGGAGCTGGCGTATCACTCCGAGTGGGACGAATACACGTCCGCGCCGCTGACCCCGCTCACCATGCCCGGGGCGAGCATGACCACCTTCACCGGCGGCGGGTACGCGCAGTTCACCATGCTGGGCTGGTACCCCGACGGCCTCGTACGTGGGCAGTACCAGGTACAGGCGACGGGCGGCGTGACGTTCCAGACCGACGACTTCACCGCCACCGCCGCGTGTGACGTCGATGCGGACACGGGTTTCGTGGAGTATTCGAGCAATCGGGCCGAGAAGGCCGAGATGCTCACCGCGAACAACGTCTACTGAGAGACCCGCGCTCCGGGGAGGTCGTTTGGCGTCTCACCCCGAGCTGCGCCTCGGTTGAATCAGAGGCCGTCTAGCTCGCAGCGGCGCTCTCGGCGACGCGGGCGTAGCCCACGAGGTAGTCGAGCGCGCTCCACATGCTGAAGAGCGTCGCGACCCAGAGGGTCCCGTACCCGACGCGATGCAGGTCCACCCCAACGAAGGGGTAGTGCAGGCAAAGCAGAGAGAGCGCCGTGCCCTGAAAGGCGGTCTTGTACTTGCCCCACTTGCTGGCCGCGATGACGACGCCGTCGTTGGCCGCCACGGCCCGCAGGGCGGTGATGGTGAGCTCGCGGCAGATCAGGAGGGCGACGAGCCAGGCCTCCACTCGGCCAAGGGGGATGAGCATGATGAGGACCGTGCAGACAATGAGCTTGTCCGCCAACGGGTCGAGAAACGCGCCCATCTTGCTCTGGAGGTTGAGCTTACGGGCGAAGTACCCGTCCAGGAAGTCGCCGATGATGGCGAAGATGAAGACCCAGCCGGCGCCCCAGGACCGGCCCCACGAGCCGTCCATCATCAGCCACACGATCAGAGGGATCGCGAGGATGCGCACCACCGTGATGGTGTTTGGGAGGTTCCAGAACGACGACATCAGGTGCGGCGGAGGGGGCGCTCAGCGAGGAAGTAGCGGTAGTACTTGAGGACCTTGCCGACGTAGTACTGCGTCTCCTTGAAGGGAGGTACTCCGTTGTACTTGCGCACGTTGCCCGGGCCCGCGTTGTAGGCCGCAAGCGCGAGAGTGCGGTCGCCCTGGAAGCTGTCGAGCATGCGGCGCAAGTAGCGGGTGCCGCCTTGGATGTTGTCTTTCGGGTCGTAGCTGTCGGCGACGCCGACCTCGTCCGCCGTCCCCGGCATGAGCTGCATCAGTCCTTGCGCGCCCACCGGGCTCTTGGCGCGGGGGTTCATCCCCGACTCCACGAGGACGACTGCTTTGACCAGCTCCGGCGCGACCCGGTAGGTCTCGGCGGCAGCGAGGATCTCGCGGTCGTAGTTGTCCAGGTTGCGCTTCAGCAACGCTGCGTCGATCTGTGCCCAATCACCGGGGCGGTCGGCGTCGAGCTCCTGGATGAACACATCGAACCCATCGAGGTCCGCCGGCGGGGTGTCCGTGAAGGTCACGACGCCGTTGGCGTCCGTGCCGATGTAGATGTCTCCGCCCGCGAGCGCCGGACTCGCGGGGGTCACGAGCAGCACCAACAGCAAGATGGCGCGGGTGAGAGGGATGGAGTTCATCGGCTCCATCCTACCCCACCGGGGCTGAAGGCAGCGGTAGGATGCGCCGATGCCCTCCGACGACAACTCCCCGATGGTGACTGACTTCCTCGTGATCGGCTCGGGCCTTGCGGGCCTCTCGTTCGCGCTCGAAGCAGCGAGGCACGGGAGGGTGACCGTGCTCACGAAGCGGCGCCCCGAGGTGGCCAACACCGCCTGGGCCCAGGGCGGCATCGCTGCGGTGTGGGACGAGGAAGACAGCCTCGAAGCCCACGTGGCAGACACCATCGAAGCGGGCGCAAACCTGGCGGGCGAGGAGCTGGTCCGTGACATCCTCCGGGAGGGGCCCGAGGCGGTCGAGCGGCTCATCGAGTGGGGGGTCCGCTTCACGAGGGAAGGGGAGCCCGGCACCGACGAGGAGGGCGAGGAGGGCGAGGAACACGGCCCCCTCGCGGCCCATGAGCAAGCGGACTATCACCTGACGCGCGAGGGCGGGCACAGCACCCGCCGGATACTCCACGCCGGAGACATGACCGGCGCTGAGATCCAGCGCGCCTTGCTCGCGGCCGTCGACCAGCACCCCCGGATCACCCTGCTCGACCACCACATCGCCATCGACCTCGTCACGAAGCGCAAGGTCCTGCGGCACCTCGCCAAGCGACGCTTGGGCTTGTACGGGCCCGAAGTCGAGAAGCGGTACGGCCCGGGAGGACCCGAGGGTTGGATGCCCAACACCGAGGACCGCTGCTACGGGGCCTACGGCCTGGACACCACCTCGGGGCAGGTCCACCGGTTCCTCGCCGGGGTGACCCTGCTGGCCACCGGAGGCGCCGGCAAACTCTATCGCTACACCTCGAACCCCGACGTCGCCACGGGGGACGGGATGGCCATGGCCTACCGGGCCGGCGCGGTCCTCGAGAACATGGAGTTCGTTCAGTTCCACCCCACGTGCTTGTACGACGCGTCCGCGAAGAGCTTCCTGGTCTCCGAGGCGGTGCGGGGGGAAGGCGGCATCCTCAGGCTGCCCGACGGCACGCCATTCATGGACGCCGTGCATCCGATGGGCAGCCTCGCGCCGCGTGACATCGTCGCGCGCGAGATCGACGCGCAGATCAAGCGTCGAGGACTCGAGCACGTCCTCCTCGATGTCAGCGACAAGGACGACGAGTTCGTGCGCGCCCGCTTCCCGGGGATTCACAAGACGCTGATGAAGTACGGCCACGACATGACCGCGGGACCCATTCCCGTCGTCCCCGCGGCGCACTACTTCTGTGGTGGGGTCCAGGTGGACACATCGGGGCGCACCCTCATCGAGGGGCTGCTCGCCGCGGGTGAGGTGACATGCACCGGCCTGCACGGGGCAAACCGCCTTGCGTCGAACTCCCTCCTTGAGGCTTGTGTCACCGCTCGGCGCTGCGCCCGCGTGGCGCCCGACCTCCTCGCGGCCGCGCGCCTGGAGGGCCAGCCCGACGTCCCGAAGTGGGACTCGGGCGAGGCTCGGGACTCCGACGAGTTGGTGGTGATCAACCACACATGGGACGAGATTCGTCGCTTGATGTGGGACTACGTGGGCATCGTCCGCACGGACCGGCGGCTGGAGCGCGCCCTCAGCCGCATCGACCTCATCCGGGAGGAGATCCGCACGTACTACTGGGACTCCACCATCAGCGCAGACCTCATCGAGCTCCGGAACCTGGTGACAGTGGCTGAGGTCGTCATCCGGTCGGCCTTGGGCCGGCGGGAGTCAAGAGGGCTGCACTACAACCTCGACTGCCCCGAGACCGATGACGCCAACTGGCGCCGGAACACGCTGCTGCGCCGAGAGTGGTGAGCACTGCGTTGAGGCCACCCCGAGAGGGTTAGCTCTCGCCTTCGTCCTCGGTATCGAGGGCCTGCATCTTGGCGGTGTTCTGCCCGAAGGTCTTCCGAACCGGAGAGACGCCTGGGCTCGTGGTCCGCCGCACCGGCGGATTCATGATGAGGAGCTCCGTCCTCCCCCGTGGCAGATCCGTGGGGTCGATCGAGAGGCCTCGAGGTACAGGCTTCCGAGGGGGGCGGGGCGGAACCGAGGTGGACCCGGCGGCGTCAGTCTCGGCGTTGGGCACCGACGGCAGCCCGGAGGCGGTCTGCACAGGTGGTGGCTCCGAGTCATGGACGAGATCAGCCGCCGTGAACCGGAGTGGACCCGACGGACTCGTGCGAGCTTCGCCGGTCGTGAGCTCATCGCTCGGGTCTACCCCAGGCTCATCGGGGTGATGGCCTTCGAGCATCCACGCAGGGGGAGGCGTCGGCCCCGGGGGGCGCGGAACCGGGATCTGGTCGCTCGACAAGATGGCCTTCGGCTCGCCGGTGGTGATGGTGAAGTCGATGGGGCCGCTCTCGGCGCGGAGGGGCTCCTCCATCCGGGAGAGCCCGGGCCCGCCGTAGTAGCGCACGCTCTCTTGGTGGGTGGCAAACGCCGCTGCTGGACCGCGCAGGGAGGACTTCGTCGCGGGGAGGCGTCCGAGCGGATCGGTCTCAGGGACTGCAGGAACCTCGCTGCTCACCCGGGTCCTCGGGATCTCTCGCACCGGTCGTGTGTTCCCGCGATGCACCCCGCCTGGGTCTACATCGACGGTCCCCTCGACGTCTGCCGAGAGCAATCCGCGTGAGGTGACATGCACGACCCCGCCCGAGCGAACCGAGCCATCAAGGCAGCCGTCGACCACCACCTGCCCGGCGACGACGTCTGCACGCACGACGCCGCCCGAAGAGACGGTGAGCTTCCCGCCGATGTGCACGGCGCCCTCGAAGTGACCGCGCACCACCACGTCGCCGTCGCCGGCGAGGTTCCCGTCCACCCGCATGTTGGTGCCGATGACCGTGGTGCGCTGAGGCATTACGCAGTCTGCTCCGTGACCCAGCCGACGAGCGTGGAGATCACCTCGTCGCGATCCAGGTCGTTGTGGGGCTCATGATAGGAGTCCGGCCACAGGCGCACCGTGGTCTTCGACGCCTCGAGCCTCTCTGCAAAGGCCTGGCTCGCCTTGGCCGAGCAGATGCGGTCGCTGCCGCCCAGCAGAAACAGCGCGGGCGTCGTCAGTCGTTCGGGGGCTGCATTCACCGCGTCGGTGGCCTTGTTCATGGAGGTGAACCAGCGAGTGCTCACCAGCCGGGAGACGAGGGGGTCGTTCTCGTACTTGCTGACCTCGACCGGGTCGCGAGAGATGTCCGCGGTCTTGAGTTCGTTGTCGAGGCGCACCCGCGGGAGGATGCGGCTCAGGACCCGTCCAGCGAACGCCTTGACCTTCGGGGGCTCGAACGCCAACCCGAGCTGGGGGTTGCTGACCGCGAAGCCCGCGACCGGGTGGTTCGCGATGTCGAGGTTGTAGCTCAGCGCGATGAGACCGCCCATGCTGTGCCCGTACAAGATGCACTTCAGCCCGGGGTGCTCCGCCATGAACGCCTGCACCACGAGGTGCACGTCGCGGGAGTACTCCACGAACCCGTCCGCATGCCCGCGCAAGCCTTCGCTTCGTCCGTGTCCACGGTGGTCGGCCCCGGTCATGGCGATGCCTGCGGCGTTCAGGGCCTCGGCCACATGGTCGTATCGCCCTACGTGCTCGCCCAGCCCGTGGCTCAGGACCACGAGTCCGGTGGTCTGTACGCCTTCGGCGGGGAGCCAGGTGACTCGCCGTAGAGAGAGGCCATCGGCGGCCTGCATCGTCGTCTCGGTGCGTCGGGTCATGGAGCAGGGTCCTCAGTGAGCAGCGCGGTGCTCAGTGGCTCGAAGCCGGTGATGATCGCCAGGGCAATGAGCATGAGCAGCGTGAACGGGATCACGCTCTTGATGACCTTCAGGATCGGCTGGTTGAACACCGAGCTCGCGACGAAGAGGTTCAGCCCCAGCGGCGGCGTCAGGTACCCGATCTCGAGGTTGACGATGAAGATGATCCCGAAGTGCACCGGGTGCACCCCATAGGCCAGAGCGATGGGAGTGAGCAGCGGTCCCACGATGAGGATGGCGCTCATGATGTCCATCATGCAGCCCAGGATGAGCAGGAAGATGTTCACCAGGATGAGGAACTGCACCTTGCTGTCCACGTGGGCCTGGACCCAGGCGGCGGCCTTCGCGGGGACCTCCTGGAAGACCAGGAACTGGTTGAACGCGATGGCGAGCACCACGATGAGCAGCAGCGAACCCATGATTACGGCGCTGTCTCGGAAGACGCGTGGGAGATCCATGGGGGTGAGGTCGAAGACCGGGGGCCGGTCCTCGCGCGGCATGGAGTCGGGCGCGGGCGCTGGGGCGGGGCCTTCGACCTTGCGCTCCACGAGGCGTGTGATGGGGTGGATGACGAACTCCACCACCAGGGCGTAGACCACCGACACGGCGGCGGCTTCGGTGGCCGTGAACGTGCCCGAGTAGATGCCCCAGAGAATGAGAATCGGCAGCCCGGCGGCCCAGATCCCGTCGATCATGGCGCGCGGAAGCTGCCCCAGGGTCTCCTCGCGGGTCAGGATCTTGTCCCGCTCCTTGAAGATGGACCACCCGATGAGGATGCCCCCGATGAGGAGGCCGGGACCCACGCCGGCGATGAACAGGTCCGAGGCCGAGTAGGTGATGGACGGGTCCGCGAAGGCCACCACCGCGAAGATGATCATCGGGATCGACGGCGGGATGAGGATGCCCAGAGATCCTGCTGAGGTGAGGAGCCCGAGGCTGAACTCCTCGTCGTACCCGGCGTTCACCAGGGCGGGCACCATGATGGACCCGATCGCGATGACCGTGACTGGGGAGCTGCCGGAGATGGCAGCGAAGATCATGCAGGCGACCACGCCGGCGACGGCCAGGCCGCCGGGGATCCAGCCGAGGGCCGCTCGGGCCATCTCGATGAGGCGCCGGGCGATGGAGCCTTCGGTCATCAGCGCGCCAGCCATCACGAAGAACGGAATGGCGAGCAGGGCCTCCTTGTCAGTCGCCTTGTACATCTCCTTGACGACGAAGCCGAGGTCTCGCCCTTCGAGGAGAGCCACGCAGAGCGCGGCGGCGATGCCGATGACGACGAACAGGGGCGCCCCCGCAAGCACAAGCAGGATCGCGCAGATCAGAATGAACGTGCCCTGTCCGAACCACAGTCCGCCGAGCATGCCGAGAAGGAGGCCCGGGATGAGCCCGGCCAGGAGGATGTCCCGGGTGGATGCGTTGGGCAGGAAGGTGCGCTGCGCCGGCATGGCGATGCCTTCGACGTCCACGACGTCGGGCTTCCCGCCGAAGAAGCGGGCAGCGAAGCGCGCGGCCATGAGGAAGAAGGCGATGGGGAAGATGAGCTCCGCCACCCAGAGCTTGAGCACGTTCTGGCCGAGGGCGACGGCGAAGCCACCCTCCTCCAGGAAGTACTGGTAGTCCTCGGGATCGAGGCGCCCTTCCAGGATCGCCGCGGTCCACGCGTTGAGCTTGACTCCGATGGACTCGGGGACCGTGAGCTTCGCGAGGCTCTCGAGGTCGAAGGCCTTCTTGATCATCGTCACGGACGCCGTGGCCAGCTTCCAGCAGAAGACGGCCGCGATGCCCATGGAGATGCGGTAGAGCCGCGCAGAGCCCGCCGGCGACAGAGCCCGGTCCGCTGCGTCGATCGTGAGGTGCCGGTCGTCCTTCGTCGCCAGGGACGCTCCGAGGAACGCGACCCAGATCATCAAGATCAGTGAGAGCTTGAGAGCCCCCTGAAGCCCGAGGTCGATGCTCGCGAGCTCCCGGTCGAGGAAGTCGAGGAACACCAGCCCCGTCATCAACAAGGTGAAGACGAAGATCAGCGTCGTCTCGACCTTGTCGACCGCCTTGTCGACGAACGACAGGACGCGCGCGAGCACGTCGTAGATCCCGGTGATGACCAGGATCAGCGCGAAGATGACCTTGAGGAGGATGGTGTCGCGAAGGAAGTCGCGAATCCCCGACCACGCTCCGTCCCACGCCCGGGCGGCGAGGTCGAACGGGGCGAAGACGAGATCGAGCTTGGAGCGCTCAGCCATGACGGGCGCGCTCCGGCTAGTTGGCGAACTTCTCGCTGGCGCCCTCGATCAGGGCCTTGGCCTTGGCCTTCTCCACGTCCTGCTCCGGCACCAACTCGGGGATGATGTCGCTGGGCGTGTCGATGACGTACTTCAACAGGCTGTCGAAGAGCTCGCGGTCCTGGGTCTTCACCGCGTAGGTGTCGGCGTAGAGCACGTAGGTCGAGAACGCCTCGGGGTTCATGCCCTTGGCCTTCTCGAAGAACTCACGGCTCTTGTCCATGTCTCCACCGGCGAAGCCAGGGGCGACGGCGTAGAACGCGCCCCAGTAGCGGACGGGGCCCGCGTAGTACGACGTCTCGTCGAGGGCGAGGCAGTGAGTCATCATCTTCGCGACGTAGCCCTTGTACTTCACCAAGGTGGAGAAGCCGCTGGCGCGGGCCCACTTGCCGAGGTTGGTGGCCGTCCAGTAGATGGCCATCTGGTCGTCCTTCTGCAAGGCGACGACGGCGTCGGAGGGCTTGTCGCCCTTGTCGATGCGCGCCTTGAAGGCGGCGTCGGCGGCCATGGCGGCCTCGCCGACGGTCACGCCGCGCTCCCAGATGGCCTTCTTCTCCTCGACGTCCGTCGTGAACCCGTCGGCGCGGAAGTAGAGGGCCCGGGCGAGCAGCACCAGGGCTTCCTGGTTGTCGGGGCTCGCAGCGGTCAGCGCCTCGAGCTTGCCGATGATCGCGTCGAGCTTCTCGGCGGAGTCGCGGGCGGTGTCCCACATCCCCTGAATCTCCTCGAAGGAGCCGGCCTCGGCGGTGGCGGCTCCCGACGTGGCAGCGCCACTGAGGCCGGAGGTGTAGGTCTTGCAGCCGCTGACGAGCGTCAGAGGAGCCATCAGGCAGGCGGCGAGAAGGAGGGAAGTGCGGGACATCGACATCGAAGAAGCTCTCCAGTGAACCTTGGACCAGCCCGGAACCCCTCAGGGCCGGGCGCGCGCGAGCATACACGGGGCCCGGCGTGGTACAAGACGCGCCTCTCCGGGGAGTTCGATGGCCCATCCTTCTTCGATCCCGCTTGCCCTCACCTTCGATGACGTCTTGCTCGTCCCGCGGCACTCCACGGTGCTGCCTCGGGACGCGGATGTATCCACGAAGCTGAGCGCGAACGTTCGCCTCCAGATCCCACTCCTCAGCTCCGCCATGGATACCGTGACGGAGAGCCGCACGGCCATCGCGATGGCGCAGAACGGCGGTCTGGGCGTCATCCACAAGAACATGAGCCCTCAGGACCAGGCCTCCGAAGTGTCGGTGGTCAAGAAGTCCGTGGCCGGGATGATCGTCGACCCCATCACCGTGCGTCCCGATGCGCCGGTGCGGGCGGCGCTGGATTTGATGCGGCGACACCGCATCTCTGGCGTGCCGGTGACGGTGGGGGATCGCCATGAACTGGTCGGGATCCTCACGAACCGGGACCTCCGCTTCCTCAAGGACGTCGACCTGCCCGTGCGCGAGGTGATGACCGGAGAGTCCCTCGTGACGGTGCCCGAGGGCACGACGCTGGAGCAGAGCAAGGACCTGCTGCAGCAGTTCAAGATCGAGAAGCTGCTGGTGGTCGACCCCAGCGGGCAATACCTGCGCGGTCTCATCACCATCAAGGACATCGCCAAGACCGAGCGCTACCCCAACGCGGTGAAGGACTCCCGCGGTCGGCTCCTCGCGGCCGCCGCGGTCGGCGTCGGCGGGGACCGGGACGAGCGCGTCGCGGCCCTCGTGGAAGCAGGGGTCGACGTTCTCTGCGTCGACACGGCGCACGGCCACTCCCAGATGGTCATCGACGCGGTGAAGGCCGTGAAGGCTCGCTACCCCGACGTCTGCATCGTCGCTGGCAATGTAGCCACCGCTGGCGCCACGGCGGCCCTCGCCGATGTGGGCGCGGACGTCGTCAAGGTCGGCATTGGACCCGGCTCCATCTGCACCACGCGCATCGTCGCTGGGGTTGGAGTTCCGCAGCTGAGCGCGGTCATTCAGTGCGCTGAGGAAGCTCACAAGCGTGGGGTCACGGTCATCGCCGATGGCGGCATCCGAAGCTCCGGTGACGTGGCCAAGGCCCTCGCGGCGGGCGCGGACGCGGTGATGGTGGGCTCGATGCTCGCCGGAACCGAAGAGAGCCCCGGCGAAGTGGTGCTCTACCAGGGCCGCCGTTACAAGACGTACCGCGGGATGGGCTCCTTGGAAGCCATGCGCAAGGGCAGCAGCGACCGCTACTTCCAGGAGAGCGAGAAGGACGACCCGCTGGCCGACCTGGATGGTGCCCCGCCCGCTGGCCCCAAGCTGGTGCCCGAGGGCATCTCGGGGCGCGTGCCCTTCCGCGGAGCCATCGCCGACACCATCTACCAGATGGTCGGTGGGCTGCGGGCCTCCATGGGCTACTGCGGCTGCGCGTCGATTCCTGCCATGCACGAGCGCGCGGAGTTCGTGCGCATCACCAACGCGGGCTATCGCGAGTCCCACGTGCACGACGTGTTCATCACGCACGAGGCACCCAACTATCGCGCCAACTAGGCGACTGGAGCGACCCCCATGAACAAGGTCTTCCCCGACGCGGCCGCAGCGCTGCACGACGTGCAGGACGGCGCGGTCGTCATGGCCGGCGGCTTCGGGCTCTGCGGCATTCCCGAGAACCTCATCACCTCGTTGCGCGACCGTGGCACGAAGGACCTCACCTTCGTGAGCAACAACGCTGGCGTGGATGACTTCGGACTGGGGCTCCTCCTCGCGACGCGCCAGGTCAAGAAGATGATCAGCAGCTACGTCGGCGAGAACAAGGAGTTCGAGCGGCAGTTCCTCGCTGGCGAACTCGAGGTAGAGCTGACCCCTCAGGGAACCCTCGCGGAGCGTATTCGGGCCGCATCCGCTGGGCTCGGCGGCTTCTTCACCCCCACTGGGGTCGGGACGCGGGTCGCCGAGGGCAAGGAGACTCGACAGATCGACGGTCGCACGTACGTCTTTGAGAGGCCTCTCCACGCGGACTTCGCCATCGTGAAGGCGTGGAAGGGCGACCGCCACGGCAACCTCGTGTTCCGCAAGACGGCGCGCAACTTCAACCCGCTCATGGCCATGGCCGGCAAGGTCACCATCGCCGAGGTGGAGGAGCTGGTAGAGGTGGGTGAGATCGACCCGGACCACGTGCACACCCCTGGCATCTTCGTGCAGCGCATCCTGCAAGGGCGCGACTACGAGAAGCGCATCGAGCAGCGCACCACCCGGCAGGCTTAGGAGTCGAGCATGGCACTCACCCGAGACCAGATCGTGAAGCGCGCGGCCCAGGAGTTCGAGGACGGCTTTTACGTCAACCTCGGCATCGGCATGCCGACGCTGGCGGCGAACCATGTTCCTGAGGACATGGAGATCATCCTCCACAGTGAGAACGGCCTGCTGGGCATTGGGCCGTTCCCTACGGACGACCAAGTCGACGCGGACCTGATCAACGCCGGCAAGCAGACCGTCAGCACAATGCCTGGCAGCTCCTTCTTCGACAGTGGCACCTCGTTCGCCATGGTGCGGGGCGGCCACGTGGACCTGACCATTCTCGGCGCCATGCAGGTGAGCAACGAGGGGGACATCGCCAACTGGATGATCCCGGGCAAGATGGTCAAGGGCATGGGCGGGGCGATGGACCTCGTGGCCGGCGCGCGGCGGGTCGTCGTGACCATGACGCACAACAGCAAGGCCGGGGACCCCAAGATTCTGGACCGTTGCACCCTCCCCCTCACCGGAGTGGGCGTCGTGGACCTCATCATCACCGACATCGCAGTGTTCGAGGTCTCTTCGGAGGGCCTCGAGCTCATCGAGATCGCCCCCGACACCAAGGTCGAGGACGTGAAGGCCCGTACGGGCACCTCCTTCAAGGTCTCGACGACCTTGAGCATCATCGCGGTCTGACCAGACCCCTCGAGGCACAGCACGTTGCTACCTGACCACGTATGCGAGCGATGGCTCGCCGGCGAGGACGTCGCTGTTGTCGGCCCCACGCTGCCCCCCTCCGCCCTTCAAGTCGAAGGCCGACGTGTTCTCGTCGTCGCCCCCGACGAAGGATCTGCCCTCGTCCTTGCGGCCAGCTCGGCCGCGCCCGTCCTGCTGCGCTCCACAGGCACCAGAGAGCGCAACAAGGCGCTCGCAGGGGCGTCGCCACTCCTGGTGACGGCCGCAGACTGCTTGCACTTGCCGTCGTACGCTGAGCTGCTGACCGATGCGCTCGCGGGCTGGCCCCGGGTCGTGTGGGGCGCCGATGCTGCGCGGAGCCTCGGGCGCGCCCCCTGGCTCGGAGAACTGCTCGGTCCAGCCCTGCATGTGTATGGCTCTGCCTCCCACGCCCCGGCGCAGGCCGAACGTGTCGCTGGAGCGCCCGGCGTCGTGCGTCGGGTGGATGACCTCGCGCTCGAGATGGTGGGTCTCGGCGGCGGTCTGCTGCTCGGACCGGGGCCCGGACGGGAGTCCCTCGGCGGCGTCCCGGTCCGTGATCACGATCTCGGCCGGCCTCTGACACGCCTCTGGGCTCTCGCGGAGACTGCGATTCGCGTCCCCGAGCCAGGCATCGACGTCCTACGCCCATGGGTCGGTGTCGCGACGGGGTCGTCGTTGCGCAGCGTGGGTGTCTCGCGAGGAGCGCTGTTCGCGCCGGAGGGCACCTCGCTCCTCGTCACCGATGCGTCCACGCGGGACCTGCCCACGGCGGAGGAGATCGGCGCGTTCATCGGTTCGCTGGCACACGGCGAGGATGCAGACGGCGCCTGGGTGATCGGCTCTGCTGACGCTCCTGATCTCGTCGGTGACCTGGTGGCCGTGGGAGCCATCGAACACGTGCGACCCGCCTGGGGGGTCGCGCTCGTCGCCGACGCCCACCGGTTCCGCAGTCCGTTTGTCGATGCCCACGGTGCTTGGCGGGCCCTGGCCGAGCAGTACGCGGCCGCCCTGCCCGAGTGGTCCCTGGCTGAGCGGACGAAGCTGGGACTCAACGACCAGTCCCCGCGGGACCTCATCGCGCTGGCGCAGGCATTGAACGTGCGTCCTTCCTTGGTGGGAGAGGTGCTCATGGACCTCGATGCTGCCGACCTCGTCGCCGCGCGGCTCGAGCGCCCCCTCATCGAGGCGCGACCTGGGCCCCGCTGGGACGCCAGCCCCGAGGACCTGGCCACAGCGATCGCGGCCAGTCACGAGGGAACCATCGACTGGATGTCCTCCGACGGCTGCCGCACGGTGGCGTGGCTCGGGGCCGCAGGCTTTGCGACGGAGGAGCCTTGTGGCGCCTGTGAGTTCTGCGACCCGACCGGCATGGTGCTCGCGTCGAAGCGGGCGGCCGGAGCCTCTTCGCTCGCGATGACGATGCCTGCCACCGATGCGCCGCGCCGTGGCCAGGCGTCGCTCGATGCGCTCTTTACCGGCCTGGGATCTGCGGAGTCGGCGTCGGCGCCGGCTGCACCGCGGCTCGTGATCCCCACCGGAGAGGAGCTTTCGGCCGAGCTTCTGGCGGCAGAACCCGAAGCGATCGCTGAACGCGTGCGCGTCCTCGGCGGTGCGGCGGTGAGCTTCGTCCTCTCGGTGTTCCGTCATCAAGGCCCCAACCGAAACGCCGCGCCCGGCGCCGGTGAGGCCACGGCCCTCGTCAAGGCTCTGTCCAATGGGCAGGCCCCATGGGTCGGCCTACCCGAGGGAGTGGCCCAGCCGCGTCCGGGGACCTGGACGGTCGACGCCACGGAAGGGCGCTGGACGTTCGTCCGCCGCCGCGGAGGCGCGAAGGTCGAAGCTCGCTTGCTCCAGAGCCTCGCGGGCATCGAAGACGACGACCTGGCTCGGTATGCAGCGGCGAGAGCCTTCCGAGGTGCCCTCAACGACGCGCTCAAGAAGGCGGACTCCGCTCTGGTCGCGGCCCTGAACATGGGGCCGGGGGTACCCGACGCCCCTGAGTCCATCGATGCCGCCCGGGCGGCGCTAGCCAGCCTCGGCGCGATTCTCGACTCGCCGTGTCCCAAAGCACCGGAGTTGATTCGCGCCCTCGACCGGGACGCTGAGTCGCTGGAGCTGCTGGCGAAGGAGTTCTTCTCGAAGAAGGGCTCTACCGTCACGGCGGGGCGCCTCGCAGCGCGCGCGTGGCTCGCCTCGGGGGGAGGGACCCTCTCCGCCTCCGAGCTCCTGAGATGGTGGGAGCGTGACCGCGCTGCCCTGGCCGACGAAGTGCTGGGCCCCATCATCGAGAACCTCAGCTCGGCCCGCCGGTCGGACATCGCTGCCCTGCGCGTCCAGGTGGGAGAGCCCTTTGCTCCCGCCCTCCTGGAAGCTGCGCTGCGCCTGAAGGCCCTGCCGCGGGAGTTCGTGGTGGAGGCCCTGGTTGGCGCCGACCCCAAGCGCATCGCGCAGGTGCTCGTGGCGGCCTCCCCCGATGCCCGGCGAGCGCGGCGGCTCTGGGCCGAACTCTCCGAAGGGCTGCGTGGCGTCGACGAAGGGGAGCTGGGAGCCGCGTTCGCGGAGCTCCCCGGCGCAGTGGCTGCCGCCCTGGCGCAGTCCATCGCCTCTGCCGCCGAGGCGCGAGAGCAGAGGGCTGCGGCGCGTCAGGAGGTCCTCGTTCTCGCTGAGCAGGGCAGGCTCGGGGAGGCAGCGTCTCGGCTCGCTGAGCTGCCAGAAGAAGCGCTGGAGCCTGAGCTTGCCGCCTCTCTGGCCGATGTGCGTCGCCGCGCGGTGGAGCGGCAGCAGCAGCTTGTCGGTCCCGTCGCAGCCGTGCTCGCGGGGTTGAGCGGAGACGAGGCCGAGGACGCAGGCTTCGCCGCCCTCGAAGACGCGATCGCCGAGGGGTTCGGGGCCGCGCTGGTGGCGCTGCTCTCGCGGCAACATCGGCGCACTCCGGGTGATCCGGTGCGGGCGCTCTGGCTGGCCCGAGCGCAGTGCATGTCGGGTGAGTGGGCAGAGGGCGAGCGTGTCTACGGCATCGCGGCAGGTCTCCGCTCCGATCCCAACGCGCGGGTCGCGACCGAGTTCGAGGGCATCTTCATGGCCTTCGAAGACGGGGAGAGCTCCCGGGCGCTGCGCTGGCTGGGCCGTGCCCTCGAGGTGCCGTGGCACCAGGTGCTCGTCCCCCACGTGGCGAGTCTCGTGGACGAGGGAGTCGTTCCCGCCGATCGCCGAGCTGAGCTTGCGGCCGTGCTCGAAGGCACGCGCAGCCCGTTCTACGGCAAGCTGATCGCCACGCTGCGGGGCTAGCCCGAGTGTCCCCTCGGAGGCCTCCGAGGCTGCTCGAGTCAGAACGAACAAAGGCCGCGTCTCACGACGCGGCCTTTGTTCGATTCTTTCGGCGTACTACTGAGCCGAGGCTCAGAGAGTCGCTACCACTTCTTGCCGCCGGTCTTCTTGACGGCAGGGCGCACCGAGACGACGCCGCCCTTGGCACCGGGGACTGCGCCACGGATGAAGAGGAGGTTGCGCTCGGCGTCCACGCGGAAGAGCGTGAGGTTCTGGGTGGTGACCTGCTCGTTGCCCATGCGGCCCGGCATCTTCTTGCCCTTGAGCACGTGGCCAGGCGTCAGGCGGGTACCGATGGAGCCACCGTGACGGAAGAACTCGTGAGTACCGTGGCTGCGGATGAAGCCCTTGAAGTTGTAGCGCTTCATGACGCCCTGGGTGCCCTTGCCCTTGCTGATGCCGGTGACGTCGACGAGCTTCACCCCGTCGAGCAGGCCCACGGTGAGCTCGTTGCCCACGGCGAGGTCGGCGCCCGGGTCCTCGGAGAGGCGGAACTCGCGGACCACAGCCTTGGGCCCAATGGTCTTGCCAGAGGCCTCGGAGGCGGCGGTGAACTGGCCCGCGTCGGGGCGGTTCATGCGCGTGGCCTTCTTGTCGCCCACGGCAACCTGAATGGCGCTGTAGCCGTTCTTGTCCGCGGTGATCTGCTTGAGAATCACGTTGGGAGCGGCGTGAATGATGGTGACCGGGACGACCTTGCGAGTCTCTTCGTCGAAGACCTGGGTCATTCCTTCTTTGGTACCGAGAATTCCGAGGGCCATATCAATCTCTCCTGCTTCGGTTCACGCGACGTTTCGCGTCAGAGGAAGCTGTGTCTCGCTGGATGCGAGGGCGCGCATGTTACTGAGCGCAAGGGTGCTGTCAACCACGCGAGAACGTAGGCAAAGCAGTCGCTGTGACCGGGCGCTCTAGAAGACTCTAGAAAGGCAGTCCGCCGCCACCGAGGAGGCAGGCGGTGATGTCGGCCTCGGTGCCCACGGTGAAGCCGTAGGCGCCGTTCACGTTCACCACATCGCAGCCGCCGGTCGCGCCAACCGTGAAGGTCACGGTGGCCTCGTCCCCGCCGCCGAGGGCCCAGGGGAGGGCATCCTGGCCGCTGATGGTGATGTCCGCGTTGGGGCCCACGATGGTGCCGCTGTCGTCGGCGATGCTGGTGACGTTCAGGACGTCGCAGCCGGAGTTCGTGACGACGATGTCGGTGGTGCTGTTCGTCGTGAGCAGCTTGTAGACGAGATTCGGAGGGGAACCCAGGGGGTTCGGCGTCAGCGTTCCGCCCACGATCTCGAGCACCGGGCCGTCGAGGCAGGGCTGCGTGACGTTGGCGCTCATCGGCAGCGTGACAGTGCCCTCGTCGGGGTCGTCCGAGCTGATGACGAGGCTCGCGGTCTTGGCGCCGACCGAGGCACCGGCAGCGTTGAAGGAGATGTTCAGGTTGGCCGGCGCTCCGCCCGCGGGGAGAGTTCCGCCTGCGAATCCACCGACGACGAAGAGGCTCGCGTCGGTGCCGGAGACCTCGACGGAGGAGATCACGAGGGGGCCGTTGCCCACGTTGGAGACCTGGACGACGTCGCCAGGCGGGTTCTGGTTCTGCGGTACGTCGCCGAACTCGACGGCGGTCTCGTTGACGTCGATGTCTCCATCCCCCGCGCCGTCGTCGTCGTCGTCGTCGGCCGCGTCGTCATCGTTCGCGACGTCGTCGTCGTCGGCCGCGTCGTCGTCGTCGCCGACGTCCACGGTGCAGTCCTCGCCCGTGGAGCAACCGCCGAGGTTCACCAGAATCTGGTCGTAGGTGCTCGAGTCCGTGAGAACTTCGATGGCGCCGAGAAACTCGCCGGACACGGGAGGTGCGAACGCCACCGTGATGGTCTCCGAGCTCCCCGAAGAAACCGAGGCCGGCAGCGTCGCCGGGACCGCTCCGAGGCTGAACGCCGCGTCGCTGTCCTCGCTCATCCGGATGACCTCGATGGACACGGTGGAGCCCGTGTTGTTGATCAACTCAACCGAGATGAACTCCGAGAAGTCCGCCGGCGCGATGTAGCCAAAGTCGATGGAGGAGGGGTCCGCGTGGAACGAGGTGGCGTCGTCGTCGTCCCCAGGCCCGACGTAGCAGGCGGACATGGCGAGGGCGGCGAATGCGGGGAGGAGCAGAGAGCGTCGGAACATCGTTTGGTTTCCACTTCTGGCTGAAGGACCCGCGCGCAGCGCACGGCGGGGGTCCCTAGAGCGCGGCGGATTATATCGATGAGGACCAAAGCGCAAAGGGCGATTGAGATCACGCCCGCATTGATGCGCTACCGCGGCCTCATCGGTGCCTTGCCGGGCGGCGTCGAATGCCCCCAAGCAACAACGCCCGTCCGAAGACGGGCGCCGCAGCAACAAGCCGAGGACTTGCTTAGAAGGTGTACTTCGCGAAGAAGTTGGTGCCGACGCCGATGGCGATGCTGGGGCCACCGATGATGATGTTGGCGTCCACGTCGAGTCCCAGCGAGAAGTGGGACAGCTTCGTGTAGTACTCCAGTCCAATGCCGGGAGTGATGATTCCGAGGAACCGTCCCTGCATCAGGTAGCCGAAGCCGTTGGCGTTCATCCGGTTGATGATGATCGGGTCCTTCAAGTCAATGAGGGCAGGGGAGTACGCCCCGCCGCCACCCACCTGGATGGAGAAGTTCCCGCGCTTCGTCTTCTTGCCGCCGAAGTTCGGACCGAAGCGCAGGTTCACCGTTCCGCCGTAGAGCCGGAAGTCACCCTGAATCGTCGGCGCGATCCCCAGCGCCAGCAGCTGCTGGAACGCCGCCTCATCGTTTACGCCCGTGCCGTTGGCGACCAGGGTCGTGAAGCTGCCTTCCACCGTGAGGGTGAAGGGGAGCCGGTCGATGATGTCGTAGCCGAAGCTGAAGTCGAGCTCCGTCGCCGAGGTCGACGTCTGTGCGCTGATCGGCGGGAGCCAGAACTGCGGACCGACGTTGATCTTCAGGTAGGCACCCTTGACGACCTCGCGAGCCTTGCGGCGACGCTTCTTCTTCTTGGTGCCCTGGCGACGCTCAGGCTCGACATCGTCAGGGGCGTCGATGTCGTCCGCCCCATCACGGTCACGCCGTTCGCGCTCTTCTTCTTCGGTCGGGACGTCTTCTTCTTCCTCCTCATCCTCCTCTGGGATGTCTTCCTCTTCCTCGGGGATCTCGATGTCGTCGTCGTCCTCGTCGTCGTCATCCTGCGCATAGGCAGGGGAGACGACGAGGGCGCCGACGGCGAGACTGAGGAGAAGGGTGCGGAGGAACCGCAGTTGATCACTCATTGTTCTATTCCGGGCGCGTTGGGTTCTCAGCCACCCTGGCTGTTGAACACGAACGGGTAGGAGACGATGACGATGCCGCCGCCCTTGGGCGAGGGGAACCTCATCCGCATGAAGCGGGAGTGCACGCAGTTCTCAACGATGGGGGCCTTCAGAGTCGAAGTCTTCGTCGAGGAACTCGAAACCGAACCATCCTTGGCGATGACGAACTTGACCACCATCTTGCCGAACAGCTTCGGGTTCTTGTTCAGCTCCTTCTGGTAGCAGTAGCGAATCTGCGGGAGGTGCTTCTTGACGATGCGGTCGATGATGGACTTGTCCAGAGCACCGAGGACGATGGGATCGCCCGCGCCAACGCCCGGGGCGCCGCCGCCCTTCTGACCGTAGTAGCCACCGCCGCGGCCGTAGCCGGAGGCACCACTCCCACGACCCTTGGTGCCGAGTCCGCCAAGACCCTCCGCCGTGCCGCCGCCGCCGTAGCCAGAGCCGCGCGAGCCGAGACCGCCGGCACCCATCTGGTTGCCGTACTGCGAGCCGATGAGACCGCCAACCGCGTTGGAGACGCTGTTGTCGAGACCGCCGGTGCCGAAGATCGACGTGTCGGTCATGTTGTTGAGGTCCGCGAGGAGACCCGTGGACTCAGCAATCTTCTTGTCGAGCTCGGACTTCTGGATGGCGACCTTGGAGCCCTTGGCCTTCTTGAGCTTGGCCTCCTTCTTCCCGGTCTTGCCTTCCTCGTCCTTGGCCTTGGCACCTTCCCCGGCGTCGGGGTTGCCCGCAGGCTTCTTCTTGTCCTTCTCCTTTTCGATGTCCTGCACCATCAACTCGACGAAACGGTCGGGGATGGTGATGACCTCCTGGCTCGGGTCGTAGGGCATCGTCAGAAGCCGCACTCCGAGGCCAGCACCCACGAAGAGCAGGGCGGTCAGGATGCCGAAGTAGAGCCAGTCGATGTTCTGACCGACCGGAGCGGCCAAGACCTTCGCCTTGTGCACGCGGTGGATGAAGAAGACCATGTGGCCGATGTCGTTGACGAAACGCTCATCGTCCTTCAGCTCGAGCTGGTAGTAGCCACCCGAGTCCTTTGCTCGGCCCGAGCTGACAAGGTCAGCCGTGGAGGTGCGTTCACCCCCGGACTCGAGGAACCCGACCGACTCCGTCGTGAAGTTCACCTTCACGCCTGCAGCGTCCTGTTCGACGATCGCCCAGTGGTCGCTGGGCAGGTTCTCGGAACTCACGAAGAAGTCCTGAGCCATCTTGCGGGAGCGAATCTCGTCCAGTCCGAAGCCAATGGGCAACAGGAAGAGGATGACGAGCCCCAGCCGCATGGCGTTCCACACCTGCTGCTGCTGCTTCTCCTTCAACCGCTCCTTCTCGAGCATGTTGATGTGGAAGTCGGCCTGCTTGAGGTCGTTCACCTGCTGGGTGTTCGCGAGGATGAAGCCGCGCAGGTCCTGCCAGGCCTCCATGCCACGCTCGCGCTTGTCGAGGGGGAGGAGGTCGTTGCCGGCCTTGGCGGGGTCTCCACCGTAGGCATCACGCAGGAGCGTGCGAGCCTTGACGGTCAGAGCAGTCTGGTAGGAGTTGGCGTCATCCTCGGAGAGGTCGGCCACCGCGCCCGGCAGGTTCTCGAGCGCACGCTCGAAGTACTCGCGACTCGCATCGAACTTGCTCTTGTCGGCAAGGCACTTGCTGTATCGCGCGTTGTACTCGAAGCCCGGCTTGAACTCGTCGAACTCCAGGAGCTCCTTGACAGCGTCGCACTGGCCACGGCTGGACTTCTTCGCCTTGTGCTGGGTGAAGAGGACCTGCTGAATGTCCTTGAACGCTGCGAGGCGAGCGTCGACCTGCTCCTGGGAGGGCTCCCAGAGCTGCAGCTCGGTCTCGTTCTCGATGTCGAACTCCTTGCCCTCTTCGTCGATGCCGTAGACCTTGTTCGGGTCTGCGCCGGCGACGAGGGTGATGACCTTGTCGTCCATCAGGACGCGAGTGCCGAGGACCAGGTCCTCAGCGACGCGCTTGACGTCGAGATCATCGAGGACGTCGTACTCCTTGGTCCACTTGTCGAACTCGTCCTGCCAACTCTTCTTGAGCGCGCCGGTCTTTACGGCTTCCTTCGCGAGGGGAAGCATCTGGCCGATGACCATTGCCTCGTAGTTCGGCTGCTCGTACAGCTCGTACTGCGGGCGCAGGAGGGGGCGGTTGGCCTTCTTGGAGAGAGCCTCGAACTCCTTGGTCTTCGCGGCGATCCACTCGTCACGCGCGTCGCGGTAAGGATTCGGCGGCGCGTTCTTCTCGCGCTCGATCTCCGCTTCCTCTTCCATCTCGGAGGTGACCTCGGAGATGACGTCGTCACGGACCTTCTCGACGAAATCGGCGAGCGTCTTCGTCGTCTCGGGGTCTTCCTTCTTCTCGTCTTCCAGCTGCGTCGACGCCTCGCGGTCGTACTTGCGCTGGTTCTCGGAGATCCGCTTGTCCGCGGCGTCCTCGATGACCTTCTTTTCGGCCTCGCGCTTCGCCTTTCGCTCAGCGGCGGCCTTCTCCTTGGCAGCGATGTCACGCTGGTTCCACTGCTCGAGGAGCGCCTCATCCCCCTCGGGGAACTTCGGGGGCTCGGGCAGGTTGGCGTGCTTCAGCGCGAAGAAGCCCACGCCGAAGACGAGGATCGCGGTGAAGATGCTGCTGAGGACCCGGATCTGGCGCTCGCGCCGATCCCCAACCCAGACGGCTGGGACGTCCTTGGCGTAGTGCCGGACGTTCATCACCGTTCCAGACCAGATCTCAGCGACCTCAAGCACCGGTGGTGCCTTGCGGTCGATACCGAGATCGGAGTCGGCGGTGCCCGAGCGGAGGATGAAGTCGATGACGTTCTCCGCCTCGGCGATCTCCTCCTCTGCGGTGTGGTCGTGGGGGTCCGATCCTGCCGCGTCCTGCTGCGTAGCAGCGGACCCGTCTGCGTCCTCCTCAGGCTCTTCGGCCTGCGGCTTGATCAAGCCAAGCTTGATCACGGTCTTGCCGAGACGAATCTCGTCACCGTCAGCCACGGGGGAGTTGTTGATCTTCTCCCCGTTGAGGAGAGTGCCACCTTCACTGCCGAGGTCCAGCAACGTCACCGAACCATCGTCGGCGAGCTGAACTGCAGCGTGAAGGTCGGCGAGGTCGGGGTCGTTGATCTGGAGAACGGCGGCGGCGCCCTTCCCGATCGTGACCATCTCGTCTTCGAACTCCTGTGTGCCGGCATCTTGGCCGTCCACGGAGATCGTGAAGGCGAGCGTCAGCGTGTCCTGCTCTGCCATTGGGGTCGGTCCTCGGTCTTGCGCGGGATGTGGGGGCTAGGTGCTCCGGGGCCCCGAGTCGGGAACCGCGAGATACTACAGAACTCTGGAGGCCCCGTGGGGGAGGCCCTCATCGCTCTTGCCGGCCAATGCCGGCACACTCGCGGTGGCTCGGATGGGCGCAGGGGCGCCCGGAGGAGTGGGGTCGGGTCAGCGAATTTGGGTCACTGACTCGATCATCTCCTTGTTGAAGTCGGCCTTGAGCTTGATGAGTGGGTTGAAGCTCGACTGGCGCTTGTCGAGAAGGTAGGCGCCGTGGGGCTTCTTGAGCTCGCCGTCGACAGACACGTCCTCGAAGTCGATCTCAGTCTTCTTCTTGTATCGGACGCTGTCGTCGTCGTCGTCCTGGGCCATGACGGGCATGGCCACCCCGAGGGTGAGGACTGCGGCGAGCAATGCGATCAGGTGCTTTCTCATCGAGAGGGCCTCCTTCTAGGTGGCACATTCTGCACAGGCATCTTGCCCTGAGCAATCAACTTCGGTCTCTGGGACCTCCGCGTGACCGCGAAGGTTCCAGCAATCTCTATTCCGATGCTTCTTCCGCTGCCGGAGCAGCCTCTTCTTCGGCGGGAGCGGCCTCTTCGGTCGCAGCGCCTTCCTCGGCGGGAGCGGCCTCTTCGGTCGCAGCGCCTTCCTCGGCGGGAGCGGCCTCTTCGGTCGCAGCGCCTTCTTCGGCGGGAGCGGCCTCGCCCTCGCCTCCGTCAGCCGGAGCAGCCTCCGCGCCGTCGGCCGGGGCCTCACTACCTTCAGCGGGAGCACCTTCCTCAGCAGCCTTGGGCGCCTCGATGACGTTGCTCTCGTCCGTCCACTCCTCCGGGGACTTCTCGAGGGCGTACTCGTAGTAGCTGACGATGAACTCGTCGAGGTAGAGGGCGGCCTCCTGCATGAACGAGAAGTCCTCGGACTCCAGCGCGAACTGAATCTGCTCGATCTGGTCCTCGAGGGCTTCAGCCCAGGAGGGGTCCTGCTCCACCTCGGCGTACTTCGCGAACACACGGCGTGCGCGCTCAGCCTTCGCCTGAAGCTTGGGCTTGTACTCCTTGGCCTGGCGCTCGAGCTCCTCGAGCTGCTTCTCGAGCTCCGCCTGCTGGCGGCGCATCTCGTCTTCCTCTTCCTGAGCCTTGGCGACCACGGCGACCCGGTCGTCGATGTTGACGTCGGGGTGGCACTTGCGATGCGCGTCGTAGGTCTTCAGCGACGACTTGTAGTCGTCGAGGAAGAGGCCCTGCACGACGGCCTTGTTCATCAGAGCGAGGCGGTTGCAGCTGTTCACCTTGAGGATCTTGTCGTACTCCTCAATGGCGCTGTCGAACTCGGCGATGCCCCGGTAGGCAACGGCGAGGCCGATGCGGGCGTCTGCATTGCCCGGCTCCTGGGAGAGGACCCGGTTGAAGGACTCAGCTGCCTGCTGCCAGTCGGCGGCCTTCAGCGCGATGAGACCCAGGTTCATGTTCGCCTGGATGTTGTTCTCGTCGAGCTTCAGTGCCTCCTTGAAGGCGGCGACGGCTTCGCCCTCCTTGCCTTCCTTGAGGAAGGTGAGGCCGATGTTGTTGTGGATGTCGCCATCCTCGGGGGTGAACTTGAGCGCGTTCGCCGAGGCGAGCTGGCTCATGCGGTAGTTCCCCTGGAGGAAGTAGATCCGCGCGAGGGTCTTGTAGGCGCCAGTGTCCTTGGGGTCCTTGAAGAGCAGGTCCTCGATGACCTTGACACCCTCGTCGAACTTGCCGGACTCGCCCAGGGTGCCCGCGTAGTTGTTCACCATCTCCGCGTCGGTGGGGTTCGCCTTGATGTACGACTCGTAGTAGGGGAGGGCGTCAGACGCCTTGCCCGCCTGGAGGAGGCTGTACGTCAGGTTTTGCACGGCCGGCTTGAAGGTCGAGTCGCCCTTCAGCGCGGTCTTGTAGTACGCGATCGCCTTGTTGTTGTCGCCGAGCTTGGCCGCCGTGACCCCGGTGTTGAAGCACGCCTTGACGTGAATCGGGATCTGGAACTCCTCCGACTTGTGAAGGTCGCAGCCCTCCTGGAACGTGGAGTGCACGTCCTCGAGCTTGCTGCCTTCATCCATCGCGGTGAGGGCCGCTTGAACGTACTTCTGGGGATCGGGAGGGCCATCGCCATCTTCGACCACCGGCTTCTTCTTGGTGCACCCGGCGAGCGGCAGGGCCAGCGCTGCAATCAGCGCTACCCACTGGACTCGGGAGCTGTGCCTCATCGAAATCATCTTCTGCACTCCTGCTCTCTGCTTACCGAGCGAGGTCTGCGGTCACGTAGGGATTGCTGCTGTACTCAGGCTTCGCGTACTCCTCGGCGCCGGGAGGGAACTCCTCAGGCCGGATGTCGCTCAACCCCGCGATGGCCTTCGCGGTGTAGTCCGTGTACAGCTTCAGTTCGTAGCTCTTCTCACGAGCCTTCTGGAACGCGTCGACCGCCTTGTCGGAGACGGGGTAGGCGCGGTCTTCGAGGCCAGCCTTGTAGAGGAAGCACTGGTCTTCATCGAGGCGGTCGGGGCAGGGAGCCCCTCGCAGCTTCGCGGCGAAGTCTGCGTACAGGGTGCCGATGCGGTACAGGGCCGCGATGCCCCACTCGCCCGCCTTCAGCTCCAGGACGCCGACGTACTTCTTCTCGAGTCCGGCGAGGCCCTCGATCTTCTTCTTGAGGATCTTGCCGGCGGTCTTGTCGGCGGGCATCGAAATGGCCGCGAACTCCGCCCACTCGGGCTCGAGCAGCTCGAACTGCATCTCCGCCGCGTAGAGGCGGGACAGGTCACCACCATCGATGTTGGCCTTGACCCCATCGAAGTACTTCAACGAGCTCTTGAAGTGGGAGAGCTGGTCCTTCCGCTCGCCGATCAGGAGTCCGTACTGCTGACGGGCCTCCATGGACTCGGCCGGGGGAGTACCGGCGTCGCCGTAGATGGCCTTCCACTCGTTCTTGGCCGCGTCAGTCTTGCCCGCGGTGGTCAGCATGCGCGCGACGCGCATCTTGGTGGAAAGCACGTCGTCGCCGTCAGGCCACGTCGCGAGGTAGTCGCGGAAGTGCTGGGTGGCACCGTCGATGTCGCCGAGAGCCTCAGCGAAGAGGGCCGCGTTGTAGAGCGCGTCCTGGGCGGTGGTGAAGCCCTCGACCTCGAACGCCTTGTCCGCGTCGAACAGCGTCCGGTAGTAGGTCCCGGCCTTCCCGTAGGCAGCCATCGACTGGTAGTGGTCGCCGAGCTGGCTCACGCTCTTCTCGAAGAGCTGACGGGTCTTCGTCTCCTTGCCCAGGGGCTCCGGGAAGTTCTCCACGAACTCGGTGCGCAGAGCAACCATGCGGGCCTTGTCCCCGCTCTGTCCGGCCCAGAAGGACGCGTTGTACAGCGCAAGGTCGCGAATCTTCGCGTCCTCGAACTCGCGGTAGAAGTCCTCGAACGCCTTGCTGGCGTCCTTCTTCTTCTCACCCGCCGCGTAGCCCTCAGCGATCTTGAACGTGGCGTTCTGGTAGATGGACTTGAGGTCGGCCTTGAACTTCGTGGTCTTGCCCACGTCGGGGTTGGCGTGGAACTCGCGAGCCACCTTGTTCAGGTCATCCCAGTTCTCGATGAGCGCGTAGCTGTCGAGAATGATGTTGACGGAGAACTGCGCCAGCTCGGACTTCGGGTTGCCGCGGATGATCTGCAGGAAGCGGTCGTTCGCGAGGTTGAACTCGTTGTGCTCGTAGAGCAGGTACGCCGCCTTGTAGAGGATGTTGAGGGTCTTCTCGTCATCGGGCAGGTTCTTGGAGTACGCATCGCACGCCTTGATGAGGCGGGACTCCCACTCGCGGAGCTCGATGGGCGCGTACTTCTCCTTGGGATCCTTGAGCTTCTTGCGGCGGTTCCGCTCGGCCTTGGTCTCCCGGTCCCAGATCTTCTTCTGGTTCCCGATGTACTTCTCGATGGAGAAGATGGTGTTGATCGCCGCGTCCTTGAGGAACTTGCCCTTCGCATCGGACTCGACGGTCATCTCGTACTCGTTGGTCGCCAGGTCGTACTTCTTCAGCTTGTACAGAACCTCGGCGTACCAGTAACGCATCTCGTACGACTTGCCGCCCTTGGGGAAGTAGTCGAGGTAGCGCTTGTAGTTCTCCTCGGCGAGGAGCAGGAGCTTGGCGGAGCGCCGCTTGAGAGCCTGCTGGTGACTGTCGATGGCCACATTCCGCAGGTTCTTCTCGATGAGCCGCTTGCTCTCCTTGAGGGCGCCCTTGTCGTCGGCGTTCTCGGAGTTCCAGCGGGACTCCTTGCCATAGGTGACGACCAGCTTGTCGATCTCCTCGTTCGCCTCGTCGAAGCGATCCCGGTCCCAGTACGCCTTGATGATTGCGTTCTGGTGCGCCGGGTTGTCCGAAGCGAAGGGCTGCTCGGCGATGAGCGTGCGATACGTCTGGATGCCCAGCTCGTTCTTGCCCTGGTCCATGTAGATGTTGCCGAGGCGGCTCAGCATCTTGCGGTAGTAGCGCTTCTCGCCGTAGCGGGTGAAGTACTCCTTGGCCGCCTCCAGGTCGCCTTCCTCGGAGAAGAAGAGAACCAGATCGCGCAGGGCCTCCTCCTTGAGAGAGATGCCGGCCTGCTCGGGGTTCGCCTCGAGGCGCCGGTCCGTCTCTGCGACCAGCTCCTTCATCGTTTCGATGGCCTCGCCGAACTCGCCGACGTTGTAGTAGCACCAGGCCATCTTGTAGAGAGCGAACGTGTAGATCTTGCTGTCCGGGAACTGCGCCGCGCGCTTGTACGCCTGCAGTGCCTTGAACGCGTTGTTGTTGTTGAAGTAGTACTCGCCGATGGCGTTGTAGCTGTCGGGCACGAAGTCTGACTTCGGGTACGACTTCACCAGCTTGCTGTACATGGACAGCGCGTCCTGGTTCTCACCGATGTCGTTGAGCGAGAAGGCCAGGAAGAACAACGCCTCGTCCACCCGCGGGTAGTTCGGGTAGTTCTGCAGGATGATGCGGTAGTTCTCGATCGCCTTGCGGGTGAAGGCCGAGGAGCGCGTCGTCTCGACCTTGGGCTCCGGCGTCTTCTTCTGCTGAGCGTCGCTCAGGTCGAACCACTTCTCGTATTCCTTGTCGAACGCCTTCATCTCGGTGTTGAACTCGTACTTGGATTGCTCCCAGTACAGCTCCGCGAGGCGCATCAGCATCTCCGCCTTCGTGTCGGGCGGGAGCGTCTGCTCGGCGAGGATCTTCTTCAGCTGCGCGATGGCTTCCTGGCGCTTCTCGTTGGCCAGCTCGCCGTACTGCGCACGGTTCTGCTCCCGCTCGAACTGCTTGTAGTCGAGGACCTCACGCTTCTTTTCCTCCCGGCGGGAGGACTGCGCGACGGCCTCGTCCACCAGGACGGGGACAGTGAGACTTCCGAGGCCAATGGAGATGGCCAGGGCGAAGATACGAAGGCGTTGGTTCATGATCATTCCAATTACTCCGTGCACGCGCCCGGCTCGACACGCTCGTAGTAGCCGAGCTCGTCCTGCCAGAACTCCCCGTTGAACGGCCAGTAGATGAGGTCGGGGTTCGTCGCGAAGTCGAACTCCACACCCTCCTCGGTCTCGGCCGTCTCGGGGTTACGGAACTTCTCGAGGTACGTCCGGTACTCACCGGACACCATCTCGAAGCGGAGGAGGGCCTCCTGGCCCATCAGGTCAGCAATCTGGTCCTTGAGGGAGCCCAGCTTGTTGGCCAGGGCGGCTCCCGCGAACTTCTTGTAGGCCTTGGCCTGCGAAGCGAGCTGCTTGGTCAGCCCCTTGCCGATCTCAGCCTCGCGCCACTGCGACTTCATCGCCTTGATGCGGTTGAGCTCGTTCTGAATCTGCAGCACGCGGTTGTGTGGTCCCGCGAAGCTGCGGTCCGACTCGATGCGCGAGAAGATGGCCACGGGCAGCTTGCGGTACTTCTTGCTCTTGCGGCCGTACAGATCCACGTAGAGGTCCCGGGCGGCGTTCAGGTCGCTCGCGTCCTCGGGCAGCATGCCGGTGATGGCTTCCTGCATCGGGGCGTACTTGCCCTTGAAGTCGTCGAGGAGTCCCTCGACCTTCTTGAACTCGCAGATCCGGTAGTAGGTGAGGGCCTCGAGGATCATCGCGTCCGGCACGAAGTCACGCTCGAAGAAGGGGGAGCTGAGGGTGAGGAGGTGCCCGAGGGCCTTGTGCTCCTTGTTCTCACTCATGAAGTAGGCCCAGGCCGACTCGTAGAGTGCGGTGCCCCAGTACTCGCCGCCGCGCGCGGACTTCCCGATGTTCTCGTAGAGGTCGGCGGCGCGCGGGAAGCGCTCGGCCGCGTAGTAGATGCGCGCGATGTTGATCATCGCGAGCTGCTTCACCGAGCTGATCTCGTCGGGGTCACCGATGAAGTCACCCTTGAGCACGGACTGGAAGGTCTTCGCCGCAGCGGCCTTCTTGTTCTGCTCGTTCTGGATGACGCCGATGTAGTACCGCGCCTTGTAGTAGTGCGTGGACGACTTGCTGAGGCGGGCGAAGCTGCGCTTCGCGGCCTTGTAGTCCTGACGCTCGAAGTCGGCGACGCCGGCGTAGTAGTAGAGGTCGTCCTTGACCTTGCCCGGGTAGTCATCAGCGTCGATCTTGTGGATCGTCTTGATGAGGTAGATGGGGTCCTTGGTCTTGTCAGCGATGGTGACGAGCCGAAGCAGCGCGTTGCTGAAGTAGGAGCCCGTGTCGGGGCCGGCCTTCACGACCTTCTGGAAGTAGACCTGCGCCGAGTGCAGGAGCCCCAGCTTGTAGAGGCTGTCCGCCAGGTAGTACTGGCTCTTGTGATCCTGCTCGGGGTACTTGCCCTCGTCGAGGATGCGGTAGAAGCCGAGGGACGCGCCCAGGTACTTCTTGTCCTTGTAGCGACCGATGAGCTCCTTGATCTCCTTGGGAGTCTTCTTCACCTTGCTCGAGCTCTTCTTCCGGCTGGAGCGGCTGGAGCGGCGACGGGAGCTGCCCTCGTCGTCGTCTCGGCTGGAGCGGCGACGGGAGCTGCCCTCGTCGTCGTCTCGGCTGGAGCGGCGACGGGAGCTGCCCTCGTCGTCGTCGTCTCGGCTGGAGCGGCGACGGGAGCTGCCCTCGTCGTCGTCGTCGCGACTCGAGCGGCGGCTGTAGCCGTCGTCGTCCTCGTCGCGGCTGGAGCGGCGGGAACTGCGGTCCTCGTCGTCGTCGCCGCGCGAGCTGGCCGAGCCATCCTCGTCGTCTCCACGGCGGCGCGGCTCCTCCTCGCGGGTCTCCGTCGTGCGGCTTTGGCTGCCGGCGGTGGCTTGGAGAGCCTCGATGACCTTGTCGGAGACGCCCGCACCCTTCAGATCGATGATCTGCTCGGGGGTGAGGTTGAAGACTTCTTCACTGTTCCCAACGGTGGAGACGATGATGTTGTCGGGGACACCGACAGACACCATCTGCTTCACATCGTCGAGGGTGAGTGCCAGCGCGGGGCTGGCCATCGCCATCAGGAAGAACAGTCCGGCCAGTGGAGCCAGGAAGAGTCGTCGCATCATGGGTTTATCCCGTGGCACGGGACGTCGATACCAACTCCGCCGTCCCGTGTGCGTGTTGCCGGCCCGAGGCCGACGGAAAGTGGGGCGCTCTCGATTCACACACGCCAACACGCTGCTTCGCAGAGTATGGACACCTGATGCAGTGCGACAGGGGCGTTCGAGAGATCAAAGAGTTCACAATCTCAGTTCAACCGACGGGGCTCGGGCGGGATGAAGAAGGAGGCACCGATGTTGATCACCAGCGACTGCTTCATCTCTAGTCCGACATCGCCGTTGCGCCAGGCCTGCTCGATGTGGGTGATGTTTCGCACGTCGAGGCGAATCCCAATCCACTTGTTGAAGACGATGCGCAGTCCGCCGCCGAAGTAGCTGGCGAAGTGCTCCTGGTCGACCAGCCAGCAGCCGTTCTCGGCCACGACGGAGTTTGACCGGTCATTGCGCTCGCGGACCGTCGGAAGGTCATCACAGGGCGAGCGGATGATCGCCGTGTCGTCGCGGGTGTGGACCATGCCGGCCCCCGCGATGAAGTAGATGTCGTAGTTGATGATGCGGCTCGCGCCGAGCTCGACCTTGCCGTAGATGGGCGAGACCGCCCCGCCGAGCATGGCCGAGAAGGTGACGCGCGTGATGTCCGGCACGACCTCGGACTCCGCCTGGAAGCGCCGAGTCAGCGGCTTGTAGTCGGTGTCACCGAGGTTCGGCATCCCCGCCACCATCAGCTCGATGCCGAGGATGTCGTTGATGTGGTACGTCGCCGCGAGGCCGATGTGCAGGCGGGTGATGAAGTTGTCGTTGCCGATGTAGCCGATGTGGGGGGTCAGCTCGAGGCGGCGGTACTTCAGGAAGAACTTCTTCTGGATGACCTTGACGATGCGCTTCTTGCGCTCGCGGCGGTCCGCAGCCTTGTCGGCCCGCTTGCTGGAGGAAGAGGCCTCTTCGACTTCGTCCTCGTCGTCCTCTTCGCGAGCCGGTCGCTCGTCCTCGTCGGATTCTGCGTCCTCGTCTTCGGAGGCCTCTTCGGTCTCCGACGGGGGAAGGTTCAGCCCCTCCAGAGGATCGTAGTCGTCCTCCTCGGCAGCCTCATCGGCTTCCTCGTCCTCGGTGGCTTCCTCGTCCGTGGACTCGTCCTCGGCGGCCTCTTCTTCGGCGGCCTCGTCCGACTCGTCTTCGGCGACGTCCTCTTCGACAGCCTCCTCGGACTCTTCGTTTTCGGTCTCCTCTTCGTACTCTTCGTCGAAGGTGGGCCCGGAGTCCTCTTCCTCGTCGTCGTCATCATCGTCGTCATCGCCGAAATCGGGAGCCGCGTCGCCAGGGGCGGCGTAGGCAGTCGGCACGGCGAGGCCGAGGAGAAGAAGGAGCAGCAACAAATGGCGCAGCGTGCGGGTCATGCTCGCGGCTCCTAGCGGCGGTTCATGCGGGCGCGGACGACTTTGTCGCCTGGCAGCCAGAAGCTGCCGCCTACGCCGAGAACGAGGGTGGTGGGGAAGACGGTCTTGCAGACAGCGCCGGTGTTCGAACTGTCGTGACAGGCCAGCCGGTTCGACTCGAGAGCGTCGAGGTTGCGGTTCGCCGCTGCAGACGCGTCGTCGTCGTAGGAGAGGACCTCGTCCCAGGTCAGGTAGAGGCGGCCTTCGAGCTTCAGGCTGAACCACTTGCTTACGAAGATCTTGGCTCCGAAGCCGAGATGGAACATGAGCATGTGGTTGGTCACGGGGTCCACGGCGAGCGCGGCGCCTTCACGGTTGAACTCGTCGACCGTGTAGTTGAGCATCTCGATTTGCTCGTTCCCGTAGCCGACGCCGGCGACGAAGAAGAAGTCGAGGTTGATCACTGCGAGACCGAACGGGTTGAGCTTCCCGTACATCGGCGAGAAGACGGCGGACAGGCTGACGAACGCGCCAGGGTCCACCGACTCGAGGCGCAGGCTCGTGTCGAGCAACCGAAGCACGGCGATGGCCAACTGCTTCGTGTTTGCCTGGCCGCCGAGGAAGGCGTAGCTGCCGTTGAGCTCCACACCGAACTTGTCGGTCACGTGGTAGGTCAGCGACAAGCCGGCCAGGACTTCGTTGTTCAGCGGGCTGCTGCTGATGTAGCCGAACTGGGGCGTGATCTCGAAACGCCCGCGTTTGTAGAAGAACTTGTTTCGGACGAGCGTCTGGCGCTTGTCCGTCGGGGCGCGGGTCGCGACGACATCGTCGTCAGCGGCTTGCGCGGCGGTCGGCGCCCCCAGAAGGGACAGCGCGACGGCAAGGCACGTCAGCAGAGCAGGCCAGCGGTTCATTCGCGGCTCCAGGGCAGGATCGTTCGCCAGGGTGAACTCAGGTTGCCGGGGCAATCGTCGATGCTCCATCGCCCGACACCGGGGGGCCCGACCTCAACGTGTGCGAGGGGGTCAGGATGACCGCGCGTTTCTACCAGCGTGGTTTCTGGGGTGTCAAGACGGGTGGTGCTGCGGGAATGCAACGGCCGACAGCGTTCGCGAGTCTCGGGTGGTCGGTTTGGGGCTCCGGCGGCGGATCCCCTAACATGGTTCGTCGACGCCCCACCGAGCTGGTGGGGGGTCTCGGGGAGCCGAAGCGCAATGGCTGAAGGAATTCTCGCCAAACTATGTCGTCCTCTGGGCGCAGGTCTCTTCGCCATCGTGCTCACGACGGCCGGAATCGCTCACTCTGAAGGCGAATCCGTTTCGATTGAGGCCTCCAGGTCCATGTATGGGGTGGGGGAGAACGCCGAGTTCACCGTCACCAACGACACCGCGAAGCCGATCTTCATCGCCGGCTGTGGCGCTCTGCAGCTCCAGCACTTCGAGTCCGAGACCTACGTTCCGGTTCCCGCAGCGACCTGCGTCGCTGAGGGGATGGCGGTCGCGATCCCGCCCGGCACCCACACCCTGAGCTTCGGAACCGAGAGCAAGCAGGCGGGCCAGATTCTCCGCGTCGGCCTCTCCTACGGTTGGGGCTGTGAAGCAGACCGGGAGCTCAGCCAGGCGCGATGCGCCGACTTCAAGACGGTCTACTCCGCCTCGTTCCGGGTCGGTCGTGGTGGCAAGAAGTAGTCACGGCGTCGGGCGACGGCTCCTCAGGGTGTGTCGTACTGAAGGAAGCGCCGCTCGGTCCAGACGAGGCCGCCCCGCCGATCGCGGAGGACCACCCACAAGTCGACTCCCTCCGCGGGGAACTCCTCGGCCGGTGGCATCGTGATCCGATTCACCTTTGGACGTCCCTCGACCTCCTCGAGATCGCCCTCCTCGGCAACGAAGCTGTAGTCGCTCGACATCGAGGCGCCTCCGCTGGCGACCCACGCAAAGTATGGGTCCTCGCGTCGACAGTGGGTCACGGCGTTGCGGTCGATGAACAGGTAGTTCTCGCGGGCGTCCTCCCCCAGCTGAGGCCGCAGAGTGAGTGACTCCTCGGGACGGACGAAGGTCACGGGCCCCAGGGGAAAGCCCTCATCGAAGCCCGACCGGTCGGCGTGCACGGTCAGCCCGACGAATTCGGGGTTCTGGTTCGGAGCAAGCTCGGACACCGGGCACTCCACGGGGCTCGGCGCCCCAGCGGACTTGTCCGAGATCACGACGCGCCGGGCCGCAGTGATGGAGTTGTCGAGCAGGCCGGTGAACTCGTCGACGAGTAGGTCGAGGTTTTCCTGGTTTCCCGTCTGGAGGGCCGTGCCGAGCGCGATCAGAAGAGACGTCAGCTCCTCGTTGGAGCGTTCGACGTAGTTCACTGCGACGAGCAGGGTGAGGCCTTCTACCCGGTCCGCCGGGTCGAGCGCTGCCCAGGCCTCCTCGAGCAGAGGGCCCTCGGCGGTGTACTCGAAGGTCTCGCCGATGCCGAACTGCACGTCGCCACTCTGCAGGTCGGGCGGGTCCGTCGCGTCGTCATCGTCGTCGCCTTCTCCGTCAATGGCCCCCGCGAGGTCGAATCCCAGACATCCCCCAGCGCTCTCCGTCTCCAGGCACGCAAACCAGATCTGCCCCAGGGCTGGGGTCTGCGCTGGGGGGTGGACCAGGAGCGATCGGAGCGTAGTGCTCTCGCCCAGACCGATCTCCGCGGGCTCCGCCTCGACCCCTGCGACCCGCGCGCGCACCACCTGGCTCGTGGGAGTGAGCTCGAGCAGGTTGCATCCCGTCAGGGCGAGGAGCAGGGGGAGTGTCAGCAAGTGACGCATCAGAACTGAGCCTTGAAGCCGATGTTGGGGAGGATCGGGAGTGAGTACAGGAAGATCTTCTCGGTGTAGTCGAAGTTGTAGACGACCGACTCCGGGTTCTTCCGGTTGTAGACGTTCTGGATGTCCAGATAGAAGGTCAGCTTCCAGCGCCTGAAGTTGATGTCCTTGTCGATGCGGATGTCCAAGGCGTGGAACGAGGGCAGCCGACTGCTGTTGTAAGGGCCCTGCAGCGGGATGTAGCTGTCGCTGTCGGAGTCGTAGATCGCGTTGGTGATCGGGGTGTCAGGATTGCCGCTCACATAGCGCCACCGGCCGCCGATGCGGAAGCCGAAGGGGAGGCCATAGGACAGCACCACGTCGAGGATGATCGGCTGATCGAAGTCGAACCAGTAGTAGTCCCAGTCCGGCCGATCGCGCCGCCGACTGCGCT
Organism: Deltaproteobacteria bacterium; assembly: GCA_023954745.1. Lineage (GTDB taxonomy): Bacteria > Myxococcota_A > UBA796 > UBA9615 > UBA9615 > JAGSHC01. The sequence continues at coordinate 8,809 of JAGSHC010000006.1, read as the reverse complement.
GGTAGGTGAACGAGACCCACCCTTCGAGGTTCTTCCACTCCTGCAGGCGCAGGAAGGCCTCGACACCCCAGATCTGCCCGTCACCACCGTTGTTCCAGGCACTGTCACTCCCGCCGTCCTGTGCCCCATTCGTGGTGAACACCACCAGCTTGTCGAGTCGCTTGTAGAAGCCCTGGACGTCGAGGCTGAAGAAGTCGGTGAACCGGAGCTCCGTGCCGAAGCTGAACTGGTAGCTCTCCTCGGGTTTGAGATCGGGGTTTCCGGTCACATCGAGGATCTCGAAAGGCTGGGGGTTCTGGTGGTAGATGCCCACGGACCCCTTGAGGTCGATCCGCTTGCCGGGATCCGGTGAGATCTGGAACGAGAAGCGAGGATCGAGCCATCCGGAGCTGAACTGACCGGGCACCGCGTAGCCGTCGACCCTCAGCGCAGGCGTCATGCGAATCCGCTCATCGAGAAGCTTGACGCGGGCTTCGGCGAAGAACCCCGGGCCGATTCCGAAGTTCGTCTCCTCGAACTGGTACTCCTCGGGCTCAGCGTTGGGGTCGTCGCTGAAGTTGAGCGAGAAGAACTCGAAGTCGAAGCTGAACGGCGACGCGATGATGTCGGTCCCGAAGAACAACTCGAGCTTGTCGTCCACCTGAAGGGTGAGGTGGTCGCGCAGCATGATCCACCAGGCTCGGGTCGAGAGCCGTCCGAACTGGCCCACGCCCACGCGGGCGTCGTCCTGACCCACGGCGAACAGCAAGCGGTTCTCGACCTTCGGGCCGGGCCGTGCGGTCCAGTCGAAGTTCACCCGCCAGAAGTCGTTCTTGAGCGAAAACTCTCCCTGGCTCGCTCGCTGGGAGGCGGCGCCCGGGTCGTCGAGGCGGGTGGCGACACGATCCTGGCTGTAGTACGCGAGCAGCGAGAGGCTGTCCTTCGGGGTGGGCCGCAGCGTGATCTTCCCCTGAATGTCCGTCCACTGAGGGAACACGAACTGCGATGCATCGATGGTGTTGGGGATGAGCGCGGGGAGGACGATGTCGAGGTAGCTGCGCCTGGCCGCCAGCACGAAGCCGCCGATGGGGTACTTCTCCCCCTTCTTCTTGATGGGGCCGATGACCGCGGCGCTGGCGTCGATGAGGTCGGCCTGCACCATCCCGTGGATCTCGGGCTCGTAGGTCGTGCGCGTGCGCACATCGAGCACTCCGCCCGTGAGTCGCCCGTAGGTTCCGCCGTACCCCCCTGGGTAGAAGTCGACTCCCTCGAGGAGGATGGGCGTCACGATGGAGCGCAGCCCGCCGAAGTGAAACAGCTGGGGCACCCGGATGCCGTCGATGTGGACTCCGCTGTCTTCGGGGCCGCTTCCGCGAACGATCAGGAGGCCGAAGTCGAAGGGGCTCCGCGCCACCCCCGGGAGGTTCTGCACCACCTTGACCGGGTCGCCGAACGTGCCGGGGATCCGCTCGATGGTCTCGATGGAGATGGAGCGCCGCGCCACCTCCTTCTCCTGCCGCTTCACGCGGACGATGGTCTCGCCCACGCCGAGGGGGCTCTCCTTGAGGAAGTAGACGACGTCCGTGGCTTCGCCCAGGACGATCTCCTCCTCGGTCTCGAACTTCTCGAACCCCGGGACCGCGACGATCACGCGGTGGAGACCGGCGGGAATTCCGCGGAAGGTGAATGCGCCGAAGTCGTCGGTGAGGGCTCCGTGGTCGAGGTTGTCGATGTAGACGTCGACGCCCCCGAGGGTGCGGCGGGTTCCGCGCTCCCTCACGATGCCCGTGAAGTTGACGGGCCCGTCGGGGTCGATTCCTTCCCCCACGTCGGGGGTGTCGGGGGCGGACTCCACCACCACCTCTTCGAGCTCGAAGCCATAGGTGTAGGTGATGCGGACCGGGACCGGCACCTCACCCGCGTAGGCGGGCTCGAAGCTGAACTGCCACACGGCGCGGATGGCCTGGTACCCGAATCCCCAGCCCGTTGGCTCCTCTTCGACCAGGCGCACCCCCTCCAGCTCTCCGGTGTCCGAGACATCGAGCTCGAGGTTGACCAGCCCCTCGATGACGAGCTCCTTGGCCTCGGCCGGATACTGCGCCCCCACTTGACTCGAGAGCACCGGGAGCTTGGTGAGCTCGTCGGCCATCTCTGGCTCGGGGGCATCCGGGTCCGGCTCCGGCGGCGGGGGGCGGTGGGCCTCGGGCAGGACGAACCTCGTCAGCCGGAAGTAGCGTCGTAGCTCGTGGGGCACCGGTCCCTCGGGAGGGTCCTCGAAGAACGTGTCCTGAAGAGCAGCCTTTGCGGCGGTGGCCAGCGCCTCGCTGGGGCTCCTGAGCACCTCGATGTCGGTCACGACCCCATCGGAAGTCAGGCCAAACTCGAGGACCACGCCTCCCTCGATGGCAGCCTCGAGGGCCTCCTGGGGGTAGGCCGGCTCGGGGGCGTCCAAGACTCCTGGGGGTGGACTCGGCACCCGCACCGGCGTGCTTGGCACCGGCTGGTCGGAGACCTCGGTGGACCCTGGCTCGTCGGGGAGCTCTGCGGCGGCCGGCTCGTCAGGGGCGTCCGCGGCAGGTGGCTGCTCGGAGACCTCGGGCTCCTCGGCTGCAGCCCACGTCGGCCCGAGGAGGGCGAGGAGCAGCGAAGCGAGGGCGACTCGGTACATCAATCCACGATGACCCAGGTATAGCGCCAGACATAGTTCGTCGTGATCACGGGCTCGCCCCCAGACATGCCGGGCTTCCACTTGAACTTGTAACAGGCCTCTTGCGCGAGGCGGTCCAGCTCCGGGTGGAGGCCACGAATCACCTTCGCCTTGGTGACCTTGCCGGTCTCGTCGATGGTGAGCTTGAGCATCACCGTGCCCTGGATGCCTTCGGCGAGGGCATCGGGCGGGTAGTCGGACTGATCCCACACGAAGTCCTTGATGATCTTCGGAGGAGTCTCCAGCTTGCTGAAGCTGACGGAGCGGAGCGGTTTCACGTCGCCCGGATCCACGATCTCGTCCGAGGGCTTCACGCCGATCGTGTTCCCGACCCGCACCGAGAGTCCGGTGTCCCCCGCCACAGTCGAGTTCATGCTCACCCCGAAGACTGGCTTCGGGGGCGCGGCGTCTGGGGGAGGGGGCTCTGCGCTCGTGTCGGTGGGAACAGGCTCGTTGACCTGCTCGATGTCCACGACCTTCGGCGGCTCTGGCTCTGGCTCGGGCTCGGGCTCGGGTTCCGGCTCTGGCTCGGGCTCGGGTTCCGGCTCGATGACCACGAACTCGATGACCTGTTCCTCGGGCTTCTCGGGCTCGGGGGGACGGTTCGATACCCACACCAGACCGGCAAAGACGACGCCTGCGAGGAACAGTCCGATCCCGAGCGAGCCGCTGAGGAAGGGCTCCTCAGCGAGCGGAACGACCGGAACGAAGACCCTCTCCTCCTCCTCCTCAACGGGAGCAGGAGGGGCTTCCTTGCCGCCGTCGAGGAGCCGGAGATCGGGCGCTTCGGACACGCTACTCCTGGTCCCCAGGGGGGGCGGGGACCGGGGCAACTCCTCCCGCCTTCGCGGCTGCAGCCGGCGGCGGGACAGGGTCGATGTTGATGGCGAACTTGAGCACGCCTTCCTGCTTTACCAGGTCGATGGCGCCCACCACCTCGCCGTGCGACGCGGTCTTGTCGGCCGCGATGAGCGCCATGAGGTCTGCCCCAGCAGCCTTCTCCTGGCGGATGAACGCCCGCACGGCCTCCTTGCCGGTGGGCTCGCCGTTGAGGTACCAGGCACCATCCTTGTCGATGTGAATCCCGAGCGATGTGGTCTCGGTGGGCCCGCCGGTGGCTGCCGACGGCAGCTCCACCTCGATGGCCTCCTTGTTGATGACCGAGGCCGTCACCATGAAGATGATGAGCAGGACCAGGATGATGTCGACCATCGGCGTGATGTTGATGTCCGCCATGACATCGTCATCGTCGCCTCCCATCTTCGCGCCCATGGCTATGCCTCCTAAGCGCTGGGTGCGTCAGGCGACCGAAGCCGCAGCAGCACCTGTTCGTTCAGGGAGCCCGAGTTGCTCATCACCGACTTCACCTGTCGCGACAGGTAGTTGTATGCAACGACAGCGGGGATGGCGACCATCAGGCCGACGGCGGTGGCCACGAGGGCCTCGGAGATGCCGGCCATGACCGCGGCGGCTCCGGCCTCGCTCTCCAGGGACATGTCTCGGAACGCCTTGATGACGCCCAGCACCGTGCCGAACAGGCCGACGAAGGGGGCGTTGGCTCCGACGGTGCCGAGGAACACGATGCCGCGCTCCATCCGTGCCTTGCGGGACACCATCGCCACGTCCATCTGCGTCTCGACGACGTCCGTGCCGCTCTCGGTGTAGCGGAGGGCGTGGCGAAGCACCCACGCCTCGGTGCCCTCGAGGTCTTCGACATCCTTGCGGAAGGTGTCGACGTTGCCATCGGCGAGGAGCTCCCCCACCCGCGCCTGGAGCTTGCCGGCGCGCACCTTGTTGATGCCGAACCAGGCGAACTTCACGAGCATCACGATGATGCAGGCCACGAAGAGCACGAGGAGGAACCAAAGCACCCACTCCGCCTGGAGCAGGTTGCTCTCCATGAAGGTCTCGACGATGTTGTTTCCACCGCTGTGGGGCATGGCTGGAGTTCCATTGGGAGTGGCAAGAAGCCAGTTGTTGGACAGCTCACGGTCTGAGCCGGAGACAAGTGTAAGGACTCGTTTGCGGGCTGCAACCTGCCTCCGGGCAAAGCGAGCCGCTCTTACTTGGACGGTTCGGTCGAATCTTTTCTCGGAGCCCCAAGGAGTAGAGCGGGCTCCCGAATCCGGGAGCCCGCTCTACTGAAATTTGGAGGCGACACCCGGATTCGAACCGGGGAATCAGGGATTTGCAATCCCTTGCCTTACCACTTGGCCATGTCGCCACAAAGGGGCCGGGATTGTAGGTGAGGGGGTCTTGCTGTCAACCCGCCCCGTCGCAGTTGCGTCAAGCGCCGCAGAGGCTCCGGGGTGTGCCATCATCCGCCGCCGATGCGACCCCTTTCTGCCGTCATTATCGCGCGCGACGAGGAGTCGAAGATCGGCGCCGCCGTTGCCTCGGCGCTGCCCTGGGTCAGCGAGGTGCTCGTCCTCGATGGAGGCTCGACCGACGGTACGGTGGGGCAGGCGAAGGCGGCCGGAGCCCGCGTGGTGCACCACCCCTTCGACGGCTTCGTCTCCCAGAAGCGGCGGGCTGTCGCCCTCGCGGCTCACGACCACGTCGTGATCGTGGACTCGGACGAGCGGATCGGGCCGCGCCTTGGGGCGTCCATCCTGCGGGTGCGGCGAGACTGGCCTGCCGAGACCGGGGGGTTCCGCGTGCATCGGTGGAACTACCTCGATGGAGCTGCAGTCCGCGGCGCCGGCTGGGGAGCCGACCGGCCGGTGCGCGTGTTCGACCGTCGGACGGGCGAGGTCGCGGGCGTCGACCCTCATGATCGGGTCGAGGTCGAAGGGTTTGCTCCCGTCCTCCCTGGGGTCCTCCATCACGACCCCGATCGAAGCACGCGCGCGTACGTGCGCGCGACCGTCTCCCACGCGCGAAGGGCTTCGGAGAGCATCGCCCGCGCGGGACGCCCAGGCCCTGCGGCGCCATGGCTCCACGCGGCCGCACACTTCGCTCGGAAGGTGGTCCTGGGCGGTGCCCCGCTGCAAGGACGGCGGGGAATGACGGTGGCCTGGGTCGGGGCCAAGGGCGTCGCCCGGAAGTACCGACTCGCTCGGAGGCTTCCCCGGTGAAGCTCGCCTTCGTGCACAAGCGCTTCGGTCTCCAAGGTGGAACCGAGCGAATGATGGAGTCGCTGGTGCGCGGGCTGCGTCAGCAGGGGCACGAGATCGTCGTCTTCTCTTCCGAGGTGGACCCTCGATTCCACCGTGCTCGTCTCGCGACGTTTCGCGCGCTCGGCGGTGGCGGGCCCGGGGCAGGGTTTCGGGCGCTTCGGCTCTGGCTGTCCGCCGCGCTCCGGGTGCGACGGAGCGCGTTCGACGTGGTCGTGCACATGGGCCGGACGGGCCCCAGGGATGTCTATCGGGCCGGAGGAGGGAGTCATCGCACGTGGCTCGGACTGTTGAGGTCCCAGCCCATGTCGGGGTGGCGGCGGTTCCGTCTGGCGGTCTCCCTTCGTCACCGTTTCATCCTCTGGCACGAGAAGCGGTCTCTCACCGGTCCGGGGACGGTCGTCGTGCCCTCGGAGCAAGCGCGCGCCGACCTCGTGGCCGCGTACGGCGAGCTGGGCGAGCAGGTCCAGGTGATCCCCAACGGCGTGGACCTCGACCGTTTCCATCCGAAGACCCGACAGCTCTATTTCGGTGATCAGCGAGACGCGCTCGGAATCGGTCCCGAGGAGCTCGTCGTGCTGTTCGTGGGAAGTGATCTGTGGCGCAAGGGGTTGGACAGGGTGTTGTCCGCGCTCGCGCGTCTCGCCCCACGAGAGGAGCTGCGCCTCTTGGTACTCGGAGATGATCGCCGTCGCGCCTTTTGGGAGGCGGAGGCGGAGCGACTTGCGGTGAGAGACCGCGTCGCCTTCCTCAACGCGCACGACGCGCCCGAGAAGCTGTTCGCCGCCGCGGACCTGCTCGTGCTGCCCACACGCTATGACCCCTTCGCGAACGTGACCCTCGAGGCGTTGGCTTGTGGTGTCCCCGTCGTCACGTCGTCGGTCAACGGAGCGGGGTCGACGCTGGGACCCTCCAGCGCCCTCGCGATTCTCGAGGACGACGACGACGCCGACGAGCTCGCCGCGCACATGCAGAGGATGCTCCAGCCCGATCTCGTGCCCGCCTTGCGTCGAGCGGCCCGAGAGCAGGCAGAGCGCTTCGGCGAGCCCGTGTTCGTCGCACGCTGGGAAGCTCTGCTCACGCAGCTGGCGGCTGACGATGCCTGATGTCAGTGAGACGCGGGCGTGGCCGCGACCGACTGGGGTGTCGCGAGGACGCCGCTGGCTGAAGCGGCTCTTGTTCTTGGGAGTCCTGCTCGTCGTGTTGGGCGTCGGTGCCCTTGCGGGCATCTACTGGTGGTTCGTCATCGGAACGGAGGCCCCGCATCTCCAGCGGGAGTACATCCTCTCGGTCATCGCCCAGGAGTCCCCGGTGTTCTACGCCGACGGCGAGACCAAGATCGGCGTCTTCTTCAGCGAGGAGCACCGTCAGTACGTGCCCGCCGCCGAGCTGCCTCCCGCCTTCGTGCAGGCCCTGGTGAGCGCCGAGGACCGGAGCTTCTATGACCACTTCGGCTTCTCACCGAAGGGCATCACGCGGGCGATGATCCAGAACCTGAAGGCCGGGCGCACGGTGGCGGGCGGGTCGACGCTGACCCAACAGACCGCGAAGAACCTCTTCGAACGCCGGGGCCGCACCTACAGCGAGAAGCTGCGGGAGCTGGCCAACGCCCTTCGCCTCGAGCGTGAGTACGACAAGGACGAGATCCTCGAGTTCTACAGCAACCAGTTCTACGTCAACGGCAACGGGCGTGGTCTCGGGATCGCCGCGCGGTTCTTCTTCGACGCCGACGTGGCCGATCTGGACTTGCTCCAGTGCGCGTTCCTGGCTGGGGTCGTGAAGTCCCCAAACCGGTACAACCCCTTCGTCGCCGACGAGGAGCGCCAGGCGCGGGCCATCGCGAAGAGCGAAGAGCGCGTGGAGTACGTGCTCCGCCGGATGCTCGAGGACGGGTGGATCGACGCGGAGGCCTACGACCGCGAGGTGGCCCGCGACATCCCGTTCCAGCGGGGGCGCTTCCGGTTCGAGCGCTCGGTGGTACTCGACTTCGTGGAGCAGGAGCTCAACTCTGACGAGTTTCGGGCCACGCTGCTGGCCCACGGAGTGGAAGACCCGGGGCGCGCTGGGTTGCAGATCGTGACCACCTTGCAGGCCGATGTGCAGCGGGAGGCGGTGTATTCGCTCCGGCACCACCTCTCGGACGCCGGGCTCTGGCTCGAGAGCCCCGAGCTCGCCTCGCTGTTCGGGGAGCCCCGGGAGCTTCCCCCCTTGGCCAAGGACGACGTCGCCCCGCTGACCTTTCATCGCGGCCTCCTGGGGGAGGCGGACGCCGAGAAGGAGTCTGTCGTCGTGACCCTTGGAGGAGGGATCGAGGGCCGGCTCGACCGTGCCGCCCACCAGCGGTTGGCCACCGCCCTCCTGCGCGGAGAGAAGAAGAACACCTGGGTCGAGGCGCGTCGGGGGGACCGGAAGGCCCTGGTCGAACGCATCGGCGAGCATGAGGGCCGCTCGGTGTCCGTGTCCGTCCGGGGTGTCGCCGAGGATGGGCAGCTCCTGCTGGACTACGAGCCGCGGGTGGAGCTGGAAGGCGCCACCGTGGTCCTCGACGACGGGGAGATCCGCGCCATGGTCGGCGGTTGGGCCAACATCGACTTCAATCGGGCCACGAGCGCGCGTCGGCAGCTGGGGTCCACCTGGAAGCTCGTGCTCTTCGAAGCTGCGCTCCAGCTCGGCTGGAGCCCCACGGACCCGCTGGACAACCGCCGGGGCGTGTTTCCCTACCAGGGCTCCTTCTACTTCCCGCGACCCGACCACAGCGGGGCGCCTGACACGGTGTCTATCGGGTGGGCCGCCGCGCGCTCCGAGAACCTCGCCACCATCTGGCTGCTCGACCACCTGAGCGACCCCATGACCCGCCCCCAGTTCCGCGCTCTGGCGGCTCGGGTGGGCCTCGTCCCGGGGAAGGGCGAGGAGCGGTCCGCGTGGATCAAGCGCGTCCAGACCGCGGGGGTCGTTCCCACCGAGTCCCGGCTCTTCGATGGCCTGTATCGCTCGGTGTGGCGGGACG
>JAGSHC010000361.1 GCA_023954745.1 Deltaproteobacteria bacterium | reverse complement strand
CGATGACCGCCGGCTGCCGCGCGTGCGCCAGGTGTTTGGTTGGGTGCCCTTCGAGGACGACGCGGCGGCGTACCGCTTCATCCAGTCGCGCTCGAATCACGAGACCGTGGCGGTGATCGTGGGGGACCCGGGGGTCGCAGAGTTGCTCTCGGCGGTGCCGAGCGGGGCCACCCCCGCGATGGGTCGACCCATCTTCCAGACCGCCAGGGCTGGCCGATGGGAGGTGACCTTCGAGGGTGACATGCCGTCGGTGCTCGCCTTGCAGGAGGCCTGGGCGCCGGGGTGGCAGCTGTCGTTGGATGGGGGCGCGTGGGTCGACGCCGCCCGGGTGGACCACATGTTCGTCGGGGCTCGGGTCCCGGCGGGTCGACACACTGCCGTGCTGCGCTATCGCCCCGAGGGGCTGTTCGCGGGCTCGCTGCTGTCGTTGCTGGCCCTGGCCCTCATGGGCTTCGCGGTGCGCCGAGTCCCCTGACCGGCGCGACGACCGCGCAGCGCCCGGCTACTGGGCGGCGACCCGTCCCGCGTAGTCCAGACCGAAGTCGTTTGCGATGACGCGCGTGGTGGCCTTTGCAGAGCTGATGACGCCGGGGACACCGGCCCCGGGGTGGGTGCCCGCGCCGACGATGTAGAGACCGGGGATGTCCTTGTCCCGGTTGTGCGGCCGGAACCATGCGCTCTGGGTCAGGACCGGCGCCACCGAGAAGGCCGAGCCCTGGAACGCGTTCAGCTCGCGCTCGAAGCTCATGGGCGTGAACTCGCGACGCGTCACGATGTGCTTGCGCAGATCGGGCAGCAGGCGTCGCTCCAGCGACTCGAGGATCTTGTCGCCGTAGCCCTCGCCGATGGTGTCCCAGTCGAGGCGGGCGTTGCCCATGTGCGGGACCGGCGAGAGCACGTAGAACGCCTCGCAGCCATCGGGAGCCATGGAGGGGTCCGTCCGGGTCGGCGCGTGCAGGTACAGCGAGAAGTCGTCGGCGAGCCGCCCGCCTTCGAAGATGTCCGTCAGCAGCCCCTCGTAGCGCGGGCCGAACACCACGGTGTGGTGCGCGAGGTCCTCGTACTGCCGGTCGGTGCCGAAGTAGAGGACGTACAGGGACATCGACCACTTCATCTTCTCGAGGCGGCGACGCACCTTGCGGGCTCCGGGCGCTCCGTCGTAGAGCTGGCCGTACGTGTGGTGCAGGTCGGCGTTGCTCACCACGAAGTCGAAGGTGTCTTCGCCGCGGGCAGTCTTCACGAGGTGCTGGGCCTGCCCCCGCCGCTGCTCCACTCGCACGTGCTCCACCGGACTGCTGAGGCGAAGCTCCCCGCCGAGGTCCTCGAAGAGCCGCACCATGCCGTTGACGAGCTCGCCGGTTCCGCCCCGGGCGAAGTACACGCCGCCCTGGCGCTCCAGGTAGTGGATGAGCGAGTACAAGGCCGAGGTATCGAGCGGGTTGCCGCCGATGAGCAGCGCGTGGAACGACAGCGCCTGGCGCAGGTGCTCGTCCTTGACGTACTTGCTGACCACGTCGTAGACGCTGCGGTGGCTGCCCACCATGCCCAGCGCCGGCGCGGCCTTGAGCATGTCGCGGAAGCGCAGGAACGCCAGCTCGATGCGCTTCTCGTACCCCTCGCGGTAGCAGGTCTTGCTGTACTCGTAGAACTGCTTGTAGCCCTCTTCGTCGCCGCGGGCGCGAATCTGGGACATCAGCTTCTCTTCGTCGCCGCTGTAGTCGAAGGAGTCACCGTCGGTCCAGACCAGCCGGTAGAAGGGCTCCACCGGCATGAGGTCCACGTAGTCGGCCAGGCGCTTGCCCCCGAAGGAGAAGACGTCGTGCAGGGTCTCGGGCGCCGTGATGACGGTGGGCCCCGCATCGAACGTGAAGCCCTGGTCCTTCCACACGTAGGCGCGGCCGCCGGGCTTGTCCCGACTCTCGAAGATGGTGGTCTGCACTCCCATGGCCTGGAGCCGGGCTGCTGCCGCGATGCCTCCGAAGCCGCTTCCGATGACCGCCGCCCGCAATGGGCCGGTCTGCTTAGCCATAGCTGGCCTCCAAGCGCTCGATCTCTCGGCGCATCTCATCGATGACAGGCCCGTCGCCCACTGCGTCCCGCAGAGCGCGAAGCGACAGCCGGAGCCGCGTGCCCACCCGCTGCCGACCGACCTCGCCCACGGCCCGGTCGAGGGAGCGAGCCAGGGCCAGTACGTCGCCCCCACCTTCGGCCACATCGAGGGCGTCCGCCTGCAGTTGGTCGAGTTCGTCTTCGGAAAGAACCTCCGCCGCCAGGGCCCATGCGTAGGTCACTCGGCCGCCGCGCAGGTCCTCGTGGCGCTTCGGGTCCACCTGGTCGGTGCTGCCGCTCCCCGCACGGCCGGCGCGCAGGTTGCCGAGGTCGTCGAGCTGCTGAAGCGCGGTGCCGAGCTCGCCGGCGAACACCGCCAGAGCGGTCGCGGTGCCGACATCTGCCCCCGCTGCTTCGGACGCGATGCTCGCCGACAGCGCGAACAGCGAGGCGGTCTTGAGCTCGGTGATGGCCGAGGCGAGGGCCGGGAGCGCCTTCTTGTCCCAGGCCCAGCACCGCGCGGCCAGGTCCAGGGCTTGCCCGAAGTGGCAGCGCAACATCGTGCGCGCCATCTGGCGATGCAGGGCCAGCTCTCGCACGGGGGCCAGGCCCAGCCGCTCGAGCATCACAAGGGGGAAGAAGTACAGCCAGTTCCCGGCGTTCAGGGCCAGGGGCACGCCGTACCGCACGTGGAGGGCGTCGTCGCCGCGGCGCACTGGTGAGTCGTCCTGCACATCATCGACGATGAGGGATCCCGCGTGCACGTACTCGATGAGCAGGGGAAGCAGCTCGGGGGGCTGGTCAGTGCGTCCCGCGAGCTCCCAGCAGAGAGATGCGAAGCGCTCGCGGAAGCGCTTCCCTCCGCGGCCCAGGAAGTCCCGGAGCGGTCGCAGGAGCGCCGCATCCCAGGCTTCGGGGGGCACCGACGGACCCACCTCGCCCAGGAGCCGGCCGAGATCGGTGCCGAGCTCCTCTTCCAGGACGGTGAGCAACGCGTTGGCCGCTGCGGGCGGCAGGTTGCGCGCGGCTTCGTTCATCGCCCACCCCCGTGGCGCTCGCGCACGTATCGGGTCACGGCGCCGAGGGCGCGTGGAATGGACACGCCCTTGGGCGGCAGCCCGATGAGGGCCCGCATGCGGTCGGAGCGCTGCGTCTGCAGGGCGTAGAAGCGGCCGATGGTGTCCTCGGGGAGACGGTAGAAGCGGGAGAAGATGTCCCAGCGAAGCTCTGGCTTGCAGCGCAAGAACAGCAGCTCGTTGAGGAGCAGAGCGTACCGCTGTTGGTGCTCGATCTCCCCGGCCAGGGCCCTCAAAGAAGCGCCCACCGCATCCTCGGGGGCCTGCGCAGCCAGGAAACAGGCCAGCCGCAAGGCCACCGGCGTGGAGTAGCCGGTACCGGGATGGAACCAGCCGCCCGCGTATCCACCCGCCAGCGCGGGGCCACGAGACACCGCCACCGGAGTGACGGGCATGGGGAGAGAGCCCTGTTCCTGCCGGATCACCTTGCTGATGGCCCAGCCGTTCTCGGCGCAGTACGCCTCGGCTCCCGCGCGCAGGGCGGGGACGTCGAGGTCCTTGTGGTCGGAGAAGACCGTGTCTTCCACGAGGAGGGTCGTGGGGCTCAGGGGCAGGACGTACAGGAACCGGAACCCGTCCCGCTGCTCCACGCGCGCGTCCATCAGGATGGGGCGGACCAGGCTGTGGGGCTGCGCCAACTCCACCTCGAGACCGACGAACTTCTGCCAGCCGCCCTCCCATCCGATGGTGAGGGGCGCGGCGCCGGGCCCGCGGCAGTCGACGACGAGAGAGGCTTCGAGCCGCCGTCCATCCTCGAGGGTCGCGCCACGACCATCGACGCCCTTGACCCGATGGCCAAGGAGCAGCTGCGCGTTGGGTGCCTGCCCCACCCGGTCGCTGACCACGCGATGCAGATGCTCCCCCGTCAGCGAGGCGTAGGAGCCCTGCAGGGTGCGGGTGTGGTCTTCGAAGAACACGTCGTAGCCCGACCAGCGCACCTGCTCCAGTGGCGTCAGCCAGGGAGTCGCCTCGGCCGGGACGTCCGTGCCGTGGAACGACCAGGTGTGGTTGCCACCGAGCCGTTCGCCGGCCTCGACGATGGTGAGGGCGAGGTCGGGCCTGGCATGCAGATACGCCAGCGCGATGAGGCCGCTCTGCAGCCCCCCTCCCACCAGCAGCACGTCCGTTGACGAGCTCATGGTCAGCGAAGAACTCCGGCGAGGATGCCGCGCGTGGGGACCGAGTAGAGGGTCTCGCCCCGCACGTTCCATCCCGACAGCAGCTTGTTCGCCGCGAGGAAGCCCGAGGCGGTCGCCCGCTCCATGAGCCCCGACGGCATCGGGATCCAGCACAGGTCGCCCGCCAACACGAGGGAGTCGTGGGGCGTCTCGACCGGGGGGCGGCTCGTGAAGGTGTTCACCTTGAACGCCGGGCAGTCCTGCATCACGTGGTACCGGCGCTGCGTCTCGGTGAGGTTCTTCACCTCGGGGTAGAGGTTGTGCAGCCCGTCGAGGAGCTCCTGGGCGATGGCGTCCTCGTCTCCCCACAGGCGCCGGGGCACCGCGTAGGCGTGCAGCTCGATGACCGCCCCGCCGGTGGTGGCGTGCCATCGCGCGGACGACTCCTCGAGGCGGTGATAGAGGGACACCGAGTCCAGGATCCCAGCCCCCGAGGTGGACGCGAAGGGGACGCGGTCCGGCGACACGTCACCGTCGTACCAGAGCCGCAGCACCGCGTAGGGGTTGGTGGGCTCGAGGGCGGCGATCTGGCCGCGCCAGTGGGGATTCCCCAGGTGGGGGCTCCGGTCGACGATGCCCTGGAGTCCCTGGACGTTGGCGGCGAGCACCACGCCGTCCGCGGTGAGATGCGGGCGCTCGCTGCTGCCGTCCGCGCTGGACACGTACACGTCCCAGTGCTCCCCGCCCTCGCCCTGACCCCGGGCGACGGAGTCCACCCGCGTCCCCAGGTGGAACGTCACCCCTCGCTCCTCGAGATAGGTCCGCAGCGGGTCCCAGAGGATGGCCGACAGCGGGCCATCCAGCACGTCGAAGCAGAGGCTCTCGGGGTTGGCCATGAAGTAGAAGTGGAAGTACTGCAGCATCTCGGCTGCGCTCATCTCCTCTTCGGGGTTGAAGAAGGAGTGGGCGAAGACGTCGAAGAGCATCGCCCGGGGCT
>JAGSHC010000090.1 GCA_023954745.1 Deltaproteobacteria bacterium | reverse complement strand
GCGCTGACGGTGCACACCCGGGCGAGCATCGGGCTCGCCGACTGGGAGACAGCCCACACCACCGCGACGAAGCTGGTCGCGCTCGGCCCAGGCGAGCCCGAGGCTTTGGAACTGCTGGGGTTGGTGTCGGTGGAGTTGGGGAACGCCGAGGAGGCGACCCGCTGCTTCGTGGAGCTCGGAAAGCTCCAGCCCACCCTCGCGGGGCCACTGCTCGGCCGTGCTCTGGTGACCGCAAGGCTCGAGGGAGACCGCGGGCGGGCCATCGCCACCTTGCGACGAGCCAGGGTGCTCGACCCGACCCTCGACCTGACGACCCTGCTACTGAAGCCGGAGTGGACATCCCTGGCCGAAGACCAGGAGTTCGTGACCGCCCTCAACACCCTCCTCGCCGAGCTGCGCGCCAGCGAGTAGCCAGGGCCTGCGGCACGACCGGCCCGAGAGGCCCGCACCAAAGCAGAAAGGCCCCCTCACCATCAGGTAAGGAGGCCTCTCCGAATCGGTACTGCATTCCAGCGAGCCAGGGCCCGCAAGAAGCGGCTCAGATTCCAGCGAGCCAGGGGTCGCGAGCGTACGAAGCCACGAGGGACGCGTATGTGAAACACGCAACCGAGTGAGCGACGCAGCGATCGCGGCCCCTGGCCGCTGGAATTACATCATGCCGCCCATGCCGCCCATGCCGCCCATGCCGCCCATGCCACCACCGTGGTCGTGGCCGCCGCCGCCGGCCGGAGCCTTCTGCGGGATCTCAGCCACCATGGCCTCGGTCGTCAGCATCAGGCCCGCGATGGACGCGGCGTTCTGGAGCGCGGAGCGCGTGACCTTGGTCGGGTCGATGACGCCCGACTCGATCAGGTCCTCGTAGGCGCCCGTGCGGGCGTTCAGCCCATGGGCACCCGAGGCATTGCGCACGCGATCGATGACGATGGCGCCTTCGAGGCCCGCGTTCGCGGCGATGTGACGCAGCGGTGCGGTCAAGGCCTCGCTGATGATGTCGACACCGAAGCGCTGCTCCGTCGGCAGGTCCAGGTTCTCGAGGGCATCGAGGGCACGCACGTAGGCGACGCCACCACCGGGGAGGATGCCCTCCTCGACAGCCGCGCGGGTCGCGTTGAGCGCGTCCTCCACACGAGCCTTCTTCTCCTTCATCTCCACCTCAGTCGCCGCGCCGACCTTGATGACGGCCACGCCGCCGACGAGCTTCGCGAGGCGCTCCTGGAGCTTCTCCCGGTCGTAGTCGGACGAGGTGTCCTCGATCTGCACGCGGATCTGACCGACGCGCCCGGCGATGTCCTCGGCCTTGCCCGCACCATCGATGATGGTGCTGTGGTCCTTGTCGATGGTGATGCGCTGGGCCTCACCGAGGTCCGCCAGCTCGAGCTGGTCGAGCTTGATGCCGAGCTCCTCAGCCAGAACCTCACCACCCGTCAGGATGGCCATGTCCTTCATCATCGCCTTGCGACGATCACCGAAGCCAGGCGCCTTCACCGCAGCGACGTTGAGGGTGCCGCGGATCTTGTTCACGACGAGCGTGGCCAGAGCCTCGCCATCGACGTCCTCGGCCACGATGAGCAGAGGACGACCCGCGCGGGCCACCTTCTCGAGCACGGGGAGCAGGTCCCGCATGTTCGAGATCTTCTTCTCGTGGAAGAGAATGAACGGGCTCTCGAGGACGACCTCCATGCGCTCCGCGTCGGTCACGAAGTAGGGGCTGAGGTAGCCGCGGTCGAACTGCATGCCCTCGACCACCTCGAGGGTGGTCTCGAGGCTCTTCGCCTCCTCGACCGTGATGACGCCTTCCTTGCCGACCTTGTCCATCGCCTCGGCGATGATCGTGCCGATGGTCACGTCGTTGTTGGCGGAGATGGTGCCGACCTGGGCGATCTCCTTGCTGCCAGCCACGGGGCGGGACAGCTCCTTGAGGGCGGCAACCACGGTCTCGACCGAGCGGTCGATGCCGCGCTTCAGCGACATGGGGTTGTGGCCCGCCGCGACGAGCTTGCTGCCCGAGCGGAAGATGGCCTGACCCAGGACCGTCGCCGTGGTGGTGCCGTCACCAGCCACTTCGTTGGTCTTGGAGGCGACCTCCTTGAGCATCTGGGCGCCCATGTTCTCGAACTTGTCAGCGAGCTCGATCTCCTTGGCGACAGTGACGCCGTCCTTGGTGATCGTGGGCGCGCCCCAGCTCTTGTCGATGATGACGTTGCGACCCTTCGGGCCGAGGGTGACCTTGACCGCGTCGGCCAGGGTGTCGACGCCCTTGAGGATCTTGGTCCGGGCGGACGTATCGAACAGGATTTCCTTGGCGGCCATGGGCTAGTCCTCCGAAACGATGCCGAGGATGTCGTCCTCGCGCAGGATGAGATGCTCGATGCCTTCGATCTTGATCTCGGTACCGCTGTACTTCCCGAAGAGGACACGATCGCCCTCCTTCACGGTCAGCTCAGCGCGGGTGCCGTCGTCCAGCGACTTGCCGCTTCCCACGGCGAGCACGAGACCCTCGGCGGGCTTCTCCTTGGCGGAGTCGGGAATGAACAGACCGCTCTTGGTCTTGTTCTCGGATTCGACGCGCTTGACCAGAACACGGTCAGCGAGGGGGGTGACCTTCATCACTCTCTCCAAGTTCGGTCGGGCTGGGCCCGACTCTGTGAGGCTGTTTTTGTGTGCACCGGGTCGTGCCCGGACGGGCCGGCCGACAGGCCGGAAGCGGAGGGAGAACTAGTCACCCCCCTCGGGGTGTCAAGCCACCAATCGTCGGCAATCTGTCGATTTGGGGTCGGAAACGTGCCACGGCGCGGCGTCAGGCGGCGCGAGCTCGCTCCCTCTTGCCCTCGGCGGGCAGCCGATAGAACCGTCGGAGTTCCCCGAGGAGACGATCGACCCCCTCGGTGAGTACCTCGGCGAGATACCCGGCGTAGCGCGCCCCGAGCTTGTGCGCCTCGAGGTAACGCGCCCGCTCGGCGGGTTCGAGGCCACGCCGTAGCTCCACCCCACCAAAGAGCCGTCGGAGGATGTGGCGCCCTTCGTTCCCCGGTGCTCCCCGAGCGAGGAGGAGACACGTCGCGGCCTTGTCCACCTCCGCCTGAAGCTCCAGATCCAGCAGGCGGATCGAGCGCTCGCGGCGCGCGGCGAGGAGGATCATGAGCACGTGGGAAACGCCCTCGGTGGCGTGACAATGGTGCTGAAGGGAGGAGCCGGCCGCGAGCCCGGCCTGGACCGTGTCCCCTAGGTGCAGCGCGAGCTCCAGACCCGTTCCGTCTCCGGGCAACAGCAAGACCTGCTCGGCCGCGCCGCGGTGCCCCTCGGAGAGCACACCGCCATCGACCAGGGCGTCCACCTCGGCGTCGCCAATGAGGAAGCGTTCAATCTCGTGCCCCGCCTCCACGGCGTAGATGGCCTCCAGATGGCGCTGGATCCCAGCGATGACCGAGGCGGCATGGGAGGAGGGACCCTTGCTCAATGCGAGGAGTCTCCGCCCGCGTCCAAACCGATCCCGTGGGCTCGTAGGCGCTTGGCGATGCTCGGGTCCCCGGTCGCAAGCCACCTCTCATAGAGAGCGAGGACGTCGGAGTCGGTCACTTCCTTGCTGTCCTCCTTCACGTCAGCGAGAAGGTCGACGCACTCCTCGAAGCGTTCGCCGAGCTCGCTGAAGACTGGGTCCGCTTCCCGTCCGAACCCCGACCCCGTCAGCACCGCGAGGTGCCGGTATGCGCTCATGCCGACGTTGGCGTAGTAGTCCCGGTCCACCGCCGACCGGCGGGTAAGAGAGCCAGCGAAGAAGCCCAGGCGATAGAGGGTCGAGTCGGCGAGGTGCTTCAGCTCCCGCGTGCGAGCGCGCGGGTCACCGAGGGCGTTCTCGAGCAACCGAATCGCCAGTGGCCGGTCGTCGACGCGCTGCCCGCCGGACTGAACGAGCTTGCGCGTGCGGAGGAAGTCGACCAAGAGGCTGACGAGATAGAACTCGGTGTGCTCCGCGAGCGAGCAGCCACGCTGGGCTGCACTCTGCTGCACCCGGTCATAGAAGAACCCGAACAGGTTGGGGTCGGTGACCACCATGAGGCCGCTCCTCGCCGTATCTTCTCACCCCCACTATATCGACGTAGGTCCTCCGTACTTGATTCGGTAGGGCGGAAACCCGCACTCCTCCAGCAGTTCGTTGACAGGTTGGGGGACCATCCTTATCCTGCCGCGTCCGTCGACCCTTGCCTGTGGCGACGCTGGAGATTCCATGGCCCGTGTGACCGTCGAAGACTGCCTCGAGCAGGTCGAAAACCGCTTTGCGCTCGTCCTTCTCGCTGCCGCGCGAACCCGCCAGCTCATGAAGGGCGAAGAAGCCCTCCTCGAGTCCACTGGGGACAACAAGGAGGCGGTGACCGCCCTCCGTGAGATCGCCGATGGCCTCGTAAGCCTCGACGACATGGCCCGCATGCGCGCGGAGAACGCCCGTAACGAGGCTGCTGAGAAGCAGGCCCTCGCCGAGAACGCCGCCCAGGCTCGCGAGGCTGCCCTCGCCCGTCTTCAGGCCAACGCTTCGGTCAACAGCTCTCCGGTGCTGTCTGACCTGCCCCGGAGGTAGAGATGGCTCAGCCCGTGTACGAGATCAAGAAGCTCGAGCCCGACGCCTTTGACACGCGCCTCGTGGAGCGATTCCTCGGTGAGGGTCGTCTCAACGACAAGGACATGGCGAAGCACCTGGCCAAGCTCGAGGACATCGCCGACCAGGCTGATGAGTTCGAGGTCGTCCTCGGCGAAGACCCCCAGGCGCCCGCCGAGTAGCAGCCAGCGTCGTGGGCAGCCCGGTTCTTCTCGACGGGGCCTCACTCACCCTCGAGACCATCGAAGACGTCGCGGTGCGCGGTGTCCATGTAGCGCTCACGCCTGCGTCGCGGGCCTGGGTGACGACTGCCCGTGAATCCGTCGACGCGATCCTCCGACGCGGCGAGAGTGTGTACGGCGTCAACACCGGCTTCGGCGCTCTCGCCCACGTGCGCATTGACGACACCCAGCTCGCGCAGCTGCAGCTGAACCTTGTCCGCAGCCACTCCGTCGGGGTGGGCATCCCCTTCGACATTCCGACGACCCGCGCGATCATGCTGCTGCGGGCCAACGTGCTTGCAGCCGGTCATTCAGGCACCCGCCTCGAAGTCCTCGACCGCCTTCTGGCCCTGTTGAACCTCGGGATTCATCCCGTGATTCCCAGTCAGGGCTCGGTGGGGGCCTCTGGCGACCTCGCCCCTCTGGCCCACCTCGCTCTCGTCCTCATCGGCGAGGGCCGCGTGCACGACGCGGACGGCGCGGCGACCCCCTCCGGTCCGGTGCTCGAGAGCCATGGCCTCGCCCCCCTCCATCTCCAGGCCAAGGAAGGGCTCGCGCTCATCAACGGCACGCAGGCGATGACTGGGCTCGGCGCCCTCGTGGTCTGCCGTGCCCGCCGTCTGGCCCGCACCGCCGATGTGATCACGGCCCTCACCGTCGAGGCGAAGCTCGGCTCCCGGCGGCCGTTCGACCCTCGCCTCCATCGGCTACGCCCGCATCCGGGTCAAGGCGCGAGCGCATCGAACCTCGCCCGCCTCACAGAGGGCGGCGAGATCGGCGACTCCCACGCAGGCTGCGAGAAGGTGCAAGACGCGTACTCCTTGCGCTGCGCGCCCCAGGTGCACGGCGCCGCGAGGGACACCATCGAACACGTAGCCTCCGTGCTCCTTCGCGAAGCGAACTCGGTGACGGACAACCCCACCCTGTTTCCTGAGACAGGCGAGGTCATCTCCGGCGGGAACTTCCACGGGCAGCCGGTCGCGATGGCCCTGGACTTCCTCGCCATGGCCGCTGCGGAGCTCGCCTCCATCTCGGAGCGCCGCATCGAGCAGCTGGTCAACAGCAAGCTCTCCCAGCTGCCAGCCTTCCTCGTCAGCGAGTCGGGGGTGAACTCCGGGTTCATGATGGCCCAGGTCACCGCCGCCGCCCTCGTGTCCGAGAACAAGGGCCTGTGCCACCCAGCGTCTATCGACACCATCCCCACCTCCGCGAACCAGGAGGACCACGTCTCCATGGGACCCATCGCGGCGCGAAAGGCGATGGCGGTTCTCGTGAACAGCGAGCAGGTCCTCGGCATCGAGGCGCTCGTCGCCGCCCAGGCGGTGGAATTCCACGAGCCCCTGCTCCCTGCCCCCGGGGCCAAGGCTGCCCTGGATGCGGTCCGCTTGGCGGTTTCTCGCATGGACGAGGACCGGGAGCTTCACGGCGATCTGCTCGCTGCGGCGGGCATTGTCCGCAGCGGCGCCCTCGTAGATGCTGCCGAAGCGGTCGTGGGCACCCTCGACTGAGACAGGCGGGCACTCCGCACCGCCGGCACTCCGCACCGCCACTCCGACCCAGATCCCAAAACGACGAAACGCCCCCTGGAGAATCCAGAGGGCGTTGTCGCGTTTCCGAGGGCCTGCGGCATGAGGAGGAGGGGGGAGTCGGGCCGCAAACCCTGGGTGCTACAGCTCCCTCGGCATGTGAGGGGGAGGAGTTGCCGTCTCCAGATGGAGAGCGGAAGCTGTAACGTCGCCTGACTCTCTGGCTGTGAGGGGGAGGGCGCCAGCGCTCCGAGGAGCGACGAGTCAAGTTGGAGTTCGAAAGAACCAGTTTCGCTCGTTGTTAGAGCACCATCCGTGCCAAGCCTGCGCGCCAGGCCCAATTTCTTCGGCCAACGGACGATTTCCTGAGCGATATCAGGCCGATCCCCCGCCCCACTCCCAGGGGGGTGGTCTCAACTCCCGAGCAGCCTCGCCGGCAGAAGGCGAGCCAGTACGAACCCCTTGAGGCTCATAATGAAACGTGTTTCAAAATAAAACGCCTGCCGATTCTGCCTGAGCGGTTTGGGCGTCGATTTTGCCGTTTCGCGGACCGGTTCTACAATGCAAGCCCCCTCGTGCGAGGAGCGGATGCAGCAGCAGTGGAGTAGCGGTGAAGGAACTCGTGGAGCTGATGGTGAAGGCGCTTGTCGATCGCCCCGAGGATGTTGAGGTGACCGAGGTCGAAGGCACGCACTCGAGCGTGATCGAGCTGAAGGTCGCCAAGGAAGACATCGGGAAGGTGATCGGCAAGAAGGGCGCCCATGCCCAGGCGCTCCGAACGATCATGGCGGCGGCCGGGGGGAAGCGTAAGAAGCGCTACGTCCTGGAGATCATCGAAGATCGAAACTACTGAGTCATGACCGCGGACGGCTCGAATGAAGAACCAGGGGGAACCCGGGGAATAGACGAGCTGTCCAAGGGGTCGAACCAACAGCCGCGCGCCAATGGCGCAGGTGGAGCTCCCGGTCCCGAGGGGATCGATCCCCGGGAGCTGCGCAGCGGAGGAACGGGAAGACCGATGGCACAGCCGAGTTTGAAACTGGTACCGCAACCCACCCCCCAGTCCATTACTGAGGACGAGATCAAGGCGATCGCGGCGCGAGACCGTAATCGCGCCTTCGACCTTCTCGTGCGCAAGTACCGGGACCGCATCTACTACCACGCCCTCTACATCACCAAGGACAGCGCCGAAGCGTTCGATGTGGCCCAGGATGTGTTCGTCCGCGGCTACCACGAGTCCCGGATGTTCGACGAGGGCTTCAAGATGAAGGCCTGGCTGTTCCGGGTCTGCACCAACCGTTGCTACAACATCGTGCGCGACAAGCACCGGCGCGGGGGCATCCTCGACCGGCTCGGGAAGCAGACCGACGTCCTGACGGTGCAGCACCGCGCCATCGACTCCGTGCTCGCCAAGGAGTTGAGCAAGGAGATGGCGGCGGCGCTCTCCAACCTCTCAGCGGACCACCGGTCCATCCTGATTCTCAGGTACTACGACGACCTGTCCTACCAGGAGATCGCAGACACCCTGCAGATCAAGCTCGGCACGGTCATGAGCCGTCTGAGTCGCGCCAAGGCGCGCCTCGCCGAGCAGCTTCGCCCGGAGGAAGCGACAGAATGAATTGTTGGCGTATCGAGAATCTGATCGCACCGTTCCTCGACAACGAGCTGCCCGACGCCGAAGCCGGCGCCATGGCAGACCACCTCGAGCAGTGCCCGGAGTGCTCGGACAAAGTGGAAGTGGTCGCGGCGCTGCCCGAGATCGTGGCTCCTGACCTGTCGGAGGTGAGCAGCGCGCTCATGGACTCGTTCGACGAGTGTCTCAAGGACCGCATCGCGCTCTCGGAGAGCCTCTTCGCGGGGACGTCGTCGTCCGAACACGCGGCGGAGTCAATGGCCTGGGGCGTTCCCTCCCCTCCTCCCGCCCCAGCCGCTCGCCCCGCCAGCGCGACGTGGCTGGCGGTCGCGGCCATGGGTCTCCTGTTGGCTCTCGCCGGCTGGAGCTTGTTCACCCAGCAGAGGATCGATGAACTCGAGCAGTCCCTCGCCGAGCGCGACCAGCTGATCCGTCAGCTGGAGAAGCAAGTGGTGGCGGGGCGGTTCGACCCTCGCGCCCTACCCCAGACGGCAGGCTCCGAGGTCGTGCCTGTCTTCCTCCCGGCCTCCGCGCCCACCCCTCAGACGCTCCCCGCCGGGGCATTCGCCCCCATCTCCTATGGCATGGCGAGCATCGACAGTCCCCGCATCGTCCGCTGACTGGACCTCGCACCGTGCGACGGACCTCGCAGGCCCTCCCCCACACCAGCGCTCTTCTTGCGTTCGTGGCCGTGTTCGGGCTGATGCCCACGCTCGGCCAGGCCCAGGCTCCAGAGCCGGTCAAGGGTGACCTCGCCGCCCGGGCGTCGAGCATCGAGACCCTGCTCGAGTCGGACCTGTCCGACGCTGAGGCGGCGGCGCTGTTCGTCCAACTGAGGAAGCTGCTGCTGGAGCGAGTCGGGTCCGACGTGGTCTCGGACGCCGACCTCTACCTCGGCGCCATGCACGGGATGCTTCAAGCGGTGAACGAGCGCCAGGATGCGCTCTCGGGCCCCCTCGAGTTGGCGCTCCCCGACGAGGTCATGGTGGTCACTGCGGAGCAGGCGGCGCAGCTTCGGCGCGACCTCCAGGGCCAGATGACTGGGATCGGCATCGACTTCCGCTTCTTCCCCGATCACGGCGTGCTCTACGTCATGGAGGTCCTGGACGGCTCCCCTGGCGACAAGGGGGGCATCCGACCCGGCGATCGCATTGTCGCCGTCGATGGAGTGGGTTTCGCGTCCGCCCCCGTGCAGCTGGTCCTGGACAGCCTGCAAGGCAGCGAGGGAAGCCCGTTGTCTCTGACTGTCATGCGAGGAGAGGGCAACAAGGCCGCCCTCTTCAACGTGCCCGTCGTTCGGTCGATCTTCCCCGTTCGGTCCACCCGTGCCGAGCTGACACCAGACCGGGTGGGCTGGCTCCAACTGTCTCAGCTTCACTCCGGGACTCCGGCCGAGGTCCTCGAGGAGATCACGCGCCTGCGAAAGCTAGGCGCCGACCGCTTCGTGCTCGACCTGCGTGGCTGCCAGGGCGGCGACGTACTCGCGATGGCTGGAGTGGCGGATCTCTTCCTCCCGCCGTCGGCCGTGGTGGTGCGCCTGGTGGAGCCAGGCGTGGGAGAGCAAGACGTAGTCGCTTCTCAGCCGCAGTCCGTCGAGGAGGAGATGGTCGTCCTGGTCAATCGCTGGACCCAAGGCGCCGCCGAGGCCCTGGCGATCGCGCTTCAGGAACACGCTCGGGCCTACGTGATCGGAGAAGCCACGATGGGCGCGGCCCGGGCCGAGACGCTGATCCCTCTGCGGGACGATCTCGTCCTTCGCCTCGACTCGGTCCGTATGGAATCTCCTACCGGGCGCTCGTGGCAGGGCCGCGGTCTGCAACCCGACCAGCCGGTCGAAGTGCAGGCGGTCAGCCAGCCTACAGGCCCGGGGGAAGCGCCCGACGGCTTCGACCAGCAGTTCCAAATGGCAGTCCATTACTTCCAGACGGCACGCGAGTAGGTCCGTTGAGAGGGTCCCATCGGAGCCCACCACCTTGACCCTGCGGCGTTGCCCTCATACGCTTTCAGGGCAGCGATTCGGCGACCTACGTTCCCTGTAGCGAGCCGCGCGGACCGGTACCAGCCGAACCGATCACCGAGGAGGCGGGGAGCCGTTGAGCGGGCCCTCGAGACCCAATCAGGAACCGACCGGGGTACTCGACAAGATCGAGAGCCTCGCAGGGACTGACGCGACCGGCGTCCTCGCGGTATCCCGCGATGGATGGACGCACAGCCGCGTGTTCATACTCGACGGCGACCTGATTGCCGGCAACGCCGAAGAGGACAACGCCCGGTTGGAGTTGATGCTCCTCGCCGACGGCCACGTGGAGTACCCGGTGCTCGACGTCGTCCGCGACTCCGTGCGCATGGGCGGAGACCTTGGAGACCTGCTCGTGCGCGGTGGACACATCGATGGCGCGACCCTGATGGCCGCGCGCAAGCGACTCTTCCGGGACGCTTTCGTCTGGGTCGTAGCCTCCGAGGACCCTCAGATGATCTGGGATCCGCGCGACGCGATCTTCCCAGACAACATGCAGTTCGGCGTCAACCTGAACGACCTGCTGAGCGAGGCCACCAGCTGGCTCAACTCGAATCGGCACACCTTGTCTCTGCTGGCATCCGGCGACTACTTCGTGGCGCACGGACGCCGGCCTCGGGAGATCAACGACGCCGCATGGGCAGCGATCAGCGTCCCCCACGCGGGGAAGGCGCTCGTCGAGGCCATCGGCGCTCCGTCTCGCGAGGAGGCCGTCGAAGCGCTCACCGCCCTCTTCGCTCGCGGCGTGATGACCATCGCCCGGGACTCCGAGGGTCGCGAGCCCCGAACAGACCCGGTGGTCCATGACGAACCCGACACGGAGAACGTCGACCGCGAGGAGGTCATTGCCAGCAACACCGCCGAGGGCATGGACATTGCCCTCCGCCTCGGGGGAGACGCCAACGACGACGCACCAGACGTCGAAGTCGCGGGCTTGCCTCCGGTGCAGGATGTGGCCGAGGACACCGAAGAGTCCCTCGATGACTACGAGCGCGCCCGCCGAGGCGACTTCATCAAGTCCTACGAGGTCCTCGACAAGGTCGACCTCTCCGGCGTGGCGGTGCTGGGAGCGGGGTCACCGGAGTCGTTTGGCGACCTCCCGGCCATCGAGATGGGGGACGAAGACGACGATGAGGACATGGAGGACCTCTCGGATCCCGACCTCGAGGTCATGCTCGACGCTCTCGATCAAGACTTCCCTGATCCCAGCCCAACAGCGACTCAACTCAAGCCCCTCAAGGAGCTCGACACCGCCGAGTTGATGGAGCCTCAGGAAGACGACTTCGCCCTCTTCGGCGATTCGGACCTACCCGAGGTGCAGCCCCAGGAGCTCCTCGCGGACCCTGGCCCCCAACCGGACCCCAGCGACAGCACGCCCTCGTTTGTGCTCCCGGCCCACGTCACTGGCCCCTTCCCCCATGAGGAGTTGAGCGAGTACTACGGCAAGATCAGCACGTTCAACAGCATCTTCCGCATCATCTACGGCACCTTCTCGGAGCACATCGGGTCCGACAACGCGCGGCAGCGATTCAATGCGCTGCTCTCGTCGAATCAGCGCCAGTACCCCGAGCTGTTCAAGAGCATCCTGGTGCTGGACGATGGATGCGTCGAGCCCGCGCCGATCATTGCCAACCTCGCGGCCTGCACCGACAACGACCACGGCAGTCTGCTCCACCAAGGGCTCTACGAGCTCATCTTCAGCCATCTCTACGACGCCAAGGACATGCTCCCGGGCGACGTGGAGAGCGAGATGATGGAGCGTATTCTGGTGCACGAGCGGCAGCTCCATCCCGCCTAGCGCGCTCCTCTTCGACCTCGACGGCACCCTTGTCGACTCGAAACGTGACCTGGCGAAGGCGACCAACTTGTTGCTCGAGGAGCTGGGCTTCCAGGCCATCGACCTCGAGACCGTCTGCACCTTTGTCGGGCGAGGGGCTCGCGCCCTCGTCCGCCGGGCTCTGAATCACGCCGACCCGGCCGGGACTGTCTCCGCCGACGACCCGCGCCTGAGGCACTTCCTGGGGCACTACCAGTCGGTGATGCTCGCGACCACGACGCCCTTTCCGGGCGTGATGGGGGGACTCGAGTCTCTCCGCGCGGCGGGAATCCCGATGGCGATCGTCACGAACAAGCCCGAGGCTCCCGCGCGCGAGGTGCTGGCGGGTCTGGGGATGACGGAGTTCTTCGGGGTCATCTATGGCGGCGACACTCTGCCAACCCGCAAACCGGAGCCCGACATGCTGGTGCAGGCTGCGGCGGACCTCGGGGTCTCCCTCGAGGGAGCCTGGATGGTCGGCGACTCCGACGTCGACATCGATGCCGCCCACGCTGCCGGCGTGCCTGGAGTCTGGTGCTCCTGGGGGGGATTCCACCCCGAACGGCCCCACAACGCAGACCAGCGAGTGGACGTCTTTAGCGAACTCGTTGCCATGACTCTTGGCCGAGGGATCGCCTCACTTCAATGAGAAACCGGTCAGCCCCGGACCTTGCGCCGGTTGGCGCGCATTGAGCGCTCGGTCTTCATCAGGTCGTCGACGCCGAACTCGCCCGACACCACCCTCTCGAGTCGTTCCTGGGCGTAGCCGCAGTAGTCCGCGTCCTGGTCGCAGACAGCCCAGCGGCGACCAGTGATCTCGCAGACCACCGACGTCGTTCCCGAGCCGGAGAAGGGGTCGATGACGAGATCATCCTCATCGCTGGACGCGACCACGAGTCTGCGAATCAACTCCAGGGGCTTCTGCGTGGGGTGGGGGGTCTTCTCAGCCATCCCGTTGTTGAGAATCGGAATCTCCAGGACATCGCGCGGTTTCGCGCCGAGGGGGTGTGGCGTCCACGACGAACCCCGCCCCTTCTTGAAGGCGGACGTCTCCCCTTGCTTTCGCGCCGGGTACTTCTGGGTGTGCGCGTTGTAGGGGATGCGCACCGCGTCCACGTGGAAGACGAAGTTGCGGCTCTTGCGCAGGTGCAGGATCGACTCGTGGGAGCGCCCCCAGTCCTTGCCGAGATTCGCCTTGTTCCGGTAGTGCCACACCAGCCACCGGCACCCTTCGAACGACGTCATCGCCGCCTGCTTCACGTCTGCCAGAACCTCACTGAAGCCCATGACATAGGCGCTGCCATCGGGGGTGAGTACACGCGCCGCTGCGGCCAGCCACTGCTCGCTCCAGGCGATGTAGGCCTCCCGGGACGCGAACGTATCCCACTCGGCCTTGCGCACTCCGTAGGGAGGGTCGGCCACCACCAGGCGGACGGACGCCTCGGGGAGCGACCTCATCCACTCGATGCTGTCGCCACAGAACAGCTGGCCGCGCTCCGTCGAGAAGACTTCGTCCACCCCGGACCCGGTCACGCGCCCCAAACCTCGTCGAGCATGGCTCGCGCCGAATCAGTGACTACGTTGCGGGCGCTCCACCAGACCCACCCGGGAGCTGTGAGACCCACCGCGTCGCCGCCGAGTCCGCTCAGGTTGGCTCGGACGGCGGCGATGACCTCACTGGGGACCGCGCCCTCTTCCGTGGCCGCCGCCACAGCTTGAGGCAGAATCTGACCCCCGAACCGAATGCGCGCCTCGATGCCCAGCAGCGGCGAGCAGTGGAGGCCAGCGTCGGGCAGCTCCATGTCGATGAGCGCCAGAGCCTGCCGCACGAAGTCCGCGGCGAGAGACCGCGCCTGGCGGTCCGCTTCCGTCAGCGCGGAACTGATGTCGTCGCCAGCCGGGACGATCGCTTCCGCGTAGATCTTGGTCTTCGGCTCCGTGCCCGACGGGCGAATGACAATGCGATGGTCTGGCCCGAGGGTGAAGGCGAGCACGTCGCGCGCAGCCGCGTCGGTCCCGGAGACGATGGGTCCGAAGATGCCGGCCTCGTCGCGACGGTCAGCGAAGTCGGTCACCGGGCGGCCATCGATCGATGAGGGTGTGTTCGCGCGCAACGCTTCTTGGATTGCGAGGATTCGACCTCGACCCACGGCCCCCGTCATCACGAGCGGAATCTGGATGTTCGCGACGGCACCGTGCTCTCGATACAAGTCCTCGAGGGCACCCACGAGGGAGCTCCCCGCCGCCTTCCGGTCCGCGGCGAGCTCCGCGAGCACGAGGGCGGGCGGAATCGCGTCCTTGTCCCGGATGTTGGCCGAGAGCAGAAAGCCGTGGCTCTCCTCGGTGCCCACGAGCACGTCATCGACGCCGCCGGTGACGCTGCCAGAAACCCCAGTGGTCTCGAGGTCTCGCATGACCTGGGCGATGTACTTGCACCCCACCAGCAGGTGGTCGACGAGTTGGCCTCCGGCCGCGAGAACCACCCGGGAGAAGAGCTGCGTGGTCACTTCGGTCTTCACGCCGATCTTGCCCGCCGGCTGGTCCGCAAACCGAGCGGCCGCCACCAGCGAGCTCAGCTCGTTGCCCGTGAGGAAGCGGAAGCTCCCGTCGTCCCTCCGGGCCAACCCGCCGATGCGGTCGGCGTCGGGGTCCGTTGCCAGGACGAGGTCGGCTTCGATGCTCTGAGCGAGCTCAGTGGCCTGCACGAGAGCCGTGGGGTACTCCGGGTTCGGAGCGCGGAACTGCACTCCGGGGAAGAGTCCATCGTGGCTGCGCTGGGACGGCACGTAGTGCACATCGAACCCCGCACGCTCCAGGGCCTCTCCCGCGGTCTGGTCCCCCACCCCATGCAAGTTGGTGAAGACGATGCGGGCCCCACGCTCGGTGCCTCGGAGCACACGCATGCCGTCGTCGAGGTACTCCTCGTGCAGGTCCGCCCCGACGAAGTGCACGCGGCCGGAGGCGAGGGCCTCCTCCCAGGTCCAGGAGTGCACCTGCTCCACGGCGGCAACCAGGTCGACCATTCGCTCATCGTCGGGCGGAGTCTCCTGGGCGCCCTGCTCGGTGTAGAACTTGCCGCCGTTGTCGTCCGGATGGTTGTGGGAGGCGCTCACGTTGAGCCCCCCCTGGCAGTCGAGCTTGCGGATGAGGAAGGAGAGCTCCGGCGTGGCGAGATAGCGACCGCTGCCGGGCTCGGCCATGAACACCTCACACCCAGCCCTGGAGTAGATGGCCGCCGCCTGCTTGGCGAGGTCGATGGACGTCATGCCGAGCAACGGGTTGACCATGTCGGCAGGGAACGCGCCGCGCAGGTCCCGAAACACCCGAACGTCCGACGCAATGACCACCCGGAGTGGGGCCTCCGCGCCGAAGCGGTCCTGCATGAACTCGAGATTCCCTTGCACCGAGGTGCCGAGAGTCCAGGGGTTCATCCGGTTGGGCCCGAGTCCCACAGGGCCCCGCCTGCCGCCGGTGCCGAACGGAAGCACCCGGTAGAAGGAGTCCAGGAGCAGGTCGTACTCCCCGAGTCGAATCAGTTCCTCCAGGAGCGGCGCGTACTCCGCCACCGCGGCGTCGGAGAGCCACCTCTCGATAGAGGCCAGGGCGGACTCCGCGTCGGCGGGGTCGGTCGCGAGAGAGGTCATGCCGGCGAGCAGTGTGCTCCGCACGGATGGGGACAGGGTGCTCATCGGAGATCTCCAGCGTTTCCGGGGCTCGCGGAAGCGACGAGAAGGTACCAGCAGGACCCTTGTGCCGTCTGGGACCCTCCGGTAGCTTGCGCCCGATGCGTCCGAACCGCCTTTTTCTTGTCTGTTCTTCGTCACTTGCACTGCTCGCAGCCCCGGCTGCGGCCCAGGAAGTGCCGCCGGACGCGCCGGTCATCGCCAACGCCGCCGAGGTCCATGTCTCCGCTGCAGGGCTCCAAGCCCTCGGCGAGGGCATCGCGGCCGTGCTCCCCACCGAGCTCGGCGTGACCGGTCTCGAGGGCGAGTTCGACTGCGATCCCGAAGCCCCCGGCGTGCTCGAGTACGCCGTCGAGCCGCTGACGGTCAACATCTCCACCGACAACGTCTCCATCTCCCCCTCGACCGGTCGCCTCGACATCAACCTCGACATGACGCTCTGGTCCGAGGAGGTACAGGTCACGGCGGACGGTGAGTGCCTGTTCACCTTGAACGAGGTCTGCACGTTCGAACTCGCGCCGACGGCCCTCAACGCCGACATCGCCGTCCTGCTGCAGCTCGAGAACGGGCAGCTCGCTGCGACGGTGGACTCCTTCTCGTTCACCCACGGGAACTTCGGCAACCCTATCGGCACCGGCTGCATCCTCGGCGATGCCCTGGAGACCCTCAACGGGTACGGCATCGACCTGATCGGCTCGGTCCTGGACGACGTTCTGGACTCGCAGCTCGGGGAACTCGAGACCCAGCTCGACGACACTCTGGGCGGATTCGCCCAGGCGGTTGCCCTCGAAGGCGAGACGGAGATCCTCGACGCGGTGTTGGCCTACAACCTCGCCGCCACGGAGTTGGCCATCGACGCCACCGGGCTGCGGATCGGCTTCGAGGCGCAGTTCAGCACCCCGGCCTACGGCGCATGTGTCCCCAAGCTGGGAGCCTACGTTCCCTCGGCCCACGATGCCCCGCCGCTGACAGGCCTGCTCCCCGGCACCGATGCGCCCTACCACGTCGGGATCACGGTGAGCCAGGACACCATCAACGAGGCGCTGTACGCAGCCTGGCAGGGGGGTGTCTTCTGCTTGAGTCTCGGTGATCTGGCCCCGGTTCCGCTCGACACCGGGACGCTCATGGGCCAGGACATCCCCGAGGTCCTCGATGAAGTCTGGGGCGATGAGCCTCTCGTCCTCGACATCCGGGTGTCCGGCGACCAGCCCCCCGTGGCCATCTTCGAGGGCGGCCCGAAGATCTTCGCTGACCTCGCCGTCGATGTGTACGGCGAGGAGCTGGACCGGCCCACCCGCCACTGGGGTCACGGGCTCGTGGCCGACGTGCCCATCGATGCGGACATCACCGCCGGCGAGGTCATCCTCGACATCGGCTTCGATCTCGAGACGAGCCTCGGGGTGTCCGTCACCTACAACGAGTGGCTTCCCGCCGCCATTCCCGAGCAGTTCGCAGCCAACCTGCCCGGCCTCATCAGCGTCGGACTGTCGACGCAGGGCCTCGATCTCGAAGCCGGCCTCGTGCCGCCCTTCGCGATGCCCGGGTTCAACGGTCTGACCCTCACCGACCTCGATGTCCGCGTGATCGGCACGGAGAACGATTACCTCGGCGTGTTCGGCTGGATCGACCCCACCGAGGTCACCGCCTTCGAGCTGGGCACCATCGAGCTCGATGGTGTCGGCTGTGGCGACACCGGGGGCGGCGGCGACATCGTCATCCCCGGCTGCGAAGACGGCGCAGGCTGCGATGCCTCCACCGGCTGCGGAGGCGGCGAAGAAGGCGGCTGCGGTGGCTGTGGCGACGAAGAGGGCGGGTGCGGATGCTCGTCCACCGGACGCGGCGCCCCCGGACTCTTCCTCGTGTGGCTGTTGCCGCCGCTTCTGCTCCTGCGTCGGCGGCGCTGAACGCGAGAGAGACCGGGCGGGCCCCTCGGCTCACCAATGCGCTACGGGCTCCTAGCGCCCGACCTGAATCAGCTCGACGTTGGGGCGCATGGCGGGGCTCTTGACCTGATCCAGGGTGTACTCCGAGAACACGTCGAGCATGCTCGATCGAATCCGGTCCCAAATGGGGACCTGGGTACAGCTCGACGACATCAGACAGTCGTCCGCGCCGTCCTCCTGGCAGGGAACCATGTGAATGGGCCCCTCCACCGCCTCGATGATGTGGCGAAAGGTGATCTCCGAGGACTCCCGTGCGAGCCGGTAGCCGCCCTTCCGCCCCGGCTGACTCAGGACGAGGCCGGCGTCGACCATCTCTCTCATGATCTTCGAGAGGAAGGCACGGGGCACGACCATGGCCTCGGCAATCTCCGAAATGAGGACGAGTCCGCTGTCGGGCCGCCCTGCGAGGTAGGCGAGAGAGCGAACGGCGTAGTCGGCCTTGCGCGAAACGTGCATCAGGTCAGGGCCTCCGGCCGGGCGTCGGCGCTCCGAAGGATTAGCCCTCCGTAGCTCAGCTGTCGAGTCCGAGTCGGTCGCGCACTGCCTGTCGGTCCGACTCGAACTTCAGGGCAGCCAGCAACCGGGCGAAGTCCTCACCATCCGCCAGTCGCGGGTGCAGGAAGACGAGAACGTCCACTCGGTCTCGCGAAAAGGAGAAGAGCTGGAGGAGTTCCTCCGCCTGAACCCCGGTGAGCGTGTGCTGCGCAATCCCCTCCTGGAGAAGTTGCAGCTTGCCCTCGTTGAACGGTGCCCCCTCGATGGAGCGCTGGAGCGCCACGAGGTCCGCCTCGCTCATGGGGCCCACCGAATCGGCTGATGGGTCGCCCGGCGCGCTGGTCCTCGACTCCCTCGAGGTGATGACGTAGCCGCCCTCCTCGAACCAGGTACGCACGTCCCGGTCCTGCCGAAGCTGGCCCAACGCCACGAGGAGGTCCTGGAGCTCGCCGCGGAGCGTCTCCAGCTCCTTGCGGGTCGCTGCGGTCTCACCGCGCGCGAGAGCGAGCTCCGCGCCCACGACCCGGTCGAGGGCCTTCTTGACGAGTGCCTCGGCAGCGTCAGCAGGGTCCTGCCCGGTCATCACCGCGACGGCGCTCGCAGGCTCGGCGGCTCGGTCGGAGGTCGAGCGTGAGGAACCCAGCAGTTCATCCTCTTCGCCGGCGTGGGCGGAGGGAGGCTGCATGGTCATGACCCCGAGGAGGGCCAGCAGGAGAAGTCGTGCAATCACAGGCGGCATGTATCCCAGCAGGAGCGTCTCGTCCAGCCCCGAAGACCCTGTTCTCATTGATCCAGGGCCGTGCAGCCCTCCGAAAAGCCCTCTTGATACCCAAGACGACGCAGGACCTCGCAATCTTCAACGCTCATTGCAGATCCCCCGCGGACGCGGGCCGGCACGCTGCGTCCAGCCAGCGCACACAACTCGGCCTCGAGGCGCGCGAGCTGCTCGACCTTCTGGTCCAGCTTCCACTGGGCAGCGTCCTGGTGGGCCAGGTTCTCGCGCTCCTCGGGGTCCTCGTCCAGGAAGTACAGGGCCAGGCTTGGTTCGCCGGACAAGTCCGTGGTGCTGACCAGCTTCCAGGGGCCGTCTCTGAGGGCCCGGGAGCGGCTTCGTGGGCCGTAGTGGTCCGCGAGCACAATCCGCTGCGCCTCCTCGCGCAGCGCGTACTCTCGCAGCAGAGAGATCCCCTGCCAGCCCACCCCCTCGGGCGCGCCTCCCAACTCGGCGAGAGTCGGGGCCACATCGACGAGCCGGACCGCATCGGCGACGCGACGTCCCGAGCCTCCATCGGCGTCCGGGAGACGAAGAAAGAGTGGGACCTGGAGTCGTTGGTCCGCCAGCGGTGCGCCGCCACGGTACGCAGGGCCCTGCAAGCCCAGCACCGCGATGGCCGTCACATCGAGGAGGTCATGCTCGTCCATGTAGGAGACAACGGTCTCGATGCCCCGGTCCAGCCAGGCGATCTCCGCGCGATACAGCGCGTCGAGGTCTGCTTCGGGGACCCCACCTCCCCCTGAAGCTTGAGCCACGGGCTCTGCGGCGAGGCGGGCTACGGAGGGGTGCTCCACCAGCGGGAGGCCGGGGTCGCTGAACTGCAGTGTGAGGAACCATCGCTCGGCCCCGTGCCGACGAAGCCAGTCCGCGCCCTGGGCACCGACCGCCTGCGCATCTTGATAGTGGCGATCGGAGTGTTGAGCGACCACCGTCTCGGGACGAAGCCAGTCGTGAAGTACCTGCTGGAGCACGAGCCTGTAGGACGACTCAGAGGCCCGGAGCAGCCACTTCGGTCGCATGAAGTCGAGGGTGTCGTAGCCCTGTCCGAAGTTGAACGACGGAGAGCCATCCAGATCCGTCAGCACAGCGCCCGTCGTGTAGCCATGACGGCTCAGGACCTCGGGGAGGGTGTCCAGGTCCTCGTTCAGGACGCCGCTCGGTCCCAGCGCGCCGTGGGCGCAAGGGACGCGCGAGGTTAGGAGCGAGGCGTAGGACTCCCGAAACGTGGGCGCATGCGCGCTCGCCTCTTCGAATCGAATCGACTCCCGCCGGAGCCGCGCCAGCGTCGGAGCGACGCGTTCGAGCTCATCCTCGGGGATGGCGGTCAGGTCGAGGTCCTCCACCGCGATCAGGAGGAGGTTGGGGCGATCGAGAAGCGACGGTGCAACGGGACGGGGGACGACGTCGGCCCCGGCCCGGTTGTTCAGTGCCGTCCCGAGAGCGAAGAGCAAGGTGAACAACACCAGGCCGAGGAAGACGGCTCCGGTCCCCAGAGGGCTCAACAGGAACGAGAAGAAGGTCTTCTTCAGCGCATTGCGGCACAACAAGTAGAACGCCGCGCCGAAGAGCACGAGTCCAAGGGCCAGCAGACCGTCGGCTCGACCGGGCGCGGTGAGTTCCGCGAGGTAGTCACGATCTCCAATCCAGCGCGCGACGAAGAATCCCCCGCCGCAGAACACGACGAGCCACGACACCGTCCATGAACGCGAGGGGTCCGGGGGCACACGGAAGACCGCCGTCAAGACGAGCGCACCGATGGCGAGCAGGCTCCCCACCGCCAGGCCAGCGGCGCCATAGAGCACGACGGCCTGGATGATGCCGCTGTAGTCCCGCGTGCCGAAGGCCTGCCCCAGGATGTGCAGCGACTCGGCCAGTCCCACACAGGTCCCCCCCAGGAGGGCCCCGAGGAGCGGAGGGACCAGCGCAGTCTGGACGTGATCACGCATACGCGGGGATCGTAGCAAGCCCCTGAGCCCCACTGCGGTCGCCAGAACGACGACGGCCCCGAGGGCCGAAGCCCCCGAGGCCGTCACGAGCTCGGGCTCGAGGAGCCCTATCCCGTCCTAGTCCTCGTAGTCGTAGTCGGACTCGAACTGGACGGACGCGCGGACGCTGAAGCTGAACCGGTAGGTCAAGTGCAGCGACGTGTACAGGC
The DNA here is from genome assembly GCA_023954745.1 of Deltaproteobacteria bacterium. Lineage (GTDB taxonomy): Bacteria > Myxococcota_A > UBA796 > UBA9615 > UBA9615 > JAGSHC01. Next base: position 3,152 of record JAGSHC010000090.1, on the reverse strand, counting down.
TGAACTGCGTGCGCGTGTCGATGAGGTCGATGTCGTTGGGGTTGGTGGCGCGGGCCCAGGCGAAGTCGACGCCCAGGAACTCGCCGCCCAGCGAGAAGTTGTCGTTGAAGTAGTACTCAGCGCCGAAAGCAATCTTGAACCCGGTGGGGCTCAGGAGCTGCTGGTCGCGGATGAGGAAGTCGATCGCGTTGTCCGTGTCGGCTTCGCCGTCGGGCGAGGCGCCTGCGGGACCCTCGTAGTCGCCATCCTCACCGATCGAGCCGATGTACTTGTAGAAGGCGAGCATCACGAACGGCGGAGCCTTGCCCTTGGCGCGCTCGATGAAGAAGAACTTCGCACCCACGTCGAGTCCGAACTGCAGCGCATTGCCGGTGTCGTTGTCGATCTCGGGATCGTTGTCGTCGTTGCTGGGGTTGTAGTCCAAGGAGTAGGACACCCGCTGCATGCCGAAGCCGATGAAGGGGACGATCTGGTCACCCTTTCCGAGGCCGATGCCGAAGTGGATGTTGATTCCCATCCGAGGGAACGCGCCCTGGCTCCAGGCGGGGCCATTGTTCAGGTAGCCCGACGTGCCGTTGCTCGCGTAGCCACCCAGATCGCCCATGCGCCAGGTGTTGATGAGGTTGAGGGAGACCGCGCTGGCCTCCTTGGGCGCAGTCACGAGCCCGATGGTGGCGGCAGCAAAGGCCACCAAAACAATCCGCGTCAGATTCCGGTTCATCTCTCACTCTCCATTGGAGGGGTGGTGTAACGGGGGGTGCTCCCCAGCTCCCCCGTACGACGTGCTTGGGGCCGTCGCCATACCTCGAGACCATCACTGCTCGGGTGAGGCGGGCGTCTGATAGCAGTTGAATCGTCCACGGGGCAAGCCGCAAAGGTCACGGATTGTCACAGCTCACTGTGGCGGCGGAGGCATCTCCGGCCCCCGGGCCGCATCCCCGTTGACATGCGCCACCAAGAGACGAGCCAAGTCGTGGGGCCTGAGTCCCGAGTCGCCGACGACCATCGAGCCTGCCAAGAGACCCGGCTCTGCGCCGTAGCGATCCCCAGGCAGGATTCGTCCCGGCTCGGGAAGTAGCTGGAGTCCAGGAGCAAGACCCGCCCGCGGGCCCTCGATCTCGCTGCCCCGAATGAGACGATGCACCCCATCGACGACCTCGAGCGTGGCCTCGGCGCGAGCCAGGAGTCCACGCGCCCGCGCGGGGGGAGTCCCCCTCTTCAACCGCACCGTGCCCGGGCCCGTCCAAGAGAGGCCCTCTTCCAAGGTCGACGGAAGCGTGATTGCCTGGGGAGACGCGCGGCCGCGAAGCGAAACCAGCGCCACGCTGCCGGTCCAGCTCTTCAGCAGAGGGGCGAGGACCCCCGCCAGGGAAACAGGGTCGAGACCCTGGGGGTGCACCCCCGAGAGGGAGAGCCACAGAAGCGAGGGGGGACCACGATCGCAGAGCGCGAGCGCTGCCTGGACCCGCTGGTGCGCTTCGATGGCCAACAAGCCGCTCACTGCGTCCCCCGAGCCTTGGACGGGCCCCTTCCCCGTGCGGAGAGCGATGCCCGCCTCCCAAAGCTCGAGCGCCGCGACCGGAGGCCACGCGAGGGGGCGCGACGGTGTCGCGGGGTGGGAGGACAGCGGGACGAACTCCGTCTGCCCTCTCCCGTCGGTCCACCTCCGGGTCCACCAGCGCCGCTCATCGATGAGCACCTCGAAGGGCAGCGAGACCCCTGGGACCGAAGACTCGCCCACCAGGGGGCCCCCTTGTGCCCCTCGCGGAAGCCCATCGACGAGGGGAGGGAGCGGGGGAGCAGGAAGCACGGCCCCTACGAGGTGCGTGTAGTGCTCGGCACGCGTGGGCGGGTAGTCGTGGGGTAGCCCGATGACAGCCACGGCTTGCCGGCGCTCGAGCAACGGCGTCCAGACGTGGGGCGCCCGTCGCGGCCCGCGTGGCCAGGTCCTCTCGCCCTCGGGGGCAAACACGACCTCGCTGTCCGCGAAGACCCCGTGCACTCCGGGCCCCACGCCCGTAATCAAGCTCGCGCGGTCCCCTCGTATGCCGGCCTCCCCCACAGACACCGGGGCGCAGCCGCCCAGCAGGATCTCGGCGAGGGACGAAGGCAGCGCTTCAGGCGCGGCGCACAGCGCAGCGTCGAGACCGTCCACATCGATGACGAGCAACGGGTTCGGGGCGGTGCTGGGGCGCTCCTTGGGTGGAGGCAGCTCGCTCAGGGAGACGGGCGCGGCAGGGAGCGGGTGGAGCTCAGGCTCCGACGATGCGCAGCCGATCATCAAGACCGCGGCAGGCGCAAGAAGCCACTTCAATCAGGTACCGGGCGCCACGCAGCGAGCCTCGAGGGCATCGAGTCGCCCATCCTCGGGAAAGTCGCGCCGGGCGCCCTTCATGGCGGTCGCGAGTTCATCCCCCAGGGACAGGGAGCACAGAGAGACCAGCAGGTCGAAGCGGTAGTTGGCGTTCTGCGCCGACAGCTCTGCCGCGCGGCGGTAGTGGGCCAGAGCCTCCCCCTCGCGCTGGACCCGAGTCAGGGCCATGGCCAGCAGGTGATGCAACGGTGCGTCCTCTTCTGACGCCGACAGCGCCACGCGGGCCGCTCGCTCCGCTGCCGGGTAGGCGCCGAGCTGGAGGAGGTAGCCCGCCGCGCCCGCGAGGGGCGCCGGCTCCGGCCGCCCATGCTCCACGACGGCCGAGAACGACGAAATCGCATCGTCCGTGCGGCCCAAACGAAGAAGTCCGATGCCCTTGTAGTACGGAGCGAGGCCACCGCCCACCGCGTCGGCGCCGCGTTCGCTGGCCGCGCCGACCAGCCCGGTCCAGTCCGACGCCCGCTGGAGACGCTCGAAGAGCTCCCGGCGATACACCGCATGCTCTGGGTCGGCCGCCACTGCGCGCCGGATCGCGCCCAACGCCCCCGTCGCGTCTCCCTGTGCTGCCAGCAGGTTGCTCAACTGCCAGCTCAGAGCAGCATCTCCTGTGGTCTGCTCCAGAGACTCCAGCAAGGCGCGCGCCTCGTCGAGCTCGCCCTTCGCCACCAGGACCCAGGCGGTGGCTCGCGCCACCTGGGGATCTCCCGCGAGGGACGTCTCCACCTTGCGGAGCACGTTCGTGGCGGGGCCGAGGCGTCCACGGTCGAGCAGATTGCTG
>JAGSHC010000375.1 GCA_023954745.1 Deltaproteobacteria bacterium | reverse complement strand
GGGTGGTTCTCAACGGCCAGACGGGCTCCATCACCGGAAAGGCCCCCATCAGCTGGGCGAAGGTCGTCGGGGCGGTGATTCTGGGACTTCTCGTCGCGCTGTTCTTCCTGGCCGTGCTTGCGAGCCAATAGACGTGGAGTGGGCCCATGGGACTCGAGCAGCTGATGGATGGCGCCCTCTGCACTGCGGTGCTGGTGCGGGGAGACGCCGGGGCCATCGCCGAAGCGGTGCAGCTCTGCAGTGGCACAGAGGGTCGCGCGCGGGGGTGGGTTGCTCAGCTCCGCGGAACGGACTGGTGCCGGGTCGAGCTCGACGGGATGGCGGAGCTCTCGGGTCGGGGATACGACTCAGACCCGCTGCTGCGTGAAGCCCTCTCGGCGATGCGCGACACCCGATCGGGCGGACCGGTGGGCTACGACACTCCGGTGCGTCTCGCTCGCCGGCTGAGCAGCGATGTCAGCGGGGGCGCCATCGCCGTCTGGGCGAGCGACCAGGGGCCGGGCCTCAGCGGAGCCGTGAGGTTCGAGGCGGGAAAGCGGCTCGCGAGCTGGAGCGCCCTAGACCCCGCGGGAGTCTCCCTCATCGACGCCGTCCGGCACGCCGAGGCCCACGGGGAGGATGACGGCTCCTTCGACGACCGCTGGGACGAGCTCGAGGATCGGGCGGAGCTCCTGACCTGGACGCCCGAGGGTCCATTGGAAGGTCCCGTCGCGCGCCACGTGGACGACGCGGTGCGCTCCGTGGGGGTCGACCCGGCCTGGCTCGACGAGCCCCTGTTCTTCCTGGCGGAGCGCGACGCGCAGGTCGAGTGGATCCTGAGCATCGTCAGCGTCTAGGGCGCGATAGGCTCGGACCGTGACTGTCCGCCTCCCCGCTCTCCCGGTCGTCCTCACGGTGCTGTGCGCACCGTCCCTGGGCCACACCGCCCCCCAGTTCGATGCCTACGACCAGGACGTCGGGGCCCTCGCCAAAGAGGTCTGGCGGGCCGGCGTGGAGTGCACGGGATGGGAGCCCGCACACTCACCCATCGTGGACATTGCCGAGACCGACCTCGGCTGGGCAAACGGCACCGCCACCTGGGCCCCGGACGTAGGCCTGCGCTCCATCGCGCTCTCGGCCCCTCCCGAGTCGGACAGCGGCGGCGCCCTCGCCCACGAGGTAGCCCACGCCTGGGCCCACAGTCGCACCTCGGCGCTGTCCGAAGGGGTCGCCCAGGTCCTCGAGGCCTGCATCGCCGAGCGTTTGGGGTTGCACGCCGGGACTGGGCCCTCGCTCCCCGATGCGCTGATCGATCTGCGCACCTGGTCGGCCCGGGACAGCTCCGACGCGGAGCGACTCGCGGGATACGAGCTCGCGCGACGTCTGGCCCGCACCCGCTTGCTGCTCTTCGGCGGGGACGCCGTCTGGGGCCCCGAGGCCCCCACGAACCTCGCCCAGCTGCGGCTTGATCTCCTGGGTCGGGGCACCGAGGGACGGCTGCTCGACTCGCTCCTCGACCGACCGGCGGCGCTTCGGGTCTTTCTGCGCGACCAGGACCACGACGACGTGCCCGACGGGGTCGAGCGCCTCCTCGACACCGACCCCGAGCGCTGGGACACCGACGACGACGGCTGGTGGGACGGGGCGGCCGTCACGACCCGACACGGAGTTCCGATCCCGTCGACGCTGGTGCCGGTGTGCCTGCCTCCCAGTGATGGCTGGCGCCTCCAGGACTCCCCGCTCAGCTGGAGCCGCGGCCTCGAGCAGTGGATTGGCGGTGAGTGGGTGCCCTGGCAGCCGGTGGACGGGTGGCTCCCTCCGGCGCGGGTGGTCCGGCGCGCGGCCGACGATCTCTACTGGAGTGGGTGGGGAGGCCGGGGAGGCTCGTGGCTGCTCGCAAAGGGACCCCTGCAATCTGCAGAGGCGGTCTGCGTAGAGGGTGGACGACAGTGGGTGGCACTGGGCGGTCTCGTCGTGGCCGAAGACCAGGTGACGCCCGGTTGAGTTCGCCCGCTTCCAGGTAGGATCCCACCGTGCCCCAAGGAGTCACCTTCATCGCCTATCTCCTCGCCGGCCTCCTGGGCCTGCTTGGACTCGTGTTCGTCGTCGGCTCCCAAGGGCTCCCAGCCCGCCTGGTGGTCGGCGTCATCCTGCTGGTCGCCGCCGCGGCCTTGGCCGCCATGCCTCGTCTCCGGCCCCAGCAGGTCCAGATCAAGCAAACCCTCGACCTCACCGGCGACGTCTCCCTGCAAGACATGCCATGCCGCAACTGCGGCGCCGCGATCGGGCGCAACGACGTCGAGGTGAAGGCCGGCGCGGTCTTCGTGAACTGCGGGCACTGCAGCACCAGCTACCAGCTCGAAGAGCAGGCGAAGTACTGATGCTGCGCCGCATCGGCGACGCTCTGAAGGCCGACTGGCGTGCGTTCACGGCGACCGTGTCCCCGCCCCCGCCTCCCGAACCCGGCTTGCACACCCTGCGGCTCCGCTCCCCCGACGGCGAGGGCCGCAAGCGCATCCATCTGCGTATCGAGCCGGACGGCGCCGGGGTCCTGTTCGTCGACGTCACCGACGTGATTCAGCTGAACGCGTCCGCCGCTGCGGTCGTGCACCACCTCCTACTCGGCGGTGGCGAGAGCACCGGGCCGCACTCGCACGACCCAGGAGATCACGCCGTCGCCCGGGCCATCCTCGCCCGGGGTGACCGCTCCATCTCCCGGCGAGAGCTCGACGCTCGGGTGACGGAGCTTCAGGCCCTGGTGGACAGCATCACCACCCTGGACCCAGGCTGCCCCACCTGCGACCTGACGTTCATCGACCGCAAGGCACTGTTCAGCACCCGCGCCCGGGCGCCCTACAAGGCCGACCTCGCCCTCACCTACGGCTGCAACAACGCCTGCAACCATTGCTACAACGACACGGAGCGGCTGCCGATGCCGTCCATGGAGCGGGAGCAGTGGTTCGCGGTCATCGACCGTCTCGCCGCGCTGGGGGTGCCACACCTCATCTTCACGGGCGGCGAGGCCACGCTGCACCCGGAGTTGCCGGCCCTGGTGGCCCACGGCAACGCCGCCGGGATGATCTGCGGCCTCAACACGAACGGCCGACGGCTCGCCCACGCCCCGTTCCGGGAGCAGCTGGTCGCTGCGGGCCTCGACCACGTGCAGGTGACCCTGTCGTCGCACATCGCCGAGGTGCACGACGCCATCAATGGGACGAAGGCCTTCCACCAGACCGTGAAGGGCATTCGCGCCGCCGTCGCGTCGCCCATGCACGCCATCACCAACACGACGATCTGCACGCGCAACAAGGACACGATCGAGGACACCATCGACTTCCTCTACGAGCTGGGCATTCGCACGTTCGCCATGAACGGGATGATCTACTCAGGCGGCGGCTTCGCGGACCCGGACGCCATCCCGGAGGCCGAGATGGTCCCCATCCTGGAGCGCATCCGGGACCACGCCCGGGACAAGGGCATGCGGTTCCTCTGGTACACGCCGACGGAGTACTGCCGGCTGTCGCCGGTGGAGCTGGAGATCGGCGCGAAGCGCTGCAACGCCGGGGAGTACTCCATCGCGGTGGAGCCCAACGGGGACGTATTGCCCTGCCAGTCCTTCTATGTGGCGGCCGGGAACATCCTGAACGACCCCTGGGAGCAGATCTGGCGCGGGGACCTCTTCCGCAGCTTCCGGGAGCGCGAGGAAGACCCGGCGAAGTGGGGCCTGCCCGACAAGTGCCACGAGTGCCCCGACCTGCCCTTGTGCGGCGGCGGCTGTCGCATCGAGAGGGACGCTCGGGACGGGGTGCGGACCGAGGGACCGGCGCCGACCGCCGACACCACCGGCTTCGCCCCGCCGCGGGCCATGGTGGAGCCTCGCAGCGAGAAGGCCCAGCGGGCCCTTCCAATGTTGACTCTGGACTGAAGGACGCGGGGAGGAACCATGGGAACGCCGCGCTGGCTGAGCCGGCTCATGCAAGCGCCGAGAATGCCTGGAGGGCCTGCCGTGCTGCCCTCGGGGCTGCGGAGTTGGCGCACGACCCTGGGAGGACTTCACGCGCGCGTGCACCTGCGCGCTGAGCCCGACGGCACCGCCCTCGCCCTGCTGAACGCGAGCTCCGCGGTGCGCCTCACCGCAAGCGGCGCCGCCATGGTCTCGATGGTCCTCGACGGAGAAGACGACCGCGCGATCATCAAGACGCTGAAGCGGTCGTTCGACGCGCCTCGCGACCGCCTCGCGCGCGACCTCCTCGAGCTGCGCGACACTCTGGCCCGGCTCGCCGCGGCTCCTGGAGGCTCCTTCCCCATCGAGGACCTCACGGACGGACGCGGCGCGCGCACGAGCGCGTTGAGCGCTCCCCTCGAGGCATGGGTGGAGATGGCGCCCATCGATGCGCTGATTCCCCGCATCGACGCCCTATGGGGCGCCGCGGTGCCCCACATCACCCTGCTCGCGACGACGTCCACGGTGGCGGACGATCTCGTTCGCGCCGTGGAGCGGGCCGAGGACCTGGGCATGATCTGCGGCATCCGGGGCCTCGGCAGCGCCCTCCCGAGAGAGACGCTGACGCGCTGCGCCGAGGCCGGCGTGGACTGCGTGCAAGTCCCGCTGCTCGCCAACACCGACGCCGCTCACGACCAGATCCTGGGGACGGGTGAGCGACGAGCCGCCATCGATGCTCTGGTGGCGTGCCGCGACCTCGAGGTCTGCCCCATCGCTGAGGTGCCCCTCGTCGATGCCACGGCCGACCACCTC
>JAGSHC010000237.1 GCA_023954745.1 Deltaproteobacteria bacterium | reverse complement strand
TGCTTCAGATCACCGATGGCGCCGTCCGCCAGGCCCTCGTCCCGCTCACCGGGGGGCAGAGCAAGGTCGCCGACGCCGGTGCGTTCTTCGTGGTCTGTGGGGATGTACGACGCCATCGCCTGATCTGCGACGACGCGGGAGTGTCCTACGACGCGCGCCTCGAGGCGTTTCTCGTCGCCGCCGTGGACGCCAGCCTGTTCGCCCAGAACCTCGTGGTGGCCTTCGAGGCCCAGGGCTACGGCGTCTGTTACGTCGGCGGGCTGCGAAACGATCTGGACGCCGTGGACGAACTGCTCGACCTCCCTCTGGGGGTCTATCCGTTGTACGGCCTGTGCGTGGGCGTGCCGGCCGAGGAGCCGCTGGAGCGTCCCCGCTTGCCCCTCGACGCCGTGTGGTCGAAGGACCAGGTGCCGTCGGACGACGCCCTCCGCGCGCACCTCACGGCCTACGACGCCGACTACGCCGCGTACATGGAGCGGAGGAGCGGGAAGGCCCGCGGCTGGACGGGCTCCATGGCCCGCAAGTACGTGAGCCCGGCGCGGGATCACATCGCCGCGTACTACCGGCGCAAGGGCGCGGTTCTCGACTAGTCCGTGGCTACTCCCCTACGAAGAAGGCGTTGGTGATGGCGTAGGGAGTGAAGCCGCGCCACAGCTCGGCGACGGGCTCCGAGCCCTCCACTTCCACCGCGAACCAGCTGTCTCCGTCAGCGCTCACGGGGATGGTGCCGTCGAACCACGTCGCGCCGTTCGGTGTCTCCAGGGCCTCTTCGTGGATCACCTCCCCGTTGCGGTAGACCCGCAGCGTGCCGGGCTGAATCCACTCGGGGGCCTGCACCGTGACGCGGAAGTTGCCGGCGGCCCCGCTCGTGGTGTCGCCGGGCATCACGGCGCCTTCGCCCATGTCGAGGGTCGCCCGCAGGGTAGTGCCACCCGCCACCACCACGTGACCGGCGAGGAGGGCCTCGCGCACCGCCTCGATGCTGACGTCGGCGGGGGAGGTGGTGTCGAGGAACACGTCGGTGCGTCCCCATCCGCAGGGGATGTAGGAGTAGTGGGAGTCGGAGCTGCCCATGGGCACGCGGACGCGGCCGTTGTTGAGCATGCCGAACCAGTCGGCGCGCACCTGGGGCAGGTCGATGACCCCGCCGTTGAGAAGCTCGAAGAGCTCGAAGTCCCAGCTCCACATGGAGTTGTTGCGGGGCTCGCCGTCCTCAGGGTCGAACTGCGACACCGAGAACATGCCCGGGGTGCGGGGGTGGTTCACCTGGGTGAGGGTCTCGGGGCCCGCGCGGTCCCGCATCCGGTCGAAGAGCTCCTGGGTGTTGCCGGGGTTGATCCACCACGGCTCCGCGCCTCCGTTGGGCTCGCTGGGCTCCGGCGTGATGGGATAGAGGTTGAAGTGGCCTCGCACCACCGTGGTGACCTCGATGCCTGGCACGACCGTGAACAGCTCGTCGAGGCCGAGGGCCGAGGCGAGGGGCGTGTAGTCCACCTGCCGGTCGTGGTCGGTCATCACCGGGATGTCCACGCCGGTGGCGGCGCAAGTGACGAGGCGGTGCGCCATGCCGAGGGTGCCGTCGAAGCTCGGGGCGGCGTGCAGGTGGGCGTCCAAGGCGAGCCAACCGTCTCGCTCCACCTCCTCGGTGAGGGTGAGGGGGACGGTCTCGGTCTGGCCCTCCTCCACCACGAACTCCGTGGCCGCGCTCTGGGTGTGTCGCTGCCCGTGGCCAGCGCGCACGGTGTAGGTCCCGGGGATGAGCGGCGCGTCGAGGGTGCCGTTGGCCGTCCAGCCCCACAGCGCGCGCCCTCCGCTCTCGATGCCCAGGGCGTCGTGCAGACCAGCGGGGACGTTGCCCTCGGGGGAGCCACCGACCCAGCGCACGTCGAGCACCGCGGGGATGGCGGCGCCGTCCGAGGTGACCTCGAAGCGGGCGCCCGAGGCGCCGGGCATCGCGAGATCGAGCGTCGCTCCTTCGGCGGGGAGGGACAGCGACTCAGCGACGGGAGTGGCTCGACCCTCGGCGAAGGGGAGGGGAGGGGCGGCGGCGCCCTGGAGCACGTCGAGGTGGCGCTGCTGCACGCTCGCTGCGCTCATGGGGCCCAGCCGCATGGAGCGGTCCGCCAGCTGCACCGACTCGGGGTAGGCCCGAGCGACGGCGTAGACCGTCCAGTCGCCGGGGGGCAGGGCCGCCCGGTAGCTGCCGTCACCCTCTGACATGGCGAAGCCTGCCACCTCCTCACCGTCCACGAACCACACGCGGACCCCCGCGACGGCGGCACCGCCGGACGTCACGGTCCCCGTCACCTCGGCGAGGTCTTCGCCTTGTTGGCTCCATCGGGCTTCCTCGGTGGTCGCGATGTCGGAGCCCACTGCGAAGTGGCGCACCAGGGTGTGGGTGTCCCCCGCCGCCAGGGTGACTTCAGGGTGCGTGAGCGTGCGAATTCCCAGATCCCCTGCCAGGGCCCCCAGACCCGCGGTGGAGAAGGTGCCGTCGTCGGGCCAGACCGCCAGGGTGCTCTCCCCCCGGTGACCGGTCACGCCCACCGCGGAGACCTCGCCCGCCTCGGGCCCCAGCAGTCCCTTGCCCGGCGCCCAGGTCCAGAGGTCCTCCCCGGAGCTCATGAGGCCATCCCGAGGGGCGAAGGTGACGGGGGCTGAGCCTTCGTTGGTGAGAGTCGTGGTGAGGGTGACGGACACGGAGTCTGGCGGCAGACGCACCTCCTGCTCGATGCGCAGGGTCAGGTCGTCGATGGTGGGCTCTGGCAACTCGAACAGGCCGGTCATGTACTGCCAGGGAACGTCTGTGCCCACCGAGCGGACCACGGCGTCGCCGCCGTCCGTGCCGTCCGAGACCACCTCGACGGTGTCTGCGTGGAACAGGCGCGCCAGGCCAAAGGCGAGGTAGAGGTCCTCCAGGGTGTCGCGCCCCAGGGTTCCGTCTCCGCGCACGAGCTCCGCGTCGATGATGTGGCCGCCGGTGTCGACCATGCCGTGGCTGCGCTTGGCCGCCTGGATGACGAGCTGGACCCGGGAGTTGTAGAGCTTGATGTCGCCGGGGGCTCCCTCGGCGTTCACGCCGCCGAAGAGCGCTGTCTCGCCGGCGCCCGAGCGCACGATGCCGGCCCGCGCTTCTCCGGGGCCCGCCGGGGTGACGGGGTCGAACCCGAGGTCTTCGGCGGGAGTCGGCTCAGTGGGCTCGGGGGCCGAGGGGCAGCCCGCCAGCGGGAGCAGCACGATCAGCAAAGCGAGGTGCTTGAGGAGAGTGACGCCGCGAGGAGAGAGGCGATACCCGATCTTCAGGCTCTCCGTCAGTCCGAGCTCCTTGAGCTGGCGCACGCGTCGCTTGAAGGTGGGCTTGTCGAGGCCCAGCTCCGTGGCGATGTCCACGGCGCGGGTGCCCGGCTGGTCGGCGATGGCCCGTAGGTATCGCTTTGTCCAAGGCTCGGAGCCGCGGTCCTTGCGCGCGAGCTTCGCCGTGAGGGTGGCGAGCTCCTCCTCGCTGAGGTCGGAGCGATTGCGCAGCGCGACCCGGGGGTCCTCGCCCGCAAAGGTGAGATCGATGCGATAGACGTGGCCCGTTCGCTTGCCGAGCTCCTTCTTCAGGGCGACCAGGGTGGCGTGGCCGCTCCTGCGCGCGTCGTCGGCGGTCAGCGACGCCATGGTGACCCGCGTGATGGCCTCGACCCGGAGCTCGCCCTTCGGGGTGCGCTGGCGGCCGCCCGCCTTGGCTCGAGGGGCGGACCAGCGCCGATAGACCCGGTCGAAGCGACCTTCCACGATTCCGTCCACGACGGCCATCCTCAACAGCATGTGACTTCCTCGCTCGCCGACCGCGCGGCGGTGCGCAGCCTATCGCCCGCCAGAGGGGAGGGGGTGCTCTACATTGGGTCCGATGGCGTCATCTCCCGACCGGGTCCTCCGCACGCTGCTCGGACTGCCCGAGTCGGTGGAGCTGCGCTGGACGCGGCACAGGGAGGGCGATGACCTCGGCCGGGTGGAGATCTCCCTGCGGGTGGCTGGCAGCTCGCTCGCCTTGGAGCTGACGGCCGGGGTGGCCTCGCGGCTCCCCCCTTGGCTCGAGGAGGGCGAGCTGTCTCTACGAGCGAGCCCGCCGAACGGGGACACCGCGGCGATGACCACCCTGGCCCGCCGCGTAGGGGCCCGCTTTGTCCGTCAGGCGCGCCCGATGACCGGAGAACTCAGGTCTGTCTTTGGTGTCCGCCAGCGCCGGACGTTCGACGAACTCGCCCACCACCACCTGCGCGACGGCTGGGACATCTGGCACCACGCCGACGGCGAGGAGCGCTTCGGCGTGGGCCTGCTCCGCTTGGGCTTCCGCTGCAATCAGGACTGCTGGTTCTGCTGGCATGGGAGGGACTGGCCCGACGCCGAGGCGAACGCCCGCGACCGCATCGACCGTCTGGCGGACGCCGGCGCGCGCATCCTCTCCATCACCGGCGGCGAGCCCACGGCCTACAAGTCCCTGCCTGATCTCATCTCTCACGCGCGTGCGCGCGGGATGCAGGTCAGCGTGCAGACCAACGCCATCGGGCTGTCGCGTCCTGCGCTGCTGCGGCGCCTCCTGGATGCAGGCCTCGCCGTGGCGTTCGTGTCGTTCCACTCGTCCGACGCCGCCGTCTCGGACTCGATGACCCGCGCACCCGGAACCTGGACCGACACTGTGCGAGGCATTCGGGCGGCCCTGGAAGCCGGGTTGGACGTGCGACTGAACTGCGTCGTCGAGCGCACGAACCTGGCCGGCATCGAAGCGCACGCAGCGTTCATCCGCGACGCCTTGCGTCCGTACGGCCCGGCCCACCTGCTCGGGGTGTCCTACTCCCACCCGTCCCGGTACTTCGACGAGGCGGCGTGGGCTGATCACGTCGCGCCCTTGGACCTCGTGGGGCCCACCCTGGTGCGCGCCGCGACGCTCCTCACCGACGCCGGGGTGCCGGTGGAGCTCCTCGGGAGCTGCGGCTTCCCGGTCTGCGCCGTGCGCGAGGCGCCGGGCTTGCTCCAGCGGTTGAGGGACCCCACATTCCCTACGGTCCAGACCGCGTCCCGCACGGCGGCGGCCGTATGTGAGGGCTGTGGGGAGGCGGCGCGGTGCCTCGGCCCCCGGCGGGAGTATCTGGCGGTGCACGGTGCACGGGGCCTCGCACCCTTCACGGATTGAGCCCGCCCAGGGCCTCCCCCCAGGCGCTACCCTCCCCGCCTCAAGGACCGGAGCCCCTCATGACACGACACGCTTGCCTCGCCCTCCTTCCCGCCCTGTTGGCCGTCGGTTGCCCCGGCACGGGCCCCGATGGGAATCAGAACCTGGCCCTCGCCGCGGGGGTGGAGATCAACGAGGTCGCCATCTATCAGGGGGTCAAGCGCAGCCTGATGGTGGACGGCGAGACGGTGGACAGCGAGGTACCTCTCATCGAAGGGCGGGATGCCCTGGTCCGCGTCTTCGTAAGCAGCGACTCCGACTACGACGGCGAGGCGGTGACGGGACGCCTCACCCTGGGCGACGAGGTCATCGAGGTCGAGGTCGACCGGGTGCGAGAGGAGTCACGCAACCACAACCTCGAGACCACGGTGAACTTCGAGGTCCCCGGCGACCTCATCGGTGACCGCATCGATTGGTCCGTGGAGCTGATGCAGGACGGCGGCGCCGGCGACAACCCAGAGGCCCGCTACCCCACCGAGGGGACCGACACGGTGCTCGTGGAGGGCCGCCCCAACCGCCTGCGACTGGTGATCGCGCCGTTCCGGTACGACTTCGATGGCTCCGGGCGTCTTCCGGATGTCTCTGATGAGCAGGTCGAGCGTATTCGCGCGCGTTTCCTGGCGCTGTATCCCGTGTCAGACGTGCAGATTCGCGTGCGGGACCCCGAGCCGTGGGCCGGCGAGATCAGCCCCAACGGGGACGGCTGGTACGGCCCGGGCTTTCAGTTGCTCGGCTTTCGACAGGCCGACGGGGAGAGCGACGACGCCTACTACTACGGCATGTTCAACCCCACGGAGACGTTGGCCCAGTTCTGCGGATTCGGGGGCTGCCTGCTGGGCGTGACGCTGCTCAACGACTCGCCGCCCGACACGGGCTCCGTCAACCTTCGCATCGGACTCGGGCTCGGCTTCACCGAGCAGTCTGCGGGGACCGCGGTCCACGAGATCGGCCACGCCCATGGACGTCAGCACAGCCCGTGCGGCCCTGCGGGCAATCCGCCCGCCGACCCCCACCCCGGCTACCCGAACTCCGACGGCACCCTCGAGGCGTGGGGCTACGACATCGTCGACGGCACCCTGCACGAGCCGGGCGAGGCCACCGACTTCATGGGGTACTGCGATGACCAGTTCGTGTCGGCGTTCACGTACACCGCGCTGCATCGTCGGGGGACGAACGTGAACGCAGGTCTCTCGGTCGAGGGGGAGCTCATGTACGACCTCTTCGCCTACGACGGTGAGGCCCTGACCTATGTCCAGCCCCTCAGTCGAACCGCCCCTGCGTCGGGTCATGCGGTCGATGTGGTCGCTTTGACCGACGAGCATCCGTCTCCCCGTCAGGGACTCTTCGTTCGGTGGGACCACATCCCGGGTGGCGTACTGCTCGTGCCGCGCGATGGGCTCCAGCCCCGCTCCATCGAAGCCGTCCTCGATGGACGGTTTGTGTCCGCGGAGGCGCGCTGAGGGCGAAGACGCCCCCATCCAGAGGCGGTGTGGGCCCAACCAGGACGGGCTTTTCGGGCAAATAGGGCGAATTGGCCGATAATGTTTGACCATATCGACCAAGAGGGCTAAAACGTCCTCATGCGACACCTCCTTACATCTCTCGTCTGCTTTTCCTTTGTCCTCGGAGCCTGCACTGCGGCCCCCGAGGCGGACCCCAACGCCACGGTCGCCATCGCGCGCTGCTCCTATGTGAACGGCTTCAGCGGCAACTTCGAGTGCAAGGAGTACCTGGGGAGCAACTGGACCGACGAAGCCATCATGGACAACTGCGAGTCGCCGGTTCCGGGGACGGATCCGGGGCTGGTGGAGTGGGGTCTGTCCTGCGACCGCAGCGAGCTCCTCGGCATCTGTGAGGTCGACCTCGGCACGGTCGAGGCGAGCAACATCATCTTCCCCGGCAGCGACTCGGCGGAGTGTGGCGGGCTTCAGGTGGGCTGCAACTTCGCCGGCGGCGAATACAAGCCCGCCGAGACCTGCGGTGGAGAGGACCTCATCGATCTGCCGCCGCAGACGGACCGCGAGCCCTTCAAGCCGTTCGAGCTCATCTGCTCCGAGCCCCAACCAGGCGAGCCCGCAGGCAATGGCCCCGACGGCGAGGTGTGCACCTGGGACTCCATCTCCGCGTCCACCGAAGAAGGCCGCCGGTTCTCGGACTACGTGTCCTGCGAGCCCGTCTACGTGCAGCGCCCTTACTGGGCCGCGGCGGTCGAGGCGAACACGCCCGACGATGACCCGCGCTACTCCGACCCCGAGTGGAACGAGGAGTACGAGTGGGTGACCGGCCAGGTCGAAGCCTCCGCTTGCGTGTGTTGCCACAGCACAGTCGACGCCCCCGAAGCCGGTACGTCTGGCTGGTTCCTCGAGGCCGACGGCATCTGGACCGACACTCTGGACGATGACGGCATGGCGATGATGGCCGGCTGGGTCGACTCCACCGCCTTCGGCGCCTTCCCCCCGGAGGAGAACAACGGATTCGGACGTGACCTCACGGGCATGCCCAGCACCGACCAGCCCCGCATGGAGGCCTTCTGGGCCGGTGAGTTGGCGCGCCGTGGACTCAACAGGGAAGACTTCGCCGAGACCCCCGCCTTCGGTGGTCCCCTCGCCGACCAGATCGTCTACCAGCCCGAGCGCTGCGACGAGGGCGTCGGAGTCAGCGCGGACGGCACGGTCCAGTGGACCGGAGGAGCTGCCCGCTACGTGTACGTGATGCGCGCCGACGCGGCCAACCCCGGCGTGCCGCCGAACCTGGACCTGCCTGAGAACACCCTGTGGCGCGTGGACGTCGCCCACACGGACGACCCCATCTCCACCGGCATCCAGTACGGCCAGATTCCCGACGGTGCCTTCCAGTACTTCCCGCAGATGGCCATGGACCCGCAGCCTCTCCAGAAGGGCTTCGCGTACTACCTGTACGTGCTTCAGGACATCTACGCGCCGCTGACCCGCTGCACCTTCGTGGCCCAGTAGTGACGCGCTCGCTTCTGACCGTGGCGCTCCTGGGGGCCCTCGTGCTCCCGGGATGCGCCGAGCCAGGAGGGGGCGAGGAGCCCAATGGCCCACGTCTCTACTTCGACCACTGCGCCAGCTGCCACTCCCCAGACGGTTCCGGGTCGGAGCGAGGGCCGGACCTGGGCATGGAGACAGCGGAGATGGAGACGGCAGACATCATCGATGTCGTTCTCGAGGGCGAAGGCCTCATGAACCCCGTGGACCTTCGGGCGGACGAGGCCAATGCCATCGCGGAGTACCTCCTCGAGACGCTCCTCGACGACTGAGCCGCTCACGTAGGTGCTTGCACGGGGAACGGGCTAGGCTCGTTCCCCGTGCTTCGTTCTCTCCTCCCCGGCTCACTCGTCTTCGTCGGCCTCTGCCTCGTCGCCTGCGCGCGGCCGCTGCCCGAGGGAACCCCGCCCGACAGCGGGGAGCTCATCGTGCGGCCTCGCTCGGCCGAGGGGGACGCGTTCCTCAAGCTGAAGGAAGGGCTCGCGCGGCAGCTCTACGACGGGCTGGATGAAGGGCTGGAGCGCGCCTGCAGTCCGCAGGACCTCTGCCGCATCGCGGGTCTGCACGTCGTCTGCTCCACCCAGAACACACGAGACCCCTACGTCTGCGAGATCCACCTGGGCCCCGACGGTGCCCTCCTGGCTCCGCGGGACGACCTCGAGCTGTACCACTCGCTAGAGGCAAACCGCAGCTACGGCACAGCCCGGCTTGCTGGGGACCGGCTCGTCTTCGAGGGCGAGGCGGTCGACGTGCTGGGGAGCTTCCTCCGGGGAGCAGGCTCGGACCGGGACCCCGGTGGCTTTTCCATCGTGGACATGGGTCGCCTCGGCCTCCAGTAGCCAGTGGCGAGCACACCCTCCGTCAGCTCACTTGCACCTGGGGAAGACGCTCTTCGATTCGCGCCGTGAGCCGCTCGAGCCGGGCGATTCGGTCTCCGTCGCCGCCGCTCCGCGCCAGCGCTGCCAGCTCACGGCTGACCCACCACGCGTCCAGGTCCACCCGCCCCCCGGTCTCCACTCCACGCTCGAGCTGGTCCAGCGTCGGGCGCACGAGGTCCCAGCGACCCACTCCTGCCGCGGCGGGAGCCCTGGCGATGCGGATGGGCTCGAGCATCCAGGCGACCTTGCCCTGCTCTGCCTCTTCGAGCAGCGCGGAGAGCTCGTCAAAGGCCTCCTCCACCTCGCCGCTGGCGTACCGCACCATCCCCAGGTTCGCTCGCGCGAGGATGGCCAGGGGGCTCCCCAGCGCATCGAACATCAGGAGAGCCTGGCGATAGTGGTCGCCCGCCTCTTCAAAGCGGTCCGAGAAGCGGTACACCTCCCCCGCGAGGAGGAGGACCGAGGCGAGGCGGCTGTCGATGCCCAGGTAGCGCAGGTCGGAGACGAGCTTGACGGCCATCGTCCGAGCCTTCTCCAGGCGGCCCTGCGCCAGCACGAGCTGGAGGGAGGCGATGGTGCTCGCAGAGCGATTCCGTGCGCTCTCGTTGCGGCTCGCCAGCGCCTCGGAGCGTTCGATGTCGTCGTTCGACTCGTCCCACCGCCCGAGGAGCTGGAGGAGGTCTGCGCGGTCAGCGAGGACGCGGCGGGCGGCGAGTCGATCTCCCTGCACTGCGAGCTCGTAGGCCCGGGCGTAGGCGTCCAGCGCGCGGTCGTGGTGACCGAGCTCCCGCCAGGCGAGGCCCAGGGTGTGGAGACCCCGGGCGAGGGCGACACCATCGCTGCCGGGTTCGAGGGCGCGCAGCGCCGCCTGCCCGGCGTCTCGGGCTTCGGCGGGATGACCGGTGGCGCGATGCTCGACGCTGACCAGCCGCAGGGCCTCCCCGGCGATGGCAGGCTGCCCAGCCCCCAACGCGCGCTCGGCGAGGGCCTGCCCGTCGGCGACGAACTCGGGAGCACGGGA
>JAGSHC010000426.1 GCA_023954745.1 Deltaproteobacteria bacterium | reverse complement strand
GGTCCCCAGGGGCGTGATCCAGGTGCACGGTGGTGCGCTGGAGCTCCTTCCGGCGGCTCGGGGCGTGGGGGCGCCCCACCTCGTACATCGTCGCGGCGCTCTCGATCCCGGGGCGGCGGCGCGGGTCCTTGGCCAGCGCGCCTCGGACGAAGCGCGCCAGCTGATCGGGGACACCAGGGACCGCGGACGCCAGGTCCGGCGGAGTCCTCTCGAGGTGTTCGCGGAGCACAGCGCGGGGCTCGCCCACGAAGGGTGGACGGCCGGCCAGGACCTCGAAGGCCATGACGCCCAGCGCGTAGACATCCGACGCCGGGTCAGCCGGAGCGCCGCGGATCAGCTCAGGCGCCATGTAGCGGGGAGTCCCGACGATCAGTTGGTCCCGGGGGGTCTGCGCACCCGGCTCCACGCGGGTGGCGAGCCCGAAGTCCATCAGCTTGATGCGCCCGTTCTCTGCGACTCGGCAGTTCGCCGGCTTCACGTCGCCGTGGGCGATCCCGCGCCCGTGGGCAAACGCCAGCGCCGAGGCGGTCTGGCCGAGCACGTCGGCTGCATCGGAGGGTTGCAGACGACCCCGCTGGCTGAGGAGGTCGCGCAGGTCTGTGCCTTCGAGGCGCTCCATCACGATGAAGTGGGTCGCGAACGCGGCCTCGGAGTCGTACACCCGCACGATGTTTGGGTGCTCCAGCGAGGCGATCACCCGGCCTTCGTCTACGAAGCGGTCTCGGAGCGGGCGGTCGTAGGCGTGGGTGTGGCTGAGCATCTTCAGCGCGACGAGGCGACCGAGCCCCTCGTGCACCGCCTCGAAGACGTCGCTACTCGCGCCGTGGCCGATGTGGCGCAGGATGCGGTACTTGCCCACCTTCGTCAGGTCCCCCGAACGCTTGAGGCGTCGCCGGACGAGGCTTGTCAGGAACCGGGCGAGGGGGGGGTGATCCCACAACAGCGGCTCGACGTCCTGCCGCCGAAGCACCAGGGTGGTCGCCGGTCCCAAGGCGAAGACGTCCGCCGACCTCGGGTTGCCGGACAGCATCCCGATCTCGCCGAACACCGAGCCCGTCTCCAGCTGAATCGAGCGGGGCTCCGCCCCCTCTCTCCCGATGGAGACGCGGGCGCGGCCCCGCGCGAGGACGTGCATGGAGTCGCTGGGGGACCCCTTGAGGAGGATGGCCTCGCCATCGCGCCAGGTCGCCAGCTCCCCGCGTTCGATGAGGCGCGCGAGCTCCTCGGGGTTCAGGTCCCCGAAGCCGGGGATGGCCGCGAGGGTTGCGAGGGTCTTGGTGGGGTCGAGCATGGCCCATCGTACCGGCGGGGGCCTATAGGCATGGCGTGCCCCGTTCGAGCGCCAGTCCGATGGTCGAACACAGCAGGCCGAGGGCCCTACCGGAGTCCGAAGAGCAGCACAGGGATCCCGAGCCGCGCGGTGTCATCCCCTGGACGCGTGCATCGCCGCCACGCAGGTCCGCTAGCCGTTGTACTCGCGCCCGAAGAACTCGTAGTTCTTCTTGATGTAGTCCTTCCAGTACGCCGGGACCTCGTCCTCATCGAAGACGGCCTCCACCGGGCACTCGGGCTCGCACAGGCCACAGCCGATGCACTCCTCGGGGTCGATGTAGAGCATCTTGCCCGCGGCGTCGTCGCCCTTCTGCCACCCGTGATCGGGGTGGATGCAGTCGACGGGGCAGACCTCGACGCAGGCGGTGTCACAAACGCCCACGCAGGGCTCGGCGATGATGAAGATCATGTGTGCGGGCTCCCGCTTTCTGAGTCCAGGGTTGCGTTCCTTCGCAGCCGTCTGGATCGGCGGTGGAGTATGTACGGCGTAGATCCGAGCCGCAACTGGACTTGAGGCCGCTCTGAAACGTGAGGGCGCCAAGCCCCTGCCACCTGGCGTCACCAGACCGAACCCCCTGCCCTCGCACCACGCCCCGAGCGGTCTACTCTCCCTGGCCATGGCCCTGCACACCGAAATCGACGCCCTGCCGACCCAGCCCGGCGTCTACCTGATGAAGAACAAGGACACCGACGTCCTGTACGTCGGCAAAGCGGTGGACCTGCGCGCGCGGGTGCGCCAGTACTTCAACAAGAGCGGCGGCGACGGCCGCTTTCACATCGAGTTCCTGGTCCCCCAGATCAGCGACGTCGATGTCGTGGTCACTCGCACCGAGCGCGAGGCCCTGATCCTCGAAGACACGCTGATCAAGAAGTATCAGCCCCGCTACAACGTGAAGCTCAAGGACGACAAGTCCTGGCTGAGCGTCCGCCTCAACACCAAGGAGACCTGGCCTCGCGTCACCACCGTCCGACGCTGGCGGGACGACGGCGCCCGCTACTTTGGGCCCTACCTCGACGAGGTGAACGCCTGGGAAGTGGTCAAGCTGCTCAAGCGCACCGTCCCCCTGCGCACCTGCTCCGACAACGTCTTCCGCGCCCACTCCGAGCGCCCCTGCATCGAGTTCCAGATGGGCCGCTGCGTCGCACCGTGCGTGGGCAAGGTGACCGAAGCCGAGTACGAAGAGCTCGTGCAGGAGGCAGCGCTGCTGCTCGATGGCCGCAATCGAGAGGTCGCGCGCAAGCTCGAGCGCCGGATGCACGGGGCAGCCGAGGAACTTCGTTTCGAGGAGGCGGCCCGGATTCGAGACTCGATCCAGTTGATCCAGCGCATGGCCGAGAAGCAAACGGCCCAGAGCGCCCCGGGCAAGAAAGACACGGACGTCTTTGCGCTCCATCGAGAGGGCGAGCTCGCCGCCGTCGCCATGCTTCCCGTGCGCGAAGGCCGGCTCCAGGATCCTCGGGCCTTCACCTTTCGCGGGGTCGCCGAGGACGACGGAGAGCTCCTCGGACGCCTCATCACGCAGCTGTACTCCCGCACGATCGTGCCGCCACCAGAGATCCTCACGCAGGTGACCATCGACGAGCCCGTCCTGCGCGCCGAGCTCCTCGAGGAAATCGCCGAGCGCAAGGTCTCGATCCGCGTGCCCCAACGCGGTGAGGGAGCCCGGTTGCTCGACCTCGCGAAGCGCAACGCCAGCGTCCGATTCTCCTCCGCACACAGCAAGCAGGAGCGTGCTGAGCAGGCCCTCTTCGAGCTGCAGGACCGTCTGCACCTGCCGACGCTGCCGCGCCACATCGAGGCCTACGACAACTCCAACATGCAAGGCACCGACCCCGTCGGC
>JAGSHC010000054.1 GCA_023954745.1 Deltaproteobacteria bacterium | reverse complement strand
GGCGATGGTGCCTTGGGGGAAGTCCTGCACCACGACCACCTCGCTGCGGGCATCGGGGAAGCCCCGACCGAGGCCGAAGGCCATGACCACCTCCTGGTCGCCGTCGCCGTCGAGGTCCTCGGCCATCCAGGCCTGGAGCATTCCCTTGCCTACGTGCTGCCCGGTCCAGGTGGGCTGCGGCGTCCCCGCGGGCCACTCCCCCCACCGCACATCACCCCCTTCCCCGATGAACACCTCGGGCTTGCCGTCTCCGAAGAGGTCGGCCACGAGTACGCGGTCGGCCGGCGGGGGGGCGCCGGGGGCGATGCGATCGGGCTCTGGAGCCTGAGGGATGTCTTCGAGGGTCGACGCGGGCGTCGCCTCGGCCTTGCCGGCCGTTGGGCTCTGGGGACGCGCCTTGACGCCGGTGAGGCTGTGCTCGATGCGGTCGGGCTCGACCTTCTCCGGCGCCTCTGCACCGCCGCAACCCACGAGAAGCGAGAGGAGCAGAACGAGGAGGGGTGTCTTGCTCAGCTGCCCAGGCACGTCCCGCACCCAGGTGGGCATGGCGATCCCAGACACGCGGGCGCGGAGTGCGTCCACGAGGGTCCGCGCCTCGTCCTCGGGCACCTCGAAGTGAGCGGTTCCGTGCACTCGGTCGAGCTGGTGCAGGTAGTAGGGCTTGATGCCTGTGTCCACGAGGGCCTCGCACAGGTCCGCGAGCACGGAGGCGTCGTCGTTGACCCCCCGCAGCAGGACGGCCTGATTCAGGACCGGGATGCCCCTCCCCTGCAGAGCTCGGCATGCGCCGGCGGCCGCGGGGGTGAGCTCCCGGGGGTGATTGAAGTGAGTCACGAACCACACCTGCAGGCGGGTGGCCGAGAGGGCGTCGAGCAAGGGAACGGTGATGCGGGACGGGAGCACCACGGGCATGCGCGAGTGGATGCGCAGCCGCTTGATGTGGGGAATCGCAGCCAGCTGCTCCACCAGCCTGGCCAGGGCGGAGTCGGTCCACGAGAGCGGGTCCCCGCCGCTGAGGATCACCTCGGAGATGGAGGGGTCGGATGCGATGACGCCCCGGGCTTCCTCCAGCCGTCGGCTCTGCTTCAGCTCCTCGTACGGGAACGCCCGCCGAAAACAGAAGCGGCAGTACACCGCGCAAGCAGACGTCGTGACGAGCAAGGCCCGGCCTGGGTACTTGTGCACGAGCCCGGGGGCGGAGTGGTTGGCGGGCGCCACGTCTCCCACGGCGTCGTCGCTGTAGCCCGGTGGGGATGGAGCGAGCTCCCGCGCGTCGGGGAGCAGCTGAAGGAGGATGGGGTCCGCAGGGTCGGTGGGGTCGACGAGGGACAGGTAGGCGCGCGTCGTGCGAAAGCGGTGGCGGGCAGCGGCCTCCTCGAGGAGGGAGATGGTGTCCGCGGGGAGGCCGAGCTCCTCGGCAAGGGCCCGCACATCCGCCGGCGCCTCCAACAGCTCTTGCTGCCAGCGAGCCCGGGGCGCGGGCGCTCCCTTGTGCGCCCGACCGTCGCCTGTCAGCCTCCGATCCATGCGCTCCGTGCTCTCCATCGTCTGTGCGCTGTCTCTGCCGTCGGTCGCGACCGCGGCGACGATCACCGTGGATGACTCCGGCAGCGCGGACTTCGCAACCATCTCCGACGCCATCGACGCAGCGAGCCCCGGGGACATCGTCCAGGTGTCTCCCGGAACGTACACCGAGGATCTCGACTTTTCCGGGAAGGCCATCACGGTGCGTGGCACCAATGGCGCCGGCTCGACCTTCCTGCAGGGAACGGGGACCGGCCCCGTGGTCCGCTTCGTCAGCCTCGAGAGCAACAACGCGGTGCTCGAGGGGTTCGACATTCGCGGCGGCGACACCGTGGGGATGTACATGGGTGGCGGGGTGCACATCAGCAACGCGGGCCCCACCCTGCGGGGTCTCGTGATCCACGACAACGTCGCGCACCTCGGAGGCGGGGTGTTCCTCGGCGACGCGGTGAACGCCGTCCTCGACGATCTGCTCATCCGCGACAACGTCGCCATGCTCGACGATCAAGGCGACTGGGGGTACGGGGGTGGGGTGTACGCCTTCGACTCCAGCGCCGAGCTCAGCGACTGCATCGTCCAGGACAACGTCGCCGAGCGCGGCGGTGGCTTGATGTTCGGGAACTCCACCGTGTCGGCCACCGGCCTCAACGTGAAGGAGAACGAGGCTGAGCGCGGCGGCGGCGTCTCGCTCCTGGGCGGAGTGACGGACTTGTCGGGCTCGATCCTCGACGGAAACACCGCAGGCATCAACGGCGGCGGGTTCTGGCACAGCGTCGATGCCGCGGGGACCTTCCTCTCGGTGCTGGTGACCGGCAATGTCGCGCCCTCGGGGGCGGGGGGGCGAGTCACCAACAGCTCTCCGTCGCTGGAGCATGTGACCTTCGTGGGGAACGTGGCCACGGGCAACGGCGGTGGGCTGCTCGTGGACGCCATCGACGACGACGCGGACGTCGCGATCACGGCGTGTCTCTTCGACGGAAACGAGGCGGAAGTGGGCGGAGGGCTCCTCGTGAGCCAGGGCTCCGTCGTGGTCTCGGGCTCTCGGTTCACCGGCAACGCAGCGGGCAACTTGGGCGGAGCCGTCTACCTGTCCGAAGCCCAGGCGAGCAGCCTGGTCCTGAGCACCTTCGACGGGAACAACAGCGGGAGTGATGGCGGAGCGGTGCGGGTTCAGGACGGGGGCCCGCACGCGATCACGTCGAGCATCTTCTCGGGCAACTCCGCCAGCAACGGCGCGGCGGTGCACGTGGGGTTCGGGGGCGAAGCCGAGGTGCGCAGCTGCACGATGGTCGGCCATTCGGCCAGCTCGGGGGGGGCGGTCCGGGTGACGTCCGACAGCACCCTGACGGTCATCGACTCCATCGTCGCCTTCGCCGGCGCCGGCTCAGGGATGTCCGCCGGGACCGGCTCGACCTGGGACATCACGTACAACGCCGTGCACAGCCCGGAGGCCTCCCTCTATTCAGGAGCGCTCCCCGACCTGACGGGCTTCGCCGGCAACATCGATGCCGACCCACAGTTCAGGGACTGGACCGACAACGGCGTCCACGACGACAACCTCCGTCTCGCGGGGGGCTCGCCGTGCATCGACGCCGGAGCACCCACCTCGCCCACAGACC
The DNA here is from genome assembly GCA_023954745.1 of Deltaproteobacteria bacterium. Lineage (GTDB taxonomy): Bacteria > Myxococcota_A > UBA796 > UBA9615 > UBA9615 > JAGSHC01. The sequence goes on along the minus strand of JAGSHC010000054.1, from coordinate 27,563 downwards.
CGGATGGCAGCCCGACCGACATGGGCGCCTTCGGAGGTGTCAACGGGAGTGCTTGGGGCTCCCTGCCGGATCCGGGGCACGAGGGCGCGGGCACGGGAGGTGACGACGACGACGACGGGGACGACGACGACGCCACGGGGCCATCGGACGATGACGACGCCACCGCAGACGATGACGACGCCACGGCGGACGACGACGACGCCACGGGCCTCTCCTTCGACCCCGACCCCGAGCCTCTCGACGAGGGAGGCTGCGGATGCAGCGCCTCTACAGAGCGAAGAGGCCCCTGGTGGTTGCTCGCAGTTCTCGGGATCTGCGCCCACCGCCGGCGTCCTTGACCGCCCCTCCGGCTCAGGTACTCTCCCGCCGCTTCAACCACTGGACCCAAGGAACGCGCTCATGGCCGTGCTCAGCCACACCGACCTCCGCAAGGGCGTCAAGATCGAACTGGACGGCCAGCCGTACCAGATCATCGACTCCGACTTCGTCAAGCCCGGCAAGGGCCAGGCGTTCACGCGCTGCCGGATCCGGAACTACCTCAACGGCAACACCATCGAGCGGACGATCAAGTCGAACGAGAAGGTGGCCAAGGCCGACATCGAGGCGACGACCTGCCAGTACCTGTACAGCGACGGTGAGTTCTTCCACTTCATGGACGGGACGACCTACGACCAGTGGCAGTTCACCGCCAAGAATGTGGGCGACACCGTGAAGTGGTTGTCCGAGAACCTCGAGTACAACGTGCTGTTCTGGAACGGAAAGCCGCTGTCGGTCGAGGCGCCGAACCACGTCGAACTCGAGATCACCCAGTGTGACCCCGGCGTGGCGGGCAACACCGCCCAGGGCGCCACCAAGCCGGCGACGCTGTCGAGCGGTGCGGTGGTGAACGTGCCCCTCTTCGTGAACGAGGGCGACTGGATCCGCGTCGACACCCGCACCGGCGATTACACCGAGCGCGTCAAGAAGTAGCGTCGTGTCCGGCGACTGGCGGCCCACGGGGTCCCGACAGGCCCTCCGCCTTCGCGCGCAGGTCGTGCAGACTCTTCGCGCCTTCTTCGAGCGACGAGGCTCCCTGGAAGTAGAGACCCCCGTCATCGTGCCCAGCCCGGGCGTCGATGCGTGGCTCGATGCGCCCTCGGTGACCCTCGACGGTCATCGGGCCTACCTGAGTACGAGCCCCGAGTACGCGATGAAGCGCTTGCTGGCTTCTGGCTCGGGCTCGATTCACCAGCTCGGGCCTGCGTTTCGGGCGGGCGAGCGGGGGCGGCTGCACGAGCCCCAGTTCACGATGCTCGAGTGGTACGAGGTCGACGCGACGGACGTGGAGTGCATGGACACCACCGAGGCGCTGGTTCGGGCTGCCGCGGCGGTGGGTGATGGCCGGCTCCGATTCGAGCGCGAGGTGTGCGACGCGTCCGCGGACGCGCCTCCCTTCCGCCGTGTGAGCTTCGACGAGGTGTTCGAAGACGCCACGGGCACCAGCGCCCGCGACCCCGACACGACGCGCCTGGGGCGGCTCTTGAGGGTGTCGGGCGTCCGGTCTCCGCCCGAGTGCACCGCCGAAGAGCTCGTCGACCTGGCCCTGGGCGCTGTCGTCCAGCCGGAGCTGGGTCTCGACGTGCCCACCTTCGTCACCGACTGGCCCACCGACAGGGCAGGGCTCGCACGGATTCGGCCGGGCAAGGACGGGGAGCCCAGCGCCGCGCGCTTCGAGCTCTACGCCTGCGGAGTCGAGCTGTGCAACGGGTACCACGAGCTGGCGGACCCGGTAGAGCAGCGGGCGCGCATCGATGCCGAGAACGACCGGCGCGCGGCCGCGGGGAAGGACCGTTACCCAGTGGATGAACAGTTTCTGGCGGCGCTCGCGTCGGGTTTGCCGGACTGCGCGGGCAACGCCCTGGGGGTCGACCGGCTCGTGATGCTCATCGGGGGGCTGAAGACCCTTCTGCAAGCCCGCTCGTTCGCTGTGCGCACCGCCGATGACGCAGTCCCCGCCCGAATTGACAATCCCGGGGGATCTTCGTAGCTTGCCAGCCAATCCCCGACTGACGGGGCTCAGGTGGTTCCGGGGAGGAGCCGCCCGCCCATCCGGCCGGGTCTACGTGGGCCCCGCCCCCCCCGAGGCGCCATGACCCAGGGACTCCTGAAAAGCATCTTCGGACTCGCTCTGCTTGCGATTCTCATCGTGGTGACGGTGTTGAATATCTGGCAGACCGACCGCACGGAGAAGAAGCAGATCGAGCTGATCGACCGCGTCGGTCAGATCGAGAAGACCCTCGAGAAGGGTCTCCCTGCAGCCGGCTCAGCGGCCGCGGCATCACCCAGCGGTGGCATCTTCGGCGTCGCCGAGCCCTCCTACATCACCGAGGCTTTCCGGGACCCCAACAACGTGCTCGTCCGCGACGCGGCGTGGCTTCCGCCCGTCGCTGAGGGCGGTGGAACCCTGAACCTCAAGTTCGGGTCGGACCCCAAGGGCTTCAACTTCGTGGCCGAGAACGGCGCCGACGTCTCTGAGATCCAGAAGTACGTCAGCATGTTCCTCATCAAGTACCACCGGACGGACCCCGCCAAGAAGGCGGCCGACCTCGCGTACTCCCTCGTGATCTCCGAGGACAAGAAGACCTTCACCTTCAAGCTCCGCGAGGACGTCTATTGGCACGAGCCAGCGGTGGACTTCGGCACGGGCGACTACGACTGGTTGAAGGGTGACCAGAAGGTCACGGCCAACGACATGGTCTTCATGCTCGACATGCTGATGAACCCGCAGGTGGCCGGCGCGGCGCCCATTCGCAGCTACTTCGAGTCCCTCGAGAGCTACAAGGCCATCGACGACTACACCCTCGAGATCAAGTGGTCCGAGGCGAAGTACACGCACCTGATGATCATGCACAGCATCTACCCGGTGCCTGAGTTCATCTACGCGTTCGACGAGCAGGGCAACCGGTACGACGAATCGGTGTTGGGCCAGCGCTTCCAGGACCACTGGTACAACCCCCGCGCCATCGGGTGCGGCCCGTACCGGTTCGTGACCTTCGAGCCCGGCGTGAAGATCGAGCTCGAGCGTGACCCGCGCTTCCCCCTCGGCGGCAACGCACACGACACCATCATGATTCGGATCCTCAAGGACCAGAACGCCTGGGCGCGTCTGCTCCGCACCGGGGAGCTGCACCTGAGTCAGCTTCAGCCGGGGCAGTATCGGTCCGAGGTCCTCGAGGGCGCACCCGAGTCCCCCTTCAAGGACGGGACCCTGCAGGGCGGCGAGTTCTGGACCCACAGCTACTTCTACATCGGGTGGAACTCGGACAAGCCCTGGTTCGGCGACAAGCAGGTGCGGTGGGCGATGTCCCACGCGTTCAACGCCGAACTCCTGCTGGAAGACGTCTTCATGGGCCTGGGCGAGCGGGTCACGGGCCCGATGCCCACCATCAACGCCCCCTACTACGACGACTCCCTCCCCGCGATTCCCTTCGACCTCGACAAGGCCGCGCAGCTCCTCGAGGGCTCCGGGTGGGTCGACAGCAACGAGAACGGCATCCGCGACAAGACCGTCGATGGCCAGCTGGTGGAGTTCGAGTTCGACCTCACCGTCTACGGCAGCTCCGACGAGTACAAGACCCTGGGGAACATCTACAAGGAAGACCTCGCGAAGGTCGGTGTGAAGATGAACGTGCGCCCCATGGAGTGGAGCAACCTGCTCAAGCGCGTGGATGACCGCGAGTTCGACGCGGTGACGCTGGCGTGGGTCTCGTCCCCGGACGTCGACTTCTACCAGATCTGGCACAGCACCCAGGCGGACATCCCCAAGGGCAGCAACCGCGTCGGCTTCCGCAACCCGAAGGCCGACGAGATCATCGAGGCTCTTCAGCGTGAGTTCGACTACGACGAGCGGGTGCGTCTCGCCAACTCGTTCCATCGCCTCGTTTACGAGGAGCAGCCCTACACGTTCTTCTACACGCGCAAGCGCAAGGTGTACTGGCAGCGCCAGCTCGAGAGCGTGACCTTCGGCAAGGTCCGGCCCTACATGAACCCGCGTCCCTGGTTCCTCGCCAGCGCGGGCCAGTAGCCGAACCCCCGGCGCGAACGAAGCGAAGGAGTCGGAGTGGGCCTATACATCATCAAGCGCATCCTGCTGATGGTGCCTACGTTCTTCGCGATCTCGTTCATCGTGTTCATCATCCTGAACCTCGCCCCGGGCAACCCCGGCGCCGAGATCCTGGGTGCCGGAGACGGAGGGCAGTCCGCGCAGCTCGCTGGACAGCAGCAGGAGAGCTACCGGCTCTTCAAAGAGCAGTTCAACCTCGACAAGCCCATCTTGTTGAACACTCGCTTCGCCATGAGCACGCGCACCGTGCGCAAGAACCTCACGCAGATCATCGCGTCGGGCGATGAGGTCTCCGCGAAGGACAAGATCGCCGCGCAGGAGAACATCGTCGACTGGGGCCACTACTCGATCCCCGCCCTCGTCGAGATCGTCGGGACCGACCCGGACCGCTCCATCCGCGCCCTCGCGGCCCAGAGCCTCGCCCTGAACGCACAGCGGCGTCTCATGAAGCAGTACGGCGGAAAGCTCACGGCCGAGGAACGCGACCAGAACCGGCAGATCTCCGAGGAGAACGAGCTGGTTCGTAGTTGGGTCTACGGCAAGGACTCCGCGGCCGACGTCGAGGCGGACGTGCAACGCAAGTGGGCCGCGTGGTTCACCGAGCATGGTGACCGCTGGGACTGGAGCGTCGGTGACAAGGCCGCGATCTTCTTCTTCGACACCCGGTTCAGCAAGTACTGGGGCAACCTCGCGCGGCTCGACTTCGGCATCTCCCACACCGACAAGCGGCCCGTGCTCGACAAGGTCCTCAGCAAGCTCAAGTACTCCATCACCTTGAGCTTCACGTCGGTCATCCTCATCTACCTGCTGTCGGTGCCCTTGGGGATCTGGTCCGCAGTCAAGCAGAACACCCTGCCCGACCGCGTCCTGACCGTTGTTCTGTTCATGCTCTACAGCCTGCCGAGCTTCTTCGTGGGCGTATTCCTGCTGAACCTGCTCACCCGCGGGACCCCCTACCAAGCGTTCCCCACCACGGGGTTCTCGAGCCTGAACACATCCCAGATGACGGGGCTGGAGTACCTCGGCGACGTCATGTGGCACGTCTTCCTGCCCATCGTCTGCCTCTCCTACGCTGGTCTCGCGGTGCTCTCGCGGTACGCACGGACGGGCCTGCTCGACGTCATCCGCTCCGACTACATCCGCACGGCGCGGGCCAAGGGCCTGCCGGAGTGGGTGGTCATCATCAAGCACGCCGCCCGGAACGGGATGATCCCCATCCTCACCCTTCTGGCCTCCCTGCTCCCCACCCTCATCGGTGGGTCGGTGGTCATCGAGGTCATCTTCGGAATTCCGGGCATGGGCCTCTACGTGTTCGAGAGCATCGGCCTGCGCGACTACAACGCGGTCATGGCGGTGCTGCTCATCTCCTCGGTGCTGACCCTCATCGGGATGCTCCTCTCCGATCTCTCCTACGCGCTGGTCGACCCGCGCATCACCTTCGACTAGGCCGGCTGTGAGCGACAAGCACGACCGCGACGAAGCGGAGGCCGCGAAGGCGGAGAAGGATCCCTCGGAGTCCCCGACGGACGCCGACGTCCGTGCGCCCCTCGATCTGGAGCCCGACGAGAGCATCGGCGGAGATCTCCTGCCCGAGGGAGCGAGCACGACGGGCAAGGTCTCCGTGATGGTGGTCGGCGACATCGAGGCGGAGTTGACTGCTCTGCTCGAGGCCGACAGCGCCGCGACGAACGACGACAACGACCTCACCTACGGCGACATCGTCTGGACGCAGTTCAAGAAGAACCGCGTCGCGTACATCTCGCTCTGGGGCCTGGGGGTGCTGTTCTCCCTGGCGACCTTCGCTCCTGCGTTGGCATCCACGCGACCCTTCTTCTGGTCGCTGGACGGGGCGACCTCCCTCCCCTGGTTGGCGTCCCTGTTCGACCGGAACTTCTTCGAGAACCCCGTCGACCTGTTCTTCAACCTGCTCATGATCGTGGGGGCTCCCCTGCTCCTCGCCTGGATCGTGCGCATCCGCGGGTTCGCCAAGAAGGGCATGCGCAAGCGGCCACGACGCCGTCAGATGGTCAAGGAGGGCCGCTACCTTGCTGGGGGCCTGGTCGCGCTCTTCGTGGTGCTGCTCATGACCCTGGACGGATCGGAGTACCGCCAGTACCCCGTCGAAGAGCTCGAGGCGCAAGTCGCCGGCGAGGAAGTCACCGCCGTCTACCCGCCGTTCCAGGTGGACGCCCGCATGACTGGGTTCAGCTCCCTGGAGAAGCCCCGTTCGTTCCGAGCGATTCGGCTCCTCGGCAAGGGGCGTCGCCTCCTCAAGAAGGGACAGGCCGATGCGACGGTGGGTCCCCTGCTCACCGCGCTGCAAGAAGGTGGAGGCATGCTCCCGGTCTCCGACGCCGCCATCACCTCGGTGGACCCCATGGTGTTGGCGAAGGCCGCCTCCGAGGGGCTGCTCAAGACCGACCCGGCGCACATTCTCGGCGTCGACCAGTCTACGCGGGACGTGGCGGTGCGCCTGCTCTACGGCACGCGCATCTCCTTGACCATCGGCGTCATCGCCGTGTCGATCTACGTGACCATCGGCATCATCCTCGGCGCCCTCGCGGGCTTCTTCGGTGGCCGAGTGGACATCGGGATCCAGCGGGTCATCGAGATCACGATGGCCCTGCCGACCTTCTTCGTGATCATCACGCTGGCGGCGTTCCTCGAAGAGCCGTCGATCTTCCACATCATGCTGATCATCGGCCTGGTGCGGTGGACCGGGGTCGCACGCCTGACCCGCGGTGAATTCCTACGCCTGCGAAACCAGGAGTTCGTGCTCGCAGCGACGGCTCTGGGCTACCCCACCCGGCGCATCATCTTCGAGCACATCCTCCCGAACGCGGTCGCGCCGGTGCTCGTTGCGGCGACCTTCGGTGTGGCATCGGCCATCCTGCTCGAGTCCACCCTGAGCTTCCTCGGACTCGGCGACCTCTCGGCACCCTCCTGGGGGCAGACACTGGCCGAAGGCTACGCGTCGGGCTCCTGGCACCTCATTCTCGCGCCCGGTTTCGCGATCTTCGTGACCGTGTCTCTCCTCAACCTCGTCGGCGAGGGGCTGCGCGACGCCCTCGACCCGAAGCTGCGCAAGTAGAGGAGCGGAATGACCGGACCTGACGAGGAGAAGACGCCGCTGCTCGAGATCGACCAGCTGCAGACCTACTTCTTCACCGACATCGGCACGGCGCGGTCCGTGGACGGCGTCTCCTACTCCATCTACGAGGGAGAGACCGTCGGGGTGGTGGGAGAGTCCGGCTGCGGCAAGTCGGTGACGGCCCTGTCGATCATGGGCCTGATCCCGAAGCCCCCCGGCAAGATTGTCGGCGGCGCGATTCGCTTCCGGGGCAAGGACCTGACGAAGTTCACGGACCGTCAGCTCCGGGAGATTCGGGGCAACGAGATCGCGATGATCTTCCAGGAGCCCATGACGTCGCTGAACCCGGTGTACACCGTGGGCGACCAGATCATGGAGGCCATCCTCATTCACAACGAGGACGTCTCGAACAAGGAAGCGCGCAAGCGCGCCATCGAGATGCTCAGGAAGGTGGGCATCCCCTCCCCCGAGCAGCGCATCGATGAGTACCCCCACCAGATGTCCGGTGGGATGAAGCAGCGCGTGATGATCGCCATGGCGTTGTCGTGCGACCCGGAGCTGCTCATCGCCGATGAGCCGACGACGGCTCTGGACGTGACCATCCAGGCCCAGATTCTGGACCTCATGAACACGCTCCAGGAGGAGACCGGCACCGCCATTCTCCTGATCACCCACGACCTCGGCGTCGTGGCCGAGACCTGTGACCGCGTCGTCGTGATGTACGCCGGCAAGGTGGCCGAGTACACCGACGTGTATCGCCTCTTCGAGCGCCCGGCGCATCCGTACACCGAGGCGCTGTTCTCGAGCCTGCCGGACATTGATGGTGCGCGCGGCGTGCTCCCGACGATTCCGGGGATGGTTCCGTCCGCCGTGGCGTTCCCCGAGGGCTGTCGCTTCCGGGACCGCTGCAGCTACTCCACCGACATCTGCACGACGGAGCCGGCGATGCAGGAGATCGAGCACGGTCACTTCGTCGCGTGCCATCACGTCGATGAAGTGCGCGCCAACCATACGGAGGGCTTGGGATGACCTCGCAGCTCGGTGGCCCGCCTGCCCCCGGAACCCTCATCAAGCCGCTGCTCGAAGTGCGGGGCCTGAAGAAGTACTTCCCCATCAAGAAGGGCCTGTTTGGCCGGACGGTCGGGGCAGTGAGGGCCGTCGATGATGTCTCCTTCGACATCTACCCCAAGGAGACCCTCGGGGTGGTGGGTGAGTCGGGATGCGGGAAGACCACCGTGGGTCGCACGGTGATTCGACTGTTGGAGCCCACGGCCGGCACCGCGACCTTTGACGGCAAGAACGTCTTCACCATGGGCCCCGCCGAGCTGCGCGCCGCGCGCCGGCACATGCAGATCATCTTCCAGGATCCCTACAGCTCTCTGAACCCCCGCATGACGGTGGGCGGGCTCATCGGCGACGCTCTGGAGCTGCACGGCATCGCCCGCGGAGACGCGCGGCTGGAGCGCGCACGCGAGCTCCTCGAGCGCGTCGGGCTCCAGGCGAGCTACGTCAACCGCTACCCCCACGAGTTCTCCGGCGGACAGCGCCAGCGCATTGGCATCGCCCGGGCCGTGGCCCTGAACCCGAAGTTCATCGTGTGCGACGAGGCGGTCTCCGCCTTGGACGTCTCGGTCCAGGCCCAGGTGCTCAACCTGCTCCGCGACCTTCAAGACGAGTACGAGCTTTCGTACATGTTCATCGCTCACGACCTCGCCGTCGTGCGCCACATCGCGGACCGCATCGCCGTGATGTACCTCGGCCGCGTGGTCGAGATGAGCACGTGCGACGACCTCTTCGAGAACCCCCTGCATCCCTACACCCAGGCGCTGCTGTCTGCGATTCCGGTCCCCAAGCCCGGTCGCAAGAAGGCTCGCGTGATCCTGCAGGGTGACGTCCCGAACCCCATCAACCCGCCGTCGGGCTGCCACTTCCACACGCGGTGCCCGCTGGTCTTCGACCGGTGCCGCGTCGAAGCGCCCACCATCAAGGTCGCCCGTGACGGCCACAAGGTGTCCTGCCACCTCTACGAGAACGTCGACTGGCCCGCGACGCCGTTTTCGATCCTGCGGGACCCGCCGGTGGTGGCCGCGTCTCCCGCCGCACCGGAGACGAGTGCCGACGACGAGACCGACGTGCACGCCCCCGTCGAAGACATGGACAGCCTGTTCGAGGGCGCCGAAGAGGGCGACCCACGCCCCGTGGGCATTCCCGAAGTCCTCAAGGGGGTGGCCGGGATGGGCCTCGGCCCCTTCGGCGAGCTCGTGGACCCTGAGGACGTGTTCACGCGTACGGCGGAGGTGCCGCTGCTCGAGCGCATCGAGAGCGGCCGCACGAAGACTCCGTTGTCCCGGCAGATGGAGAGCTTCGAAGACGCCCCCACCGTGTCGGAGATCGACCCTGGCGGTCTCGGAGAGGACTCCGAACTCACCTCGACGAACCCCGCGGTTCCTGCGATTCAGCCGACCGACTTCAAGCCCGAAGCCACGGGCAAGATGCCCCCGATTCACGACGAGGCCGGACGCCCCGATGACGTCTCCCTCCACCTCGAGGACACCGCTCCTTTGGAGACCCTCGACGAGGAGTTGCCTTCGCGGGGGTCTCGCCGAGTGACGACCTCCACTCCACCGGTGACCGCCGATGAGACGACGACGGCCCTCGACACCGTCGACGAGGAGTCGGACTGAGACCGCTCTTGGGCCTCCTGCTCCTCTTCTTGGGGACGGCAGGAGCTGCGCAGGCGCAGGCCGTCTGCAACTGGGAGTCCATTGAGCCCATCCCGGGCCGCACGGCGACGGTGGAGAGCGCGGACCTCCGACGGGACTACATGGGCCTGCGCCTCGGCCAGGGCTCGCTGTACGGCCTTCAAGCCTGCGGTCGCACCGTGGGGCTCGTCTTCCTCGGGACCGGCGAGGCTGATGTTCGTAGCCCGGGGCCGCAGCGAACCCCTCAACTCCACGGGCGGTTCCCGGACCTCCCGGGCACCGTCGTCATTGACGGAGCGCTCCTGGTCGGCTCCGACGGCGCCATAGAGGACCTCCTCGAGCAGGTGGGTGGGCTCCAGGAGGGTCCGGTGCCTCCAAAGGTGTGGGCCCTCGTCCAGACCCGCATCAACGGGTTCCTCTTTCAGAACCCAGACGGCTGGCGCCCCCCCGGTGAGGTCCTCGCGGCGCCCGAGGGTGCCAGCGGGGGGCTGTTGGTGGAGCTCAGGACCCAGGGCCTGCGGACGGCAAACCTCGAGCGGTCGGTGGAGGTGTTGTCGCCCTGGTTGAGCTGGCTCTGGGCTCCGAGCGGAGCCTTCGGGGATGCGTTTGACCCAGGGACCTGGTTCCGCCGAGCCACGGGCAGCACGCGGCATCTCGGGTATGGGACCTTTCCGAGCGAGGAAGCCGTCGGCGAGCAGAACACGCCCTTCGCCCTGCAAGAGACCCCCGCGCCTCTCGACCTCGAGTCGGTGGTACTGGGGCTCGCGGCCAGCGGCCCCATCGGACCGGACCGGATGCTCGAGACCCTCGAAGGGTCGGCGACGCTGCGCTTCGTCGCACGAACCGACGCGAGCCCTCACCTGCTTCTCCGGCTCGCGGAAGGCCGGCTGCGCGTGTACGGCGACCAGTTTGCTCCCCTCGAGGTGAAAGGCGTCGCCCTCCTGGGCGCGGATGACACCCCCACGGAGGTGCCCTGGCTCAGGACGGGCAGCCGACTCTGGGTGACGTTGCCCGTGGCCCCCGTGGCCGGCGACGAGCTGCGTCTGTTGGTCCGCTATGAGGGGGATGTCCTCGAGCCCGAAGGCAGCACGGCGATCCGCAGCCTCGGCAACTGGAGTTGGTACCCGCGTCCTGTGGGCGTGGACCCCCACAAGTTCACTACGACGGTCGCAGTCCCTCCGTTCTGGGACGTGATCGCGACGGGGCATCGCATCGGCGAGGAGGTCTCCGGGCGGGTCAAGATCGTCACGTCTCGGACGCGCGAGCCGGTGCGCTCTGGCGCGGTGCTCATCGGTGACGTGCGGACCGAGGTCCTGAAGATGGGCGAAGGGCTCCCCCTCGTCCGGGTGCACCGCAGCCCGGAGCAGCCCATCCCCAACGCCAGGATCGGAGCCGAGCTGAAGGAGCACCTCACCGTGCTCACCGACATCTTGGGGCCCTATCCCTGGAGCGAGTTGGAGATTGTGGAGCGGGGCCTGGGAGCGAGCGGAGAGCAGGGCCTCGCCGGGGTCATCGGGCTCAGGCGCTTCGACTCGCCGCCGGACCAGATCGTCACGACCCGCGTCAGCGGGGACACCCTCCTCGGTGCGCTCGTGCGGCAGTGGCTCTCCGTGGACCGTGGATGGCGGTCCTGGCACGACAGTTGGCTCGTGGAGGGGCTCGTGACCTGGGCGCGGTGCCTCGCTTTGGAGCCCGCGGGGTACGGGGGGCGCTGCTACGGCACCCTCGCCTCTTTCCGCCAGGCCTACATGGACACCATGACGTCGGGGCGCATCGCCAACGACCCGCTGGCTCAGGCACTTCAGTCCGAAGCGGTGTGGCTCGAGGGGGGGCTGCGGGGACCGCTCGTCCTGCACTCCCTGCGCCTTCTCATCGGCGACGACGTCGTGCGGGGGACGCTCAAGCAGGTGGCGCAGAGCGAGACGCCCGTCAGCCTGACGAGCTTCCTGGTGGCCGCTCAGGGGTTGGCGGGGATTGACCTGCGTGCGTTCGTGTACGGCTGGGTGCTCAACACACCGCCCCTCCCCACTGCGCAGGTCCGGTATCAGCTCGTCCAGGTGGGCGAGACCTGGACCCTCTCCGGGCTGGGCGTGATGCTCAGCGGCGTCGAGACCGACCCGGTCCTCCCCCTGCCGACTCCCCTGCTGCTCAGCTACGACATTGGCAAGGAGTCGCGGGTGGTCCGCATCGTTCTGTCCGAGGTCGAGGCCGCGCTCCGCATTGACGGTCTTCCGGAGAAGCCCCGGAACATCCAGCTGGATCCGGCCAAGGTGTTCCCGGGCCGCATCAAGCTCGAGCGGATGGACTGACCCGCCTGGAACCGCAAAGCCGCAGCCCCCAGAGGGAGCCGCGGCTCTGCGATGTCTTGTACGCGCGCTGGGCTGCGCGCCCGGTCTCTACCCGCTAAGGGCAGCCCGCGAGGCCGTTGCACGCGATGATCTGGCCCGTGGGCCACTGGATCTTCGCGACGTAGTAGTCACTGTCTTCGCCGGAGATGGCGAAGTTGTACGTCTGCGCGAGCACACCGTTGAGGAAGATGTTCACGGTGACGGCGTTCGACGGCGTGTACGAGCTGCCGGGGTAGTCGTGCACGAAGATCTCGTACCAGCCGTCGTAGGGCGCGCCCGCGGGCTGGACGATGTTGATGTTCTCGGGACCCACGCCGGAGATGTCATCGAGGTCGAGGTTCGGGTCGTCGTCCGTGACACCCGCGAAGCCCCAGTCCAGAGCACCCCAGGTGCCCTGGCAGTTGGCGTAGTAGCAGTCTCCATCGCTGCGCGGGCTGCCCGCGGGCTGCGCCTGCAGGAGGTGCAGGTCCATGTCGTCCCCCGAGTTGGCCCAGCTGAGCTCCACGCGGAAGTTCTCGTTGGGAATGGCCTCGACCGTGGCGGTGCAGGGGGGGCTGGACTGATTGTCAGCGTTGGTGACGACCAACTCCACCGAGTAGGTACCGGCCACATCGAGCAACAGGCTCGGGTTGGCGGCGGTGGTGCTGGACAGGGAGGAACTGCTGCCGCTCGCGCCCGTGAGCGTCCACTGGTAGCTCAGGGCCTGGCCCGACGGGTCCGTCGAGCCGGTGCCATCGAAGTACGCGGTGGGGCAGTTGCCGTTGGTGCAGGCGTGCAGTCCCTGCACTGCCTGCCCGGTGTTTCCGTCGAAGGTCGCCTGGCAGACGGCGGTCGGCGGGTCGCCGAGCTCAGCGGGGTCACCGATGCCCTGCAACTGGATGGAGTAGGGGTCCTCGTCGGGGTCGTTGCTGTTGATGACGATGGTTCCCGTCACCTCCCCCTGGTCCTGGGGGTGGAAGACCACCGTGATCATCCCGACGTCGCCGTTCGCGAAGCTCACGTTCTCGATCGCGCTCGCATCGACCAACGTGAAGTTCGTGGTGTCGTCGAGGCTCACAGACCCAATCTCGAGCTGCCCAGGCCCACCGTTGCCGACTGCGAAGCTGACCTCGGGCGAGGTCTGCCCGAGGTCGATGGTGCCGAAGTCATGCCACTCGGGCTTGCTGTAGATGTCGGGCTGGGGCTCGCCGAAGCCTTCCCCGGTGATCGGAACGTAGAGCTTGGGGCCGTCCTCGTTCAGCTCGTGGCTGACCGCGAGGAACAAGCCTTCGTCGAGGGCGGTGCCGAAGATCGGCGAGAACCGCATCTCGAAGGTGTACAGCGAGCCGTTCGGGACTGCGCCGGGGATCCCGCTGTGGGTCAGCTCAGGGTGGTTCTCCACCACCATCTCGTTGGCCAGGTCGCCGTTCTCGTCGAACGTCGCGCTGACGATGTCGAGGGAGAGCACGTCGAGGGTGGCGTTGCCGCCGTTGGTGATGGCCACCTCGATAGTGGACACCTCGCCGGTCGTGACGGTGCCGAAGACGAAACCCGATGCATCGAGGTCGCCAGCGACGAAGCCGAAGTCCTCGGCCCACGTAATGTCGAAGCGTGCGCGCAGCGCGCTGATCTCGGTTCGGTTGCACGCGGTGGTGACGGTAGTTCCGAGAAGGGTGAGGGCCAGTGCGGACCTGAACAACATCGACGTGGTGCGCGACAACTGCATTCAACAACTCCTGTGTTCGTGGGCGTCTCGGCCCTCGACTCGACCTTCCGGGGGGAAGATCGCCGCATTTTGAAGGGTCACGCTTGCCTGAGCAAGGACGAATCGGGACCCTCGCCAGTTCGGTGCAACGTTGACGCCGGATGGATCGGGCGCCAGTACACCCTGGCAGGAACCGAAGAAGGCCCCCGGGGGAAACACGAAGAGGGAATCAGGCGCCCGAACTCAGGGACGAGCGTCGACGAGCATTCCGGCCAGGAGCGAGCTCGTATCGAGGGGCCGGCCCAACAGCGGCTCGAGGGCTTCGCCGGCCTCGAGCACACGGGCCCACGGAATGGCGTCCTCTGCGCGGAGCTGGACGAGGGGACGCTCGCCGTCCTCGAGGAGGTCCTCGGCGGCCGTGACGACCCGCGACGGCGGAAGCCCTGGTCCAAGAGCGACGAAGGTCTCGCGGCCATCCAGGCGGGTCCGGCGCGCGGTGCGCAGCGGCGGCTGCCAACCCTCCCGCTCGGGCTCGCTGATGCGGAGGCGGTATCCACCCTCGGCGATGAGGACTTCCAGGACCACCTGCCGGTCGGCGTCCTCGACCTCGACCACCGGCTCCAGAGCCGAGTGCTTCTCCGCGATGTACGCCCGAGTCCAGCCCGACAACGCCAGCGCGGGCAGCAAGGCCAGCAGCGCGGGAATCATCGAAGCGGGGCGGTTGGACACAGCGGCTCTCCCAGTCGATCTCCATCCTACATACCCGGCGGTGTGTAGCGGGCGTAAAAGCCATGTAAACGGGGCCCTGCAGCCCTGCGAGGCCGTCGATGCTGCGTGTTAGCCTCGGGCATCGCGAGCACACGTCCCACCGCTCTCGGCGTTCGCCTCAAGGAACGTCGACGCCTGCTCGGCCTCACCCTCGCTGAGGTGGGCGAGCGCCTGGGTCTCGCCAACGGGAACTTCATCGGCATGGTGGAGCGAGGGGAGCGGCTGCCCTCGGACGACCGACTGCTCGCCCTGGCAGAGACGCTCGACCTGCCTGAGCGTGACCTCCTCACGCTCAAGTACGAGGCCACGGCGCGCTCCCAAGTAGGTCGCTTGCTGGCCCCTCCTGCCCCCGCATTCCCCCGCCTGCGCCGGTTCCTGCTGGGCACCTGTCGGCAGCGCGCGGGCGTGAAGGCCGAGTTCGAGGGGGCACCGCGAGGCACCCTCGAGTCCGCGGCGTGGCGAGCCTTCGTCGACCACGTGCTGGTGCCGGCTCTCGACGCCGACCGCTTGGCGCCCCGGCGACTGCGGGAGCACGTAGACGCCTGGCTGCGCCGGCGCCTTCGACGTCCCGACGTAGACCTGGACCCCCTCTGGTTCGAGGAGCACGCGGACCTGTTCGTTCCCTATGCGCGGGGACTCCTGCACGGCTGGCGGTGGGACCCGGGCACCCTGTCGCTCCACTTCGAACTGGCGACGCCCCCGCGCGAGACCATCCAGGTGCGCCTGCTGGTGTCTCCGGCCCCAGGAGGCGAGGCCTCCGCCCTCGGAGACCTCGCCCGGCTTCTGGAGAGTCAGGGCCTGGCGGACGATGACGTGGACGAGATCGTGACCCTGGTTGAGTTCAAGCAGCGACGGGCGGCCCGGCGGCGGCGTGCTGAAGAGGAAAAAGTGCCCCCTTCGTGAATGGTCCGGAGGGGTGTCCCGTCACAGAGGCATGCAACACGGCGCAAGGAAACGCCGACTGCTGACCCGGAGGACCGCCATGCCGCGCACGCTGAACCTGACATCTCTCTTCGCCCTACTCCTCATTGCAACCTCGAGCCTCACGGGCTGCTTCGTCTTCGTCGAAGAGGACGTCTACGTCGACGACGACGATTCCGTCTACCAGCCCCCGCCCGTCGTGAATCACGCCCCGGTCTTTGACGGGAACGACTCCTGGTGGCTCTGCGAGTACGACGAAGTGCGCGACGACTACTTCTTCGAGTTCCAGGCCGTCGTCGACGACCTCGATGGCTGGACCGACGTCGAGTTCGTCGACGTGACCATCTTCCTCGCCGACGACCCCGACTACATGATCGACACCTTCGGCCTCGTCTATGAAGGTGAGGGCGTGTGGGGTGGCCTCGTGTGGGAGCGTGAGTCGGACCTCTTCTGCGGCGAGGCCGTGGACGTGCTCTTCGAAGCCTGGGACAACTACGGCGACCGAAGCGACATGCTCATCCGCTACTGACCCGGGAACCCCAGCCCCGGCCAGGGAGAGGCCGCGACGCCAACCGTGCGTCGCGGCCTCTTCGCTTGGGCTCTCGCGCGCGGGCCGACTGCTACCCTCGTCTCATGGGGATTCGCTTCGTACGGTGGGACATTCGTCGTGGAGACACCCTGACCCCCGTGGTCAGGCTCGAGCTCGACGGCGTCGCCATGACCGACGTCGGCGGAGAGGACTGTTTCGAGAGCGTGCTCACGGCCGCGGAGGCCGCCTGGAGACTGGGCAACCGCCCCCCAGGGGAAGGCAGTTGGATCGACGCGGCGCAACGGGCCTTCGACGGTGCCTCTGCGGGGATCCTCTCCACCAGCAGCACCCCACGCGTCATCACCAGCCAGGCGATGGCCCACGAGAAGATCAAGTGGCTCAATCAGGACGAGGGTCTGACCCCGTCGACGGGTGAGTGGGCCCTGGGCAACGCGTCGGGGCGCGCCGTCCCCGGAGTCCCCTCCCCCGATGAGTTCGTTCCCCAGTCCACGCTCAGCCCGCTCTCTGGAGCACAGACCGCGGAGTGGGCGCTGATCGGGCGAGCCATCGAGGCCGCGGGCCCCCCAGCGCCTGGAGCTCCGAGGGCTGCGGTGCTCGATCCCCCGGGAGGCACCCCGGCCGCCGCGGGCGACCTTTCGGGACGCCGCACCGCGGAGTGGCCCTTCGCGGGCGACGCCGGCAGGGGTGAGGACGCCGACTGACGGGGTGAGCCCTGTCGGCTCAGGCCTTCACGCGCCCCGAAAGCTCGCAGCCCGCTTTTCGACGAAGGCGGTCATGCCCTCGGTCTGATCCTCGGTGAGGAAGCAGGCTCCGAAGAGGGAGGCTTCGTTGGCGAGACCGTCGGCAAGGGTGCCGTCGAGGTGCCCGTTGACTGCCTTCTTGGCGTACTCGATGGCCAGCGGCCCCTTCGTGGCGATGCCTCCCAAGATGGCCTTTGCGCGATCGACGGCCGTGCCGGCCTCGACGACCTCGAGCGCGATGCCCAGCGTGACCGCCTCGGGCGCCTTGACCATCCGCGCCGTGAACACGAGCTCGCGGGCCCGCTGCACGCCGACGAGGCGAACCAATCGCTGCGTGCCCCCGAACCCGGGGATGACGCCCAGGTTCACCTCGGGCTGCCCGAAGCGCGCGTTCTCGGCCGCGATGATGAGGTCGCACGCCATGGCGAGCTCCATCCCGCCCCCCAGCGCGAAGCCGCCCACCGCCGCGACCACGACCCCCGCGAAGTTCGCGATGCGATCGAACACGGCCTGACCCGACCGCGCGAACCCTTCGGCTTGCTCGCTCGTCAGGTCCTTCATCTCGGCGATGTCGGCCCCCGCGACGAACGCCTTGGGGCCGGCGCCCGTGAGGACCACGCCGCGCACGCCCTCCTCGCCGGCGCGTCGAAATGCAGCGCCGAGACCGGCCAGGACCGCGCTGTTGAGCGCGTTCAAGGCCTTGGGGCGGTTGATCGTGACGACAGCGATGCCGTCGCTCACCTCGTACAGAACCACGTCGTCGGACATCTCAGCTCCGGTAGTCGAAGACGCCGCGCCCCGTCTTGCGGCCGAGGAGGCCAGCTTCGACGTACTTGCGCAGCGCGGGGGACGGGCGGTACTTGCTGTCACCGAAGCCGTCGTGCAGGACCTCCATGATGGCGAGGCACGTGTCGAGCCCGATGAAGTCGGCCAGGGTCAGGGGGCCCATGGGCACGTTGGTGCCGAGCTTCATCGAGGTGTCGATGCCCTCGGCGCTCGCGATGCCCTCGTACAAGGTCTGGAACGCCTCGTTGATGTAGGGCATCAGGATGCGGTTCACCGCGAACCCGGGCTGGTCCTTCGCCTCGACGCAGGTCTTGCCCATGCTCTCCGCCAGAGCGACGGTCTGCGCAACGACGGAGTCCGCGGTCTCGATGGACCGGATGACCTCCACCAGCTTCATCACCGGCACCGGGTTCATGAAGTGCATGCCAATGACGCGCGTGGGACGTGACGTCACCGCCCCGATCTTCGTGATGGAGATGGACGACGTGTTCGTGGCGAGGATCGCTCCAGCGGGGACGACCTCGTCCAGCTGCTTGAAGAGCTTCAGCTTGAGGTCGACGTTCTCTGTGGCCGCCTCGACGGCGAAGTCCACCGCACCGAAGTCGGCCGAAGTGCACGGGGTGATGCGCGCGAGCGCCGCGTCCGCATCCTCCTGCGTCATGCGTCCCTTGCTCACGCCGCGCGCGAGGCGCTTACCGATGGCCTGCTTGCCAGCGTCGGCCCGCTCTACGGACACGTCGGCCAGGAGGACTTCGTAGCCCGCGACTGCGGCCACGTGGGCGATGCCCCCACCCATTTGCCCGGCGCCCAGGACGCCAATCTTCGTGATGTTCTCGATCGTCATGTTCTCAGTTCCTTTTGCTCAGTAGACGAGGGGTGCGAAGACCTCGACTCCGAGATCCTCCAACACCTGCCGACCCGGCAGGAAGCCCAGCTCGATGAGGAAGACGGCTCCCACCACGTTGGCGCCGAGCTCTCGCATGAGCTCGACGGTCGCGCGGGCGGTGCCGCCAGTGGCGAGCAGGTCATCGACGATGATGACGCGCTCGCCGGGCTTGACGGTGTCCACGTGGGCCTCGAGGGTGGCCGTGCCGTACTCGAGGTCGTAGGTCCGTGCGATGGTCTTGTAGGGGAGCTTGCCCGCCTTGCGCACGATCCCGAAGTCGCAGCCCAGCTCGAAGGCCACGGGCCCACCGAAGAGGAAGCCGCGGCTCTCGACGCCGATGACCCGTTCGATGTTCTTGCCCAGGTACCGCAGCGACACCATTTGGACCACCGCTTTGAACGCGTTGTGGTCTTGCAGAACCGGGGTGATGTCCTTGAAGACGATGCCGGGCTTGGGGAAGTCCGGGATGTCCCGAACCAGGTCCTCGATCCACTTCGTGTCGATGTCCATCTACTGCTCCTTCCAGCCGAACCGCCCGATGAGCGGCACGAACCGACAGTTCTCGAATCGTTCTTCACGCCACTGCACGTGGCCGCTGTCGTCATCGGGCGTCCGCGTGAGACGCAACAGAACCTGCGACTTCGCGTCGCCCACGGGGATCACCACCGGGCCCCCCACCACGACCTGCTCGATGAGGCGCTCCGGGATCGCGGGTGCGCCGGCAGTCACGATGACCGCGTCGTAGGGCGCATAGTCGCTTCGCCCCATGGTGCCGTCGGACGCGAGCACCGTGACGTTGCTCAGCCCGAGATCCGAGAGGCGGCGACGCGCGGAGCGGGCGAGGTCGCCGATGCGCTCCAGCGAGATCACCTTGCGCGTGAGGGCCGCCAGAATCGCCGTCTGGTAGCCGCTGCCCGTCCCGATCTCGAGCACCTTTTCGTGCCCGTCCAGCCCCAGCAACTCGGTCATGCGCGCGACGATCCAGGGCTGGGAGATGGTCTGGCCTGCGCCAATGGGCAGGGGCCCGTCCTCGTACGCCCGCGGCTGCATCACCGACCCGACGAAGCGCTCCCGCGGGATCATCGCCATTGCGTCGCGCACCCGGCCATCGACGATGCCACCCAGCTGCTGCTGGACCATCTTGCGGCGCAGGGTCTCGAACCGCCCGGAGGTCGCGGAGCCAATCATCCTCGCTCGAGCTCCCAACCGCGAAGCTCCTCGAGCATTCCGTAGTCCGTGGGATTTGCGTGCAACGGCGTCACGGAGATGTACCCGTCGAGGACCGCGTTGCAGTCCGAGCCTGGGATGTCCTTCGCCTCGAACCGCTTGCCGCCGATCCAGTAGTACGGCTTTCCGCGGGGATCCTCGCAGGCGATGATCCGGTCGTCGTACATCCGGTGACCGAGGGTGGTCACCCGGACCCCCTTGATCTCCTCCGCGGGAATCTGGGGCACGTTGATGTTCAGGTAGACCTTGTCCGGGAGCCCTCGCCGGAGCACGTCCCTCGCCAGCTCCACGGCGTACTTCGAGGCGGGCGCGTAGTCCCGGGGGCCGTCGTGGGTGATCACCAGCGAGACGGCGACTCCGGGGAACCCCATGATCACCCCTTCCAGGGCGGCCGACACCGTGCCCGAGTAGGTGACGTCGTCGCCCACGTTGGCCCCGCGATTCACGCCGCTCAGGACCAGGTCAGGCTTGCGCGGGCAGATGTGGAGCGCGGCAAAGAAGACGCAGTCCGTGGGCGTGCCATCCACGCTGAAGGTCTGGGGGCCGTACTCGCGAATGCGGAGCGGGTGGTGCAGCGTCAAGGCATGCGCCATGGCCGACTGCTCGGACTCGGGGGCCACCACCCACACGTCCCCCAGCGTCGCCGCGGCGGCAGCGAGCTGCTCGAGCCCGGCCGCGCGGATCCCGTCGTCGTTGGTCACAAGGATGAGGGGCTTCTCGGACATCGCACTCCGGGGGCCGCGAGGGCGCGGAACATAGCAGCGTCGATGCGGGCGAGAAGCGCAGGACGGCGGCCTATTTGACTTTTGGAAGTCCAACCCTACGCTCCCTCGTCCGGCGCCCTGGACCCGGGGGTGCGCGATGGAGCGAACATGCTGATTCTGTTGAAGAAGGGCGCGACCGATGATCAGGTCGCTGCCGTCGAAGAGCGGGTCCGCCAGGCGGGCCTGACGCCAGGGCTCGTGCCTGGCAAGGCGCGCACCGCCATCACCGTCACGGGGAACTGGGGCGAGGCGATGATCCCCGACGTCCGCTCGATGCCGGGCGTAATGCGCGCCATTCGGGTGAGCAAGCCGTACCGGCTCGCCACCGCTGAAGCGGCGGACGCCCGCACGGAGATCGCGATCGGCGAGGCCCTCGTGGGATCCGACAACGCCTGGTTCGTCGCGGGGCCCTGCAGCGTCGATGAGGAGTCACGGCTCCTCGAGACCGCTCACTACCTCAAGAGCCTGGGAGCCCAGGCGCTGCGTGGCGGCGCCTACAAGCCCCGCAGCAACCCCTACGCCTTTCAGGGGCACGGGGAGCCGGCCCTTCAGATGCTCGCCCGCGCCCGCGAGGCGACTGGGCTCCCCATCGTGACCGAGGCCATGGACCTCGAGCAGCTGGCCATGGTGGAGGAGTACGCAGACGTCGTGCAGATCGGCGCCCGGAACATGCAGAACTACTCGCTTCTCAAGCGGGTGGGACGCTCCTCGAAGCCGGTGATCCTGAAGCGCGGCCTCAGCGCAAGCGTGGACGAGTTGCTCAACGCGGCCGAGTACATCCTCAAGGAGGGCAACTGCCACGTGATCCTCTGTGAGCGTGGGGTGCGCACATTTGCCAGCCACTCGCGCTTCACCCTCGACGTGGCCGCGATCCCCGTGCTCAAGGCCCTGACCCACTTGCCGGTCATCGTCGACCCCTCGCACCCCGCCGGAGTGCGCAACCTCGTGCGGCCCCTAGCCCGAGCGGGCATCGCCGCCGGCGCCGACGGGCTGCTGGTCGAGGTACACCCCGAGCCCGAGCACGCACTCTCGGATGCAGACCAGGCGCTCCGCTACGCGGACGTCGCCTCCCTCGCCGCGGAAGCGCGCGGAATCAGCCAGGTGCTGAACCGCAGCTTCGGCGCAGACGCAGACTGACGGAGACCGGATGATCGAAGTCGACGGACTGACGAAGTACTACGGCGATATCCGCGCGGTCTCGGACCTCTCGTTCTCCATCGAGCGGGGCCAGATCGCCGGATTCCTCGGGCTGAATGGAGCCGGGAAGAGCACAGCGCTCAAGATCCTCGCGGGCT
Organism: Deltaproteobacteria bacterium; assembly: GCA_023954745.1. Classification (GTDB taxonomy): domain Bacteria; phylum Myxococcota_A; class UBA796; order UBA9615; family UBA9615; genus JAGSHC01. Next base: position 5,699 of record JAGSHC010000054.1, on the reverse strand, counting down.
TCCTCCTCCCCACAGCGGGCAGCGTGCGGGTCGATGGCGTGGACGTGGTCGCGGAGCCCGAGAAGGTGCGCCGCAGCATCGGCTTCCTCCCCGAAGAGCCCCCGCTCTACAAGGAGATGACGGTGCGCGCGTTCCTCACCTACCTCGGCAAGCTCCGGGGCATGGGGGGCGCGGAGGTTTCCGCCCGGTTGCCATCGGTCCTCGAACGCACAGGCCTGTCCCAGCATGGCGACCGCGTCATCGAGACCCTCTCTCTGGGGTACCGGAAGCGGGTCGGAATCGCGCAGGCGATCATCCACGATCCCAGCCTGGTCATCCTCGACGAGCCGGTCTCCGGGCTGGACCCCCTGCAGCGCGTGGAGATGCGCAAGCTCGTCCGGGGCCTCGGCGGGGACCACACGGTGCTCATCAGCTCCCACAACCTCCTCGAGGTCGAAGAGACCTGTGACCTGCTCCTGATGCTCGGAGACGGGCGCCTCGTGGCCCAGGGCAGCGAAGCGGACATTCACTCCCGCATCGGCACCGGCGGCAGCTACGAGTTCGACGTGCGCGGCGACGTGGCGGCGGCTGCGGACAGCGTGCGCGGCCTCGATGCAGTCACGGAGGTGTCCGTCACCCGGGCCGGGGGCGAGGGCGAAGTCCACGAACTCACGGTCGTGCTGGCGGGCCAGGATCGGTCCGGCGAAGTGGAACAGATTGTCGGAGCCCTCGTGGGCTCTGGATTCGGCGTCTCCCGCGTGGAGGCAGCGAGCAACGAGCTGGAGGATCTCTTCCTCAAGCTCGCGGGAAGCCAGGAGGCAGAAGGATGAGAGCCATCGCGCTCATCGTCGGGCGAGAGCTCGGCGCCTACTTCCGCGGCTGGAGTGGATGGGTCATCGCGGCCGGCATCCTCATGCTCCAGGGCGTGTTGTTCAACGTATTTGCGCTCGGCGACTCGGAGAAGTTGTCGAGCAAGGTCCTCCAGGACTTCTTCTACTTCTCCATGGGCATGACGCTCGTGGCCAGCGTGCTGCTCTCGATGCGGCTCATCGCCGAGGAGCGTCACGACGGCACGATGGTGCTCCTGCTGACCTCCCCTGCGTCGGATTGGCAGATCGCCATCGGGAAGTGGATGTCCGCCTGGATCTTCGTCCTGCTCATCCTGCTGGCGTCGCTGTACATGCCGCTGATGGTGGCGGTGAACGGCTCGGTCCATCCAGGCCACGTCTTCTCCGGCTACCTCGGCCTGACCCTGGTGGGCGCTGCGGCCACCGCGCTGGGGACCTTCACCTCCTCGCTGACCAGCAGCCAGGTGGTCTCGGTGGTCCTGGGCGGCATCCTCGCCGCGCTGACTTGCGTGATGTGGCTCTTCAGCAAGGTGGCCAGCCCCCCCTTGGATGAACTGCTCGCGTATCTCGACTTCTACTACCGGCACTTCCAGGACTTCCGCGAAGGGACCATCCACACCCGGTCCATCGTGTTCTACAGCTCGGTGACGTTCTTCTTCCTGCTACTGACCCAAAAGGTGCTCGGTGCGCGGAGGTGGCGCTGATGGCCCGGCCCCTCTCCCTCATCACCTGGTCGCTGGGTCTCATCCTCGTCTTCGTGGGCGAGCGCTTCTTCGGCGAGGGCAGCGGGCTTCGTTGGCCCGCCACGGGCCTCGGCGTTCTCTTCGCGGTGGTGGCGTTGGCGAACCGCGCCCGGAGCCTCGGCGGGAGCGCGCAGCAGCGCACCGTCATGGCCCGTCTGGTTCTGTTCTACGGCGCCGGGCTGCTCGGGCTTGCCCTGTACTTCGCCGCGACGATGGGCGGCATCGAGAGCGAGTCCATGGACATCGCGCTCCGCACAGCCTGGCCCATCGCCCTGCTCTGCGGGACGCTTCCGGCCCTCGCCATGGAGCGCAGCCTGCTCTCCATGGCTGGTTCGGACCAGCTCGAGGTGCGACGGCTGTTCGAGGCGGGCAACGCCGGCCTCGCCATCGGCCTCGCCACTGCGTGGCTCTTCGCCCTCAACTGGGTCGCGTCGGAGACGGACGAGCGTATCGACCTGCGCACGGTGCGCAACCTCGTCCCGAGCGGCCAGACCCTGGAGATGGCGCGCAACCTGGACGAGGAGGTCACGGTCACTCTCTTCTTCCCTCCCGCCAACGACGTCCTCGAGCTCATCGAGCCCTACTTCGACGACCTCGATGCGGCGGGTGCCAACCTCGTCGTCCAGCGCAAGGACCGGGACATGCACCCCGGCCTCGCCAAGGAGCTCCGCGCGCGCAAGAACGGCGTCGTCGTCTTCACCAAGGGCGAGGAGCACGAACAGGTGCGGCTCGACGTGGACCCGAAGAAGGCCCGGAGCAAGCTCAAGAAGCTCGACAAGAACGTGCAGACCAAGCTCAACAAGGTGAGCCGCGACCCCCGCGTTGCCTACCTGGTGACGGGGCACGGCGAGCGAAGCACCAGCCCCAAGGAAGACGACCCGCCCGGGCTCAAGGGCGCCAAGGAAGTCCTCAAGCAGCTCAACTACAAGGTCAAGAACCTCGGTCTGAAGGAGGGCCTCAGCGAGGACGTCCCTGACGACGCGACCCTCGTCATCGTGGCGGGGCCGCGCAACCCCATGCTCCCCCAGGAGCTCGAGTCGCTCGTGCGCTACCTCGAAGGCGGCGGCTCGATGATGTTGATGGTCGACCCGGACGTCGAGGAGGACCCGGAACTGGATCCCCTCCTCGAGCTGCTCGGGGTCACGGTCTCGAACACGACTCTGGCCCACGCCAGCAAGTACGTCGCCCTGACCCGTCGCAAGGGAGACCGCTCCATCCTCTACAGCAACCGGGTCACGTCGCACGACAGCACCACGTTGCTGACGAAGCTGACGACGAAGGGCAACGTCGTCTTCCCCGTGACGGGGGCGCTGGACAAGCGTGAGGGCGCGAAGGCAAAGAAGGACGGCGGCGCCGACGTCACGTTCACCATGCGGACCCTGGCGGGCACGTTCGCCGACGCCAACGACAACCGCGAGATGGACGGCACCGAGGAGAAGAAGGTGTACAACCTCACCGCGGCCGTGGAGCTCGCGGACACGGAGGGCACGGGCGAGGGTGGCCGAGCCATCGTCACCGCCGACGCCGACGTCATCTCGGACCTCCTCTTCAGCCGGGTGCCCATGAACCAGAACTGGTTCGGGGAGGCGACCCTGTGGCTCGAAGGAGAAGTGCTCCTGGCCGGCGAGGTGTCTGACATCGAGGACACCCCGATGCTGCATACCAAGGACAGTGACAAGCTCTGGTTCTACGGGACCACCGCGTTCGTTCCCCTCCTCCTCATCGGGTTCGGAGCTGGCGTGAACCGTCGACGCAGGAGGACGGCATGAAGCGCTCGGAGAGCCTGATCTACGGGGTGTTGCTGGTGCTGACCCTGGGCGCCGCCTGGATGGTGCGCAACGCCGAGGAGCCCACCGACGACAGCGGAGCGGTGGTCTACGACCCGGGCCCGAGCGGCATCAAGTCCATGGCCTGGGAAGACGAGACGTCCGTGGCGACCATCGAGGTCTCCGGGACCGATGACGACGTGACCACCTGGATCGTCGCGGGCAAGAAGGAGAAGATCGAGACGGAGGTGGAGCCCGCGGGCGACGACGACGACTCCGCCGGCCCCAAGGGCGACGACGACTCCGCCGAAGCCGAGACCACCCAGCCCGCGAAGCCCGAGGTCGTCGTCACGTACGGCGACGCCAAGCTCCGCCGCTTCCCGGGCAACGCCACTGCCAAGAAGCTGGTTGAGAGCTTCAGCCCGCTGGAGGCCCTACGCGAGTTCGACGGCCTGGACGCCGACTCCCTCGCTCAGATGGGGCTGGACGAGCCGAAGGGAAGCTTCACCATCGAGTCGACAAGCGGCTCGGTGACCTTCCAGATCGGCGAGAAGGCCTACGGAAGCAGCGACACCTACGTCAAGCTCGCGGGCAAGGACTCCGTCTTTCTGGTCGCAAGCAAGGACCTGAGCCCTCTGCGCGGCGCGGAGAACCGCCTGGTGGAGCGGGTTCTCCTGACGGCAGAGGCGGCTGACGTGGCGAGCGCCACGGTGCTCGTGGGAGGAGCTCCCGCCGGCCCCAAGCGTCTGCACCAGGGTCGGCACGACAAGGCGAACAGCTTCTGGGCAGCCGAGGCGTCGCCGGAGGACAAGGACAGCGTCTTTGGCGGCTTCGTCGACAAGGTCCTCGGATTGCGGGCCAGCAGCTACCCCACCGACGACGAGGCACCCGACGAGGCCGCCCTCAGCCCGCTCTTCGCCGTCCAGTTCGAAGGCGAGGCAGGCTCGCTCGGCACCGTGGAGCTCGGCCGCATGGTCGACGACGCAAAGAGCACCGAGGACGAGGTCGCATACGCCTACTTCGCTCGCTCCGACCGCACCCGGAACCGTTGGGCGGCCGTGAGCAAGACCAACGCGACGGACCTCGAGGACCAGGTCAGCCAGGTCATCGAGTAGCGCCGAGGTAGCGCTGACAGGCTCGCTGAGGCTCCTGTGACAGGGCGTTGCAGCGTGTGACGCCCCGTGACCGGATCGTGGGGCAGAGTCACCTCATGAGAAGCCTCCACCTTGCCCTCGTCCTCGCCGCTGCCCTCCCAGGCACGGCACTCGCGTCCACCGGTTCGGACAGTGGCTACGGCTACATCTGGGCTGACAGCGACGAAAGCTTCGGCCCGACACTGGGGAGCTACAACGTCTCCACGCTCTCCGGCGTGACGGATGAGGCTCCGCAGGCCGTGAACCTGCCGTTCACTTTTGACTTCTTCGGGTCGAGCTACTCGACCGTCACGATTGACGACAACGGCGGGATCGTGTTCGGCAGCGCCGGCGACCTCGACTACACCAACACCTGCCTCTCCGCGAACATGGGTTTCAACGGCGTCCTGGCTTTGTGGGACGACCTGAACCCTGCCGCCTCGGGCAGCAGCAACGTGATCAAGTACGGCACCCTCGGGTCCGCCCCGAACCGGGCGTTTGTCGTCCACTGGGACCAGGTACAGCACTACGACCTGGCGTCCGGGATCGTCGAGTTCCAGATCGCGCTCCACGAGGGTGGACTGATCGAGATTCAGTACATCGACACGGACTACGGGAGCGCCACCTACAACAACGGCGCCTCGGCCACGGCGGGCCTGAGTTCGTCCCAGGGCTTCGCCGAGCTGTCGTGCAACTCGCCAAGCCTCGCGGACCCCTATGGCGTGTCATTCCTCGACACCAACACCGTCAGCGTGGACAACGACGGCGACGGAGCAGACGAGACCGTGGACTGCGACGACAACAACGCGTCCATCTACCCCGGAGCCTTCGAGGCCTGCAATGGGGACGACGACGACTGCGACGGCCAGGTCGATGAGGGCTACGACGGCGACAACGACGGGTGGCTGAGCTGCGCTGGGGACTGCAACGACGGCCAGTCGACGGTGAACCCCGGACTGGACGAGGACACGGTCACCTACTGCTTCGACGGATTCGACAACGACTGCGACGGATCCACCGACCTGTCCGACAGCGAGTGCGCGCCGTTCGTGGGCGACGACGACGACGACGACGACGACGATGACGACGGCGCCAGCGATGACGACGACGCAACAGGCGACGACGACGACGCAGGGGATGATGACGACGCCACGGGCGACGACGATGATGACGACGCCACGGGCGACGACGATGATGACGACGCCACGGGCGACGACGATGATGACGACG
>JAGSHC010000470.1 GCA_023954745.1 Deltaproteobacteria bacterium | reverse complement strand
GCGCTCGACCGGGCTGCCAGCGGCGATGCCCATCCCGCGGCCGCCGCTGCGGGGCTGGATGCCTGACGTGCGAGCGGAGCACCGCTGGCGTCCGCGGGAGTCTCGGAGCGACCCACCGCCCGAGCCAGGGCAGCGCCCTGGAACACCGAGGTGGACCATCGCGACGTGGGCGCACCTTCGGCGGAGCGGTACGTCGCTCGAGCCACCGGGGCCGTAGACCGGGGCCCGGCGCTTCCTTGGGCGGCGCGGCGGGCAGTCGAACTTGCACGACGACTCTCTGAGCGGCGCGCGGAGTCACCGTCCGCCTGACGCGCCAGCGCGGGGGTCCGCACCGGGGTCATGGTCGGGCCAGCGAGGGGGGTGTTCCAGGCCGACGATCGAGCCACGCCCGACTGCGACGCCGAGAGGCTCTGGTCGAACCCAGGCTGGACCCCTGCGGAGGCAGACGAGCGCGCGACGCCCGGTGCGTTTGCGACCGGCATCGCAGGCGAGCTGTACGAGGGGGCCATGGCGCGTCGAGCCGCCGTGCGCTCGGACTGGAATCCGAGTCCGACCCCAGTGCCCGTGCTCTGGGCGCTGGATCGCGCCAGGGCGCGGCTCACCGAACTGGTGGGAGCGCCGACCGTGGGAGTGCTCGCGGTGCGGTGCACGCTGGCACCCTGTCCTCCGGTTGCTCCGGTGCGCACCGTGCGGGCGCCATCGACGCTCCGGCTGGCGGCGAACCCGGTGCGGGCCGTCGACGTGGGCAGCGGCGCGGGCTCACTCGATCGTCGCACGGGGCGCTGAGCGAGGGTGTCCGTGGACCGACTGGCCGTGAGGGGACGAGAGCGGGAGCCATCGGCGTGACGCGAGGCCGCCGCCATGCGCTTGCTCGCACGCTGTACGGGGGCTGCGGTGGCCTGGGAAGCTGCCGAGCTGGTCTGGGGCGCGCCAGCGCGGGCGAGGGCTCGAGCCGTGGGCGCCGTGGAGCGGGAGAGGGTGGAGCCTGGTCCGGCGGTCGTCGTAGTGGACTCGGGTCGGGTCCATCCCTGGATGACTCGAGTGGTGGAGGCACCCACTTCGGACTCAGAGCTGCGGGCCACGGGCTTGCTGGCCACGGTGCCCTCGATTCCCGAGAGCCGGGACCGACGGACCGGGGCGGTGCCCAGGGTCGCTGCCGACGTCAGGGAACGAGCGACTGCTCGCTCTCCTGCCCGAGGGGGAGAGCTCGCAGCGTCCCGGGACAGGAGGCGGCTCAACCCTGCTGGTTGCTCGGCCCGGCCGGCCTGCCGAGCGACCCTGGCGGTGCTGGTGGGGCCGGCAGCCGATCGGGATGCCGTGCGCGCGCCTGCGGTCGACCCGTAGGAGGGTGAGGCGGTGCGCGCGCTGCTCGTGGGGGCTTCGTAGCGAGCCAGGGCACGGGCCGCCGGAGGCGCCGACGCCGAGCGACGGAGGCTGCTTCCGGGAGTGACCCAGGGGCTCGAGGGAGCGGCACCCTCTGCGACGGGGCGGTTCCAGCCGGCCGAGAGGTCCGAGAAGGCCGTGGCCTGCGGCTCCGGAGCGACTTCGGAGCTCCGTGAGACGGGCGCATCGGGCAGCGTGAGGCTCGGCGCGCGGCTGGGCGCGAAGCTCCGCCGGGCAGTGACCGGAGCTGCCGCGACGCTGCGAGCGAAGGTACGTGCCACCGTTGAGGTAGGCGCTTCTGCGCGAGACGCACGGTCGCTGATGCGGCTGCGGGCGACGCGCGCGCCGACGAAGGGAGTCGGCTCCGAGGCGAAGGCCCGCGCGACGGCAGTCGGAACTCGTGCGCTGCGTGAGCGCGCGACGCGAGCCGTGGATCCTGGGAGGTCCGCGCCGGGTCCCGCCGTGCGGGCCGTGGAGTAGGCGCCGCCAGCGCTCTGACGCGCGATGCTGGCTGTGGAGCCTGGGAGGTCCGCGCCGGGTCCAGCGGTGCGCGCCGTGGAGCCGGAGAGGCTCCCGGCCGAGCGAGCGACGCGTGCAGTGGAGCCAGGACCGG
>JAGSHC010000420.1 GCA_023954745.1 Deltaproteobacteria bacterium | reverse complement strand
GTGGCGGTGCCGCTGTCGGTGGTCGCGTTGGTGGCGGCGCACGTCGTGTGGCTGGTGCACGAGCGTCGGGTGCACGGGCTGCGGAACCGGCCACGTCTGAGCATGGCGCTGGGGACGACCCTGCTGAGCGCGAGCTTCGTGGTGTTCGACTTCTGGATCGCCTTTGCGGCCTTCGCCTTCTCCCACGCGGTGGAGTACATCGTGTTCCTGTGGGCGTACATGCGGAAGAAGTACGCGCAGCCGCTGCCCCACAAGCCCGTGCTGGGGCGCGTCCTGAAGCACCCGTGGCTCGCCTACGGCCTGTTCTTCGTGCTGCTCGGCGCGTTCTTCACCTGGGGGAGCCGCTGGGGACGCTCCATCGCCACCGACTCACCGCGTCCGGTGTGGTTCGGGACCAACGTGGCGACGTGGCTGTTCTGGTGGATGCTGTTCCAGAGCCTGGTCCACTTCTACTGGGACGGCTTCCTGTGGAAGATGCGGCGGGCGAAGGTGCGCGCGCACCTGTAGGTGCCCTCAGCGGTTGGCGGAGATGGTCTCGGCCACATAGTCGCCCATCACCTGGCTGCCGGCGGGGGAGGGGTGGACCCGGTCGCCATCGAACAGGTCCAGGTCGTCCGCCCCGACGACGTCGCCCGCGGACACGAACCACATCGCGTCCTGCTGGGCATCGAGCGTGGCGAGCCGGGCGTTCAACTCGGTCAGCTCGTCTCCGCAGCGGTCGAAGCCGAACTCGGCGCCGTCGGGCAGCTCGGGGTAGCCCATGAAGAGCACCTTGCTGCCCTGGGCCGTTGCCTCCTCGACGATGTCGGCGATCACGCCCCCACGTCCGTCCGCGGTGAGCACTTCGTTCATCACCCCCTCGCACGCGCCGCACGCACAGCGGTCGTTGAGGTCGTTGCCGCCTCCATCCATGAGCAACCACTCGAAGCTGCCGTCGACCCGCTGGTCCGCGATGGACTCGTCGTCGCCGGTGAGCATGGCGCCGCCCATGGAGGCGTCGACCAGAGCGAGGTCGGTGGCCTCGGCCACGACTTCGGGGATGGAGCCCTCGCCCCGGTGGAAGTCGAAGATGCTGTCGCCGATGGCGAGCAGTCCGCCGTCGGCGTAGGCCTGGTCGTCGATGTCGGACGCGAAGTCGCAACCGGTCAAGACAAGCAAGGTGAGGGCGGGGAGTAGGAAGCGCATGAGTTCTCCTTGGGCGGTGGGTTCATGCGCAAGCTAGGGCGGCTCGTGCTGGGAGACGACCGCTGGGAGGCCTGCGCGCCGACTCTCCGTACTCGTGTTGGGTACACCCGCGGTTGGGGGGCTCGAGAGTTCGCGCGCGCAGCCGACGAAGAGTCGGGCGTCACTCAGGTCTCCTGGCCGGCGCTCGCCTCAGGAGGTGAAGACCTTCCAGGCCCACGCCACCGCTGCCGCCATCACGACGAAGATGAGGAGTCTCAGGGGGAGGCCGCCCTCGCTGACCTGGGGTGGGTCCGAGCTCGGTGGCTGAGGCATGGACTCCTCGAGAGCCACCACGGCGTCGCGGGAGGTGTGCAGGTCGCAGCCCGTGCGCTCGTGATGGAGCTGGATGGCGTGGAGCTGCTTCCCCTCAGCGAGGAGCGCGCGCAGCTCGGCGGCCAGGGAGTCGTCCATGGGGACATCGTATGCGTTGGACGGGTGCCTCAGTTGCATGAGAAGCCGTTTAGGGCCAGAGGCAGGTGGGTGCGTCGAAGCCGAAGGTCAGCTGGAGGCCGGAGTAGCTCGTCCCACCGTTCTGGCTCTCCAGGCTCGTGGAGACCGCGTAGGTGCCCACCAGTCCCCCGACGTCGTCGGTGACGGACAGTGAGCCTCCGGACTCGGTGGTGATCAGCGAGGCATCGTAGGGGCCCAGGTCACCCGCTCCGCCCGGGGCGGGCACGTACTCGAGGAACTGCATGACCTCCATGTCGCTGCTGGTGGCCGAGGTATCCGGGACGACGGCGAAGGACAGAAAGAACGACCAGCCCGGGAGCAGCCCCTGGGCGGTTCCGGCAGTGGAGGTGACGTCCAGGAGGTCATCGAGGTCGATCTGTCCGTCGTCCCACGCGAGCCACGCCGGGATGACGGCGTCGTAGTACGCCTGGAAGGCGCCGCAGTCGATGCCGGGCCAGGCGATGAGCATGGCTGCCGGGAACGAAGGCGGCGTCTCTGAGGGGTCGAGGACGCCAAACACCACGTCCAACGTCGTGGGGCCCACGGGGGAGCCAGCGATGGTGAGAACCCCTGCGTTGCCCGCGGCGTCGTCGTCGTCGGCTGCGTCGTCGTCGTCGGCGAGGTCGTCGTCATTGGCCGCGTCGTCATCGTCGGCGAGGTCGTCGTCGTCGGCCGCGTCGTCGTCGTCGTTCGATGCGGCGGAGTCGTCGTCGTCGGCCCCGCCGCTGCTCCCTCGGCCGCCGCGAAGGGGGGTGCAGGCCGCGAGGAGCGCCGCGAGGGCCATGAGGGCCAGTCGTCGATGAGTCATGGGCTCACCCTAGTCGAGGCGCTTGGGAGGAACAGAGGGTTTCGCCGGGGGGGGGACCCTCAAACCGCAACGGCCCCCACCGGAGGCCGCTCCGGACGAAGAGAGGGGCTGGACTTGGGGGTCGTGGGTTGTACCCATGGGGGCCGCAGTCGTTTCGGGCGGCGTCGCCTTCGCGAACTCGTGGACAGCGATACCCTGCACCGATGGTGGTGCCGAGCGGGGACGAGAGCAGGCAGACGGGTCTCACCCGGAGTCTCGGTTGGGTGTTCCTGAGTGCGGCGCTCGTCGGGGGGATGGTCGGGGACGCAGCCGCAGATCCCGGAGGTGCTCGTCGACCGTGTGGTTGCCTCGCTGCGGTAGTCGCCTGATGAGCTCAATCACGCCCTGGTTCGTGTTGGCCTTGATGTTGTTCGCGAGTCCCTCGGCCCTCGCTGAGGGACCTCCGGACTCCTCGCGCCCCTCCGCCGCTGTCGTCCTCGACCTCCCCGCGGGTCGAACCCAGAGCCTCTCGATCTCGGCTGATGGAAGCCGCTGGGCGATTACGTCGTCGTGGTTGGGGGGGGACGAGGTTCTCTCCGTCTACGACTCCGCGGACGGGTCCCTGCTCCTGCGAAGGCAGCTCACCAGGCGGTCTCCTCGCTCCGTCACCAGCCTTCGCCTCGAGGATGCTGACGCGCCGGAGGCGCCGGTGGATGTCGGGCTGGGTCCCGACGGGACCTGGGTCGCGGTGATCTACCCCAGAAGCATCGAGGTGGTCAGCGTCGTGGATGGCAGTGTCCTCCATCGGGCACCCCTGGGAGCGGAGGAGTCTGGCCGGATCGAGGCCGTGGCCTTCGCTCCCGACGGCGACCGAGTCGCC
>JAGSHC010000154.1 GCA_023954745.1 Deltaproteobacteria bacterium | reverse complement strand
CGTAACGCAGGAGTTACGAAATGAATGCCCTCGACGCTCTGGGAAACCCCACCCGCCGCCAGCTGCTGGAGCTGCTCCAATACGAGCCGCGCTCCGTGGCTCGCCTGGCCGAGGCGGTGCCGTCCATCTCGCGGCCTGCGATCTCACGACACCTCCGGGTGTTGCGCGAAGCCAACCTCGTGACGGCGCAGGCCGTCGGCACCGCCAACATCTACGCGGTCAGGCCCGACGGGTTCGAGCACGTCCGGGCCTATCTCGAGCGCTTCTGGGACGACGCGCTGCCTCGCTTTGCGATGGTCGCCGAGAGCCTCGACTCATGATCCGCCGCACCCTGGAGGTCAAGACTCCTCCGGCCCGCGCCTTCGAAGCCTGGACCCGAGACATCCACCTGTGGTGGCCCCCGGGCCACACCGCCCACCAGGGTCGCGTCGTCCTGACCCCGGAGCAGTTCGTCGAACAGTGGGACGGGGGGGAGCGCTCTTTGGGCCGCGTCGTCGACTGGTCGCCTCCTGCACGCCTGGTCTACGACTTCTATCTCGGCTCGTCGCCCCAGCAGCCCACCCGCGTGTCCATTCACTTCACGGCGGTCTCGACCGGAACCCGCGTCGACATCGAGCACGTCGCCCACGCTGTGCCGCCGGAGGAGTTCGCGCGAACCGCCGTCGGCTTCCTGGCCGCCTGGCCCCACGTCGAGTCGGCCTATGCCGCCTTCATCCACCCGGAGCACCCATGAAGACCGCGATCCTGATCCTCACCGAGCACCAGACCCCCGAGAACCGTGGCCGCATGGCCCACGCCCTCAATCTCGCAGGCGACGCGAAGCGGGCGGGACTCGACCTGCGCGTCATCTTCGCGGGCAAGTCCGTGGAGTGGCTTCCGCAGTTTCTCGACCCCAACCGGGAGGAGGCCCACCCCTTCGTGAAGCACTACGGGCATCGCTTCGACGACATCCGCGACCACGTCATCACCTGCAACTTCTGCAACATCCGCTTCAAGACGATGGACGCCGTCCAGGGCCACGTGCCCGTGCACGGCGAGGGGAGCGCGCACATGGACCAGACCTGGCTCCTCACCGAAGGGTGGAACGTCATCACGATCTGACCTGTGCGGGCCAGACCACTTCGCTCCTCCCCCGTTCATCCCCGAGCCGTTCACTCCGGCGGTTCTTGCGGCACGCGTTCGAGCAGCTCTGGAGCGCGAGCCGGGCGAGGGCGTCGCCCCTCAATGAGGTCTTTGTCCCGCCGAATCAACTCGCGGACGGTGCGTGTGAACGCCTTGATCCGCGCGGAGCCCCGGAGCTCCGGGTGGGTGAGCACCCAGACCCAGAGCCCCCCCTCGAAGTAGTCGCCAATCCGCCGCCAGCGTGGGTTCGCGTCCCCGATGATGCAGGGCAGGATGGTGACGCCGAGCCCCTCCTCGATCGCCTCGCACATCACCGGCATCTCCCCGACCCGGAGCACCGGGCTCGCTCCAGCAGCGTTCTCTGCGATCCAGGTGTCCGTGGAGCGGGAGACCCCCAGGTCCCAAGAGAGCCACGGATAGGCGCTGTAGGGAGCATCGGCCCCCGTCGCCTCGATGAGATCGACACTGCCGTAGACGCAGTACAGAACCTCCGCATGACGAGTACCGAGCAGGTGCTCGGGCGCGGTGCGGGCGATGCGGAGCGCCACGTCGGCCTCCCGCTGGGTCAGGTTCACTACGGCCATGGTCGACGCCAGCTCCAGCTGCACCTCGGGGTACCGCGCCGCGAATGCGCCGAAGTCCTTCATCCACGCGAGGAGGAGAAAGTCGACCGCGCTCACGCGCACGGGACCCACCAACCGCTGGTCCAACCCGTGGATCTCGGCATCCAACTGGTCGGTCATGCGCTCCACCTCGCGAGCCACGGAAACCACCCGTTCGCCGGCTTCGCTGAGGATGGCGCCGTGCTTGAACTTGTCGAAGAGCTTTGCGCCCTGCGTTTCCTCCAGCGTGCGGAGCCGCCGCGACACCGTGGTCGGGCTCACCTGGAGGGAACGCGCCGCCGCGACGATCGTGCCTTCCTGTGCAACCGCGAGGATGTAGCGGAGGTCTTCCCAGTTGACGGCCATGCCTGACTCCACTCTCAGCGCATTCAGTCAGCAGCCGTTGGTGACGGTGACGGTCATTCGGTACCAGGAGCACACGCTGGGCGTGCTTTGTTGCTCTCCCCAGGCGTAGTCCCCGTTCTGTGTCGACGACGGGTTGGTCCAGCCGAAGTTGTCGGTGCCCGCAGGCGCGCCGACGAAGTTGCCGAGGCTGTCGGGCGCCGAGGAGAAGTGCTCCACGACGGCCGTGACACTGCCCCCCGGCTGCACGCAGGCCGTGAACCAGTCCCCCAGGCCCACGCCCTCCCAGCACAACACCCCTTGGGTGTAGACCCCCGGGCCGATGGTGACGGCGGCGGCCTGCGTGTCGTTGTCCTCCCAAGGGTCGTCGGGCACACAGGACGTGGAGATCGTGCATGAGGGGTCCAGGCAGTCGGCGTCCCCCTGGCAGTCGTTGTCTTCCCCATCGGAGCAGCTGTTCCCCGCGAACACTCCTTCGGGTGCGCCAGGAAAGATGTTGATGTCCGTGTCGTCGCAGTCTCCCTCGCAGAGGGTCCAGCCGTCGGTGTCGACGTCGAAGCCCTCGTCCACCATGCCGTCGCAGTCGTCGTCGTCGAGGTTGCACACCTCCACCGCGCCGGGATAGATGGCCGGGTCCCCGTCGTCGCAGTCCGCGCAGTCGATGGTGCCGTCCCCGTCGTCGTCGTCCTCGTTGGTGGGCAGCTGTCCGTCGCAGTTGTTGTCCACGGCATCGCAGGCTTCGGGGAGGTCCGGGCTGCGGGTGGGGTCGGCGTCGTCGCAGTCTGCGCAGGTCGGCGAGCCGTCTCCGTCGCCGTCGCTCAGTTCGTCGGCCCCAAGCGTCCCGTCGCAGTCGGTGTCGATGCCGTCACAGCCCTCGGCCGCGCCGGGAACCACGACTGCGTCGTCGTCGTCGCAGTCTCCGTCACAGGCAGCGACCCCATCTCCGTCGAGGTCCGCCTCCTCGTCGGCGAGCGCTCCATCGCAGTCGCCATCGATGCCGTCACAGACTTCGATCGCTCCTGGCCCGACGGCCGCGTCCCCGTCATCGCAGTCCAGGCCTCCCGACGCGATGGAGTCGTACCCGTCCCCGTCGCCATCGACGTCCACGCAGTCGGGTTCGCCGTCGCCGTCGAGGTCCTCCGCCCCGTCGACCAGATCGCCGTCGCAGTCGCTGTCCACGTGGTCGCAGACTTCGGTTCCACCGGTCCACACAGTCGCGTTCAGGTCGTCACAGTCGCCCTCGCAGGGGCTCTCGCCGTCGGCGTCGAGGTCGTACTGCTCATCCTCGATGGTGCCATCGCAGTCCTGATCGTCGCCGTCGCAGACTTCGGCCTGCCCCGGGTAGACCCCGGCGTCGGAGTCATCGCAGTCCTGGTCCGCAGGGACCCCGTCTCCGTCCGCGTCCTGACAGCCCACCGTCAGCTCGGGATCAGTGTCGTCGCAGTCTCCGTCGCACGGCGTGAGGCCGTCGCCGTCCTCGTCGACGTCCTCATCCCCCACGTCCCCATCGCAGTCGTTGTCGGCTCCGTCGCAGACCTCGGGGGCGCCGGTGGCGTTGGCGGCGTCTGCATCGTCGCAGTCCGTGTCTGCCCCCACCCCATCGCCGTCTGCGTCCACCCAGTTCGCGCAGTCCGGGACCACCACGAGGGGGCCCGGTACGACGCGCTCGCCGCAGCCATCGAGATGGATCGCCACGGGTTGGTACACCCCAGGCGCGGGATACCGGTGCTCCAGGTCCGTCCAGCTGGAGAAGGCGGCGCCGCCATCACCGAAGGACCACGACAGCAGTTGCTCGCCCTCGAGGGAGAAGGCACCGCCTTGGGGCCTCATCTCCAAGGGCACATCGCAGGGGACCCCCTCGGCGCAGCAGGCAGTCGCGTAGTGCGTGCGCACGTGCAGGTCAGGCCCCGGCTGCCCACGGAGGCGGTCCGCGGTCACCAGCTGCGGACGGGCACCCGCTGCCACCAGGGGCAGAGATGCATCGGCGACGACCACCCCCCCTTCGATGCGCACACTCACGCCCCGGAGCACTCCGTCGAGCACGAGCCCCAGAGAGCGGCCCTCGGTGTACCCCACGAGAGAGGTCCCGAGAGGCTCGAGCTCGTCGTCGAGCGCGGACTCACGCGCGAAGCGCAGGCGAGTCTGAGGACCACAAGCTCCTGGCCCGGACTCCTGATGGAACACCACCAGCCCATCACTCAAGGGCCAGGGTCCGGCGTCGAAGAGGCCGTTCCCTTCGGTCCCAGCGACGCTCACCACGCCGGACGGGGACCACTCGTAGACGGCGGGGTCGCCGACCCCCGCATCGCCCGAGAACAGCACGCGCTCGCCGTCTCCCCAGTCCACGGGCTGCGGCGCCCCCACCGAGGTGCCGTCTCCGAGGTCGATGAGGGTCTCCACCGACTCCGTAGCCAACGCGAGACGCCGGATGACCGAGCCACCGCCGCGGCGTCGCGAGGTGAACCACAGGGCGCCCTCGTTCACGGAGAGAGCGGGGTGTGCGTTGTCCCAGAACGGGCCTGCCAGGTCGTCTGTGAGTTGCGCGAGCGCGCCGTCGGGGCTCAGCTCGAACAGCTCGCGCCCTCCCCCCAGTGTCTGCTGAGCGAAGTAGATGGTGCCGTCCGTCGCGGTGATGGGGTCTTCCTGCACCCAGGGCAGCTGCTCCACGAGGTCCTGCTGGCCCCCAGACTGGGAGTAGACGTCCCAGTCGAGAGCCCCGGGGGTCGACTCGCGGGCATCTCCGTACGAGAACGAGAGGAGCGAAGGGTCCTCGGCGTCGTCGTCGTCGGGCACCGGCACTTCACCGGGAGGTACTTCGGGACACGCGACGAGGGACACCGCGAACAGAGCGAGCAGAACGAGTCGCTTCAAGAAGCACCTCCCAGAGAACGAACGTGGACGGGGACCCCATTGAGCGCAGCGTTCCCCGAGATGGCGTCCACGAGGCGCTCGTCGGTGAGGTCGTTGGCGCTCACGCCCGGTCGGCGTGCAGCGACGCGAAGGCGGGCTCCGGGCCGTCCATGCCCAAAGCCATGAGGAATGCTCACGACCCCCGGCATCACCTCATCGCTGACGCAGGCCTCGATGCGGACGGCGCCCACCCGGGATCGCACCTCGATCTGCTGCCCATGGACGATGCCCCGAGCCTCGGCGTCGGACGGGTGGACCAGCGCAGTACAGCGCTCACGCCCCGACTGAAGCCGCGGGCTGTTGTGCATCCAGGAGTTGTTGTCACGCAGCGAGCGGCGCCCGATCAAGACCAGGTCCGGCGAGGGACCGTCGAGGAGCGCGCGGGCCCGCGGCAGGTCCGCTGCGATGACGGCGGGGACGAGGTGAATCAGGCCGTCCTCGGTGAACAAGCGGCCGGGAAGTCGGGGCTCCAGCGGGCCGAGGTCCACCCCGGATGGATGCTCCTTCAGCAGCTGCAGGCTCACCGGGTGCTCCCGGTCGCTCGCAGCCCCGTGCGGGCCCGACGCGAGACCGAAGTCAATGAGCTGGTGGGGGTCCATGGCGTCGGTGGGCGTGCCCCGGTCTGCGGGATCGGGAGCGTGAGCGAGCAACCGCGCGCGCAGCTCACGGAAGATCTGCCAGTCGTGCCGTGCCTCTGGCCCCGCGTCGAGGGTCGGCGAAGACCACCGCGAGGTGTTGCGCACCGCCAGGGGATGGAAGGCCAGGTCGTAGTGCGCGGTCTCCAGGCCGGTCGTGGGCGGCAAGATGATGTCGGCGTGCCTGGTGCTCTCGTTGATGTAGATGTCCACCGCCAACATGAAGTCGAGCCCAGACAGGGCACCATCCAGGCGCGGGCCGTTGGGCGTCGAGAGCACGGGGTTGCCCGCCGAGGTCACGAGGGCGCGGATCTGCCCGGTCCCTTCCGTCAGGATTTCCTCGGCGAGCACGCTCACTGGCAGCTCGCCTCCGAACTCCTGCGCGCCGCTCACGCGACTCGCGAAGCGCCCCAGATGCCCACGACCGCCCATGGGCAGCGTGTCGAAGGCCGGCGTCGTGAACATCGCGCCACCTACCTCATCGAGGTTGCCCGTCACCAGGTTGAGGAGGACCGCGAGCCAGTTGCAGAGCGTCCCGAAGGCCTGCGTGGACAAGCCCATGCGCGGGTAGCAGACCGCCGACTCGGCGCTGGCGAAGTCCCGGGCGAGCTGGGCGATGTCCTCGGCCGAGATGCCCACGACCCCAGCCACGTCCGTGGGAGCGAAGCCGTCCACGAGGGCCGTGACCTCCTCGACCTCCGCATCCAGGTGGGGAGCCAGGCGCCCGAGGTCCGTCAGCTCCTCCGCGAAGACGGTGTGCAGGAGCGCCAGCAAGAGGAGGGCATCGGTGCCGGGCCGAATGAAGTGGTGGGTGTCCGCGCGGCGCGCGGTCTCACTGCGGCGGGGGTCCACAACCACGAGGCGCCCCCCGCGGGCGGAGAGCGCCTTGAGCCGGTCCCCCATGCCCGGCGCCGTCATCAGGCTCCCGTTGCTGGCCAGGGGGTTGGCGCCCATCACGAGGAAGAAGTCCGTCCGATCGATGTCGGGGATGGGGATCATCATCTGGTGGCCGAACATGGCCCAACCCACGACGTGGTGGGGCAGCTGGTCGACGGACGTCGCGGAGAACCGATTCTTCGTGCGGAGGGTGCGCACGAACGGAGGCGAGAAGAGCATCGAGCCGGCGTTGTGCACCGAAGGGTTGCCTTGATAGACGGCCACCGCGTCGCGACCGTGAGCCGACTGCACCTCCGCGAGACGGCGGGCGGCCTCGTCCAGAGCCTCGTCCCAGCCAATCTCCTCCCACCCATCCTCTGTGCGACGCACCGGGCGCCGAAGCCGGTCGGGGTCCTCGTTGATGTCCTGCAGGGCGAACGCCTTCGGACAGAGATAGCCGCGACTGAGGGGGTCGTCCGGGTCCCCCTTGATGGAGACCACGGAGCCGTCCTTCACCTCCACCAAGAGGCCGCAGATCGCCTCGCACAGGTTGCAGGCTCGATGGTGAATGGCGTCATCCCCAGGCGTCGGCATGGAGGGATCCTACTCGGCCCGTCCCGTCTTCGTCTTTCCCTTCGGCCGCGGTGCGGTGTCCTAAGCTGTGGCGCCGATGCTCCGATGCTCCCCGCTCCTGCCCCTCGTCCTCCTCACCGGCTGCGTCGGCGGGGGACTGCTCGGCGGTGAGGAGCCGCGCACGCCGGCCCCACCGGACAACGAGCCCTTCTGGGACCTCGACCATGTCCTCGAGGTGGATCTGAGCCTCGCCCCAGAGGACTGGGATGCGCTGCGAGCACAGCGCCGCGACTTCGCCAGTGTGTTCGCCGGCGATTGCCGCGATGGCCCATACACCAGCTCCTACACCTACTTCCCCGCGGACCTCACGGTCGACGGCCAGTCCCTCCCGAACATCGGGGCGCGGAAGAAGGGGTTCATCGGGTCGCAGAGCACCACGAAGCCCGGGCTGCGGCTCAACCTCGACGAGTTTGTCGACGGCGCCGAGCTCTTCGGCGTCGATAACATCACGCTGAACAACGCGGTGCAGGACCCCTCCCTTCTGAAGCAATGCCTCGTCTACTCGGCCTTCGCAGAGGCGGGCGTGCCTACTCCACGATGCAACTTCGCCCACGTCACGGTGAACGGAGACGAGCTGGGGATCTACGTGCACGTGGAGCCCATCAAGCGCTCCTTCCTGCGTCGCGCGTTCGGGACCGATGACGGAGACCTCTACGAAGGCACCCTGAGCGACGTGCACCCCGCGTGGGTGGACACCTTCGAGGCAAAGACCGACTCCACGGACGAAACCCTTGGTCCGCTGCGCGCCCTCGGCGAGGACCTGCAGGCGTCCGAGGATGTCGAAGCGACCCTCTCCGACCACCTCGACCTCGACCGCTTCCTCACATTCTGGGCCATGGAGATCTGGACCGCGCACTGGGACGGCTACGCCGGCAACCAGAACAACTTCCACGTGTATCGGGACCCAGCAACGGACCTCTTGCACTTCATCCCCTGGGGAGCCGATGGAACCCTGCAGGAATTCGAGGGTCGCTCGCCGTTCTTCGGCACCGGCTACATCGCCAACCGCATCCTCGGCGTGCCCGCCCTCCGCGACCGACTCCTCGACCGCATCGACGATCTGGGCGAGGAGGTGTGGACCGAGGGAGTCTTGCTCGACCGCATCGACGCCATGGAGTCCCGCCTGGCGGAGCGGGTGAACATGCAAGGTAGGGCTGGCCCCATCGAGCAAGTGCGCCAGTACGTGGTCAACGCGTCGGGGATCATCGCCGGCGCAGCGGGAGAGGCGCCCCAGCCGTTCCGCTCACCGTTTTGCTTGCGCGCGTTCGGCGCCGTCGAGGCCGACTTCGAGACGACCTGGGGCTCGGCCAGCGGAGGGTTCGACGGCATCTGGGACGCCGGCGAGGTGGACCTCGAGGTGCAGTGGGGTGAGTTCACGGTGCCGTTCTCACGCACCGGGGTGATGATGGGGCCCGCGGGCGAAGCGCCCGGCTGGGGCAACCTCTTGATGTCTGGCGAGATGCAAGGCGACAACGGCCTCGCCTATGTGATCCCCTACGCGACCTTTCCCCTCGATGCAGCCGCGGCCGGCGCCCCCCTGCCCTTTGACGGCACGGGCCCGAACGCCTCGCTGCTGTACGCGGACGCGACGACGAACTGGCAACCGGTCCAGGCAGCGATGGTGTTCGGCGGACAGCTGACCTTCGGTTCGTTCGGGACCGGCTTCGGCGACGAGGTCGCCGGCACCCTGAGCACCCAGCTCTATGAGTGGGCCGAGGAGGAGTAGCGACGGCGCGCGACGGCGAAGAGACCGAACAGCAGCCACGAGAGTCCAGCCCCTCGCGAGCCCACCGTGGTGCTCCCGCAGTCGCACCCTCCATCGTCCGGGGGAGGCGCGTCGTCATCGTCTCCAAGGGTGGCGTCGTCGTCGTCCCCAGCGGCGTCGTCGTCGTCCCCCGTGGCGTCGTCGTCGTCTCCGGCGGAGTCGTCGTCGTCCCCAGCCGAGTCGTCGTCGTCCCCGGCCGAGTCGTCGTCGTCCCCGGCCGAGTCGTCGTCGTCCCCCGGCTCCTCCTCCGTGAACAAGTCGATGAGCAAGTCGGCATCGGGCCCGCCAAAGGCCCCGAGGTCGGGCAGGGAGCCGTCGATGTCCGCCGGGCTCGTGGGATCCCCCGCGTCGATGCATGGGCTCGTGGACGCCAGGGTGAAGTCGTCCCCGTCGTACTGCCCGTCCGCGACGTAGTTCGTGAACTGCGGCGCCTCGGAGATGTTTCCGTTGAGGCCTTCCTGGTCCGTGACTCCGCCGCTCCACTCGACCGCAGTACCGAACACGTCGTTGTAGGCGATGCTCCACGTGGCGTCGGTGGGGACGGAGAGACAGCTGCCCAGCTCGGGCAGGGCGACGATGGAGTTCGTGAGCACCATCGAGGAGTCCCCCGTGACGCGGAGCGTGCCGCCCGAGCTGGCCTCGTTCCCCGCCGCGCTCAAGTGGCTCAGGGTGCCCTCTGCCCCGTCGTACAGATGCACGCCGGCGCCATTGCTCGCCGAGTTCCCCAGGAGGATGGTGTTGGTGAGGAGCAGCGTGCCGTCCTGCACCCGGACTCCGCCGCCGTCCTGGGCGGCAGAGTTGTGGGTCATCAGGCACCCCTGCACCGTGCTGGCGCTGTCGGAGAGATAGAGAGCGCCGCCGGACGCTGACGACGCATTGGCGTCGAAGTGGCTGCTCACGATGCTCAAGACCGAGTCCTCCGTGCTCAGACCCCCGCCGCCGAACTGGGCGTCGTTGTTCCCCACCGAGCAGTCGTTCATCGTCAGCGTGGACTCGTTGTCGACGCGGAACCCTCCTCCCGTGCCGGTGGCTTCGTTGCCGCTCAACGTGGTCCCGGTCACGGTGGCGGCGGCGTCGCTCACCCGGAGGCCCCCCCCCTCCCCGGCCGCGTTGCCCGTCACAGCGCTGTCCGTGAGCGTGAGCTCAGCCTCGACGCTGACCCAGATGCCCCCGCTGTGGTTGCTCGCCGTGTTCTGGTCCACCACCACCGAGTCGAGGACATGGGTGCCGCCCAGCAGCGAGATGCCCCCCGCGCGCACTGCGGTGTTGCTCGACGCGCTGCAGTCGGTCATCGACGATGAGGTCCCGCCCAGGGCGATGCCCCCTCCCCGTTCGGCCGCGTTGTCGTGGGAGTGCACCGAGACCAGCGTGATGTCCGAGTCGAAGGCGTAGAGACCGCCGCCGTACGCCCAGCTGCCCCCGCTGTCGGTCTCTACCTCGTTGTCGTACAGCTCGATGTTCGTCAACGTCGAGGACGAGTTCCCCAGCTGGATGCCTCCCCCGAGGTGCCCGACGCAGCCATGCACCACCAGGTCCTCAAGGGACGGAGAGCTGGTCGCGACATGCACGCAGCCCCCTTCGTACCCCACGTCGGTGGCATCACCCCCGCTGATGTCGAAGCCGACGAGGGCGGCCGCGGACGTCTCGGCGGTGTCGAAGGTCACGACGGGGCCCGAGCCCGAGCCCACGAGAAAGGTCACCTGGGAGCCCCCCGTGGACGACACGACGATGTTCCGGCCCTCGAAGTCGATGTCTTCGGTGTACGTGCCGGGGAGCACCTCGACGACGTCCCCCGTGCTCGCGAGGTCGATTCCCCCCTGGACGGTGGTCGCGTCGCCGGCCCCGGCGGGGTCCACGGTGAGGGTGTCGGCGAAGGCCGGGGTGGCAGCGGTCAGCGCGAGGAGGGAGCACAGGAGGCGGGTTTGCATGCCTGCATGCTCGCACCCGGCCCCAGGGCGAACAAGCGCGGGGGCCTCCCGGCCTCAGGACGACTCGGCGAGCCGCGCCCACCCGGGGTCGTTGCTCACCAGCAGGCGCGCGCGCAGAGGAGGCGGGAGCACGTTCTTCTTTCGCACCTTTGCGCCAACCACTTCGTGGAAGAGGCCGGCGTCCGCCGGGGCCTGCTGCTGCCCCAGAGGAAGCAGGTCCGTGAGGACGTCGGCCGCGGACTGGTAGCGCCGCTCGGGATCCCGCTCCAGCAACCGGAGCACCACGGGGGCGAGGTCGGACAGCACGCCTGCGACGACGGCCGCTTCCTCGGCGGCGTCCCGATGAGTCGCGTCGTTCATGATCTCGAACATGGTCCCGTCGAAGAGCCGGCGGAGGGTGACGAGTTCATACAGGACGCAGCCGACCGCAAACAAGTCGCTCCGCGGGAGGTAGGGCGCCTGGCCCGTCCAAATCTCTGGTGGCACGTAGCGGTGGGTGCCCTTGATCATCCCTGGCGCCGTCTTGCCCGTCTCCCCCAACACCTTGGCGATGCCGAAGTCCGTCACCTTGGCGCGTCCCGTGACGTCGAGGAGCATGTTCTCGGGCTTCAGGTCCCGGTGGAGGACGGACGGGCGCGTGCTCGTGGGGGACCCGTGAGCGCGGCGCAGCCCCCGCAGCACGTCCACCATCAACGACACGATGACCGACTGGGGAAACTGCAGGTCGTAGTGTTTGACGAGGCTGATGAGCTGGCGAAGGGTCCCTCCCCCCACGTACTCCATGGCCACCATCAGCGCGCCCGAGTGAATCTCGACGCCGAGCACGTCGACGATGTTCGGGTGCTGGAGCCGTGCCATCAGCTTGCCCTCGCGACGAATCTCGTCGAGCACGCCCGGATCCGGAGCTCCCTTGATCAGCTTGAGAGCGACCTTCTTGCGAATACCCCCTACGCCAGCGAGGGATGCGAGCCACACGGCTGCGGCCTGCCCTTCGCCCAGCTTGGCGCGCAGCTCGTAGGGCCCCAGCCGGGTGCCCTCGGACCAGGACGGCATCGCGGTTCAGTCCTCGAAGCGCGCAGCGCGCTTCTGCATGTTCGCCATCACCGCCTCGAGCTGGTTCGCCGAACCCAGGAGTGGGAGCTGAAGCTCCGTCTCGAGCGTGAGGGCTGCCTCGGGGCCAAGGGAGTGGGCGGCCCGAAACATCGCCTTGCTCGCGCGCTGGGCCTGGGGGTTCTTACTGGCGATGGTCTCGGCCAGGGCCAGGGCCGCCGCGACGGGGTCGGTGGCGATGCTTGTGATGAGCCCAATGGCCAGGGCCTCGTCCGCCTCCACGACGCGCCCGGTCCAGGTCAGCTCCTTGAGGACGTCGGGCCGCACGAGTCGCATCAGGGTCTGGGTGATGCCCATGTCCGGGATGAGCCCCCACTTGATCTCCATGACCGAGAGACGCGCGTCGGGCGCGGCGATGCGCAGGTCCGCTCCTGCCGCCAGCTGGCAGCCGCCTCCGAACGCGACCCCCTCGATGGCGGCGATGACGGGGACCGGGACCTCCTGCCAGACCGTCGCAATGCGCTGGGCGGGATTCGCCCCTCCCACGCGCGGGTTCAGGAGACGCTCCTGCGCTTCCTCCCCACCGGCCATGAAGGCCATGAAGTCGAGCCCCGCACAGAAGCAGCCCCCTTCCCCGCTCAACACCACGGCGCGCAAGCCCGCGTGATCGGTCAGGGCCACGCCCGCCGCGATGATCGCCTCGAACATCTCCAAGTCGAGACCGTTCTTCTTCTCCGGGCGATTGAGGCGCACATGGGCAATGGATCCGACGTGCTCGATGGTGACGCGTTCAGTCATGGGCTCTCCAGGCGGCGTTTGTAGCCCATGGGGAAACGAAGAGCATGCGCGGCCGGTGTCCGGACGTCCGCGGACACACCGTTGCCTCGTCGCCCTCCGGGTGGCCCCCGAGGCGCGTCGGATGCCGAACCCCAGTCTTTACAGGGGCTCGCAAGGAAATCGAGTAGCACCAACCACAGTTGGCACGCTCCTCGCTAAGTCTCCTTGCACAACACGGCGCCTTCGCCGCAACCGGGAGAACCTCATGTCGAACACCCTCCAAATCCTCGCCATTGTCCCCGCCGCCTTCCTCTTTGCATGCCAGCCACCCGTCGAGGCCGAGGACGGACCCCAGGCCGCCGGACAGGCCTCCTTTGCCCTTCGTGCCAGCGCACCGGTCCTGTACGGCGCGCTGAGCCTGGACGAAGACCGGGCAGCCGCCGACGTGTCGGTCTGTCTCCTCGACAGCAACCACTGCACGAACACGGATGAGTTCGGCATGTTCAAGTTCAGCGGGTTCGCGCCGGGCGACTCCGAGGCCCTGGTCATCGAGGCCAAGGGCTACGCCTCCCTCGTCCTGCCGTTCGAGATCGACGCCGGCGAGCACCACGTCGAGGTCCGCATGGTCTCGGAGGAGGAGCGCGCCGTCCTGCCCGGAACCGGCACCACCCGCTTCTCGGCTCAGGGTCGCGACGGAGCGGCCGCGGGAACCTGGGTCATCAAGAACACCGACCTGCAGGCCGAGCTGGCCTTCGACGGCGCGAACGCCGAGCTGGGCTACATGCGGGACGGGGGCTGGACCGCCACCTTCGCGGCCGACAGCGGCGCCAGCTGCGAGACCCACTACGGCTGGGGCGGCCCCGACGCCGGCGTCATCGCCATCCCCGTGGTCGAGGGAGCCATCACCCTCATCAAGGCTGTCTGCGGCTGAGCGACAGCGCCACTCGGTTCTCCAGCGACGCCGGCTCCTTCCGAGGGGCCGGCGTCGCAGTTCCCCCCTCCGTTCAGGTCTCTCGGAGGCGCTGGTCGTGCTCGAGCCTCGCTGCGCAGTGGTCGTGACGGCCACGAGGCACAGGTGAGCGAAGCCAGGGGACGCCTCAGCCTCGTCGCCCAGCAGTGCGCCGCGGCGAGGGCAGAGGCGGTCACGCCCCGCTGAAGTCCACCCCCTCGAAGACGAGGGTCGGCACCTGGGTGCTGCGGTAGGGCCACGGGTCGTTGCCCACCATCACGAGGGACGCGAAGAGCTCGAGCAGGTTGCCCGTGACGTTCATCTCGCCGATGGGCGCGCCGATGACGCCGCCCTTCACCTCGTGACCGCGCAGGCCGAAGCTGAAGTCCCCGGTGGTGCCGTCGGCGTTGCCGCCGAGCCAGGAGGTCACGTAGACGCCCTCGCCCACCTCCGCGCACAGCTCCTCCAGCCCCTTGTCGACGCCGGGCTGCACGATGAGGTTGCTGCGGCCGCCGGTGGTCACCTCCATGCCGGCCTTGCGGCCGTAGTAGGTGTCCACGAAGAGCGTCTCGACGACCCCGGCGTTGATGATGGTGCGCTTCTTCGCCGCGATGCCCTCACCGTCGTAGTACCGCGAGCCCAGGCCCCGCTTTTGCAGCGGCTCGTCCGTAATCGTCAGCAGCTCCGGCAGCAGCTTCTGCCCCAGGGTGTCCTTCCAGAAGCTGCGCCCCTGGTAGATGGACCGCGCGTTGGCCGCGCCCAGGAGCCGCCCCAGGAGGCGTCCGCCCGCGGTGGGGTCCACGATCATCGCGGTCTTCTGCGAGGGCCCCTTCGCCGAGCCGATGCGCGAAGTCGCCCGTCGCAGCGCCTCCCGGGAGACGCCCTCGAGATCCGGCAGGTCATCGAGGTGGCGCACGCCAACCCAGTAGCCGCCCTCGGGCTTCTTGTCCTCGCCATCCGCGACCGTGACCTCGGCGCCGACCCACAGCTGCGTGCCGTTCCAACTTCCGGAGAAGCCGTTGGAGCTGGCGGACGCGCCTTCGCTCATGGTGCCGCCCACGTAGCCGGTGGCGCTGATGACGCGCGCGTCGGTGCGGGCAGCTTCGTCCAGGACGTCGAGCCAGGTGCGGCGCTCGTTCTTGCTCAGGGAGTCGACCTTGGCGTCGGTGAGCTCGAGGTCGTCCTCAGAGCGACCGTCGAACAGCGCTGGGTCCGGCAGCTCTCGATTCTCGTCGGGCTCCAGGGCCCGAGTGAGGGCCACGGCCTCGCTGATGAACGAGTCGAAGCGGTCCTCCCGCAGAGAGGTGGTGCTGTGAGTCGAGTACCGGCCGTCGACGTACAGCGACAGGTTCAGCTTGCGCGACGTGCTCTCCTGGACCTTCTCCAGTTCGCCATCCCGCCCCGTGAACTCCACTTCGCGCGAGCCATTGGCGCTCGCCCAGGCTCCCTGTGCGCCAGCGTCCGTCGCCTTCGCGACGGCGGCCCGCGCCAACTGCAGCATCATGTCGTCGTCATCCATTGACGCCTCCTACGGTCATCTTGCTGACCAGTACGGTGGGCAGGCCCTGGCTCACGGGGACGGACTGGCCGTCCTTGCCGCAGGTCCAGCCGCCGGTGTCGAGCTTGGAGTCGTTGGCCGCCATCGTGACGTTGCGCAGGCTCTCGGGGCCGTTGCCGATGATGTTCACGTCCTTGATGGGGGCGGTGATCTTTCCGTCCTCGATGAGCCAGCCGTTCTTGATGTAGAAGGTGTAGTCCCCGGCGCCGATCTGGACCTGCCCGTTGGTGAAGGTCTCAGCGACGATGCCGTTCTGCACCGAGGCGATGATCTCGTCCCTGCTGTGAGGCCCGTCCTCCATGTAGGTGCATCGCATGCGGGGCATGGGCGCGTGGCGGAAGCTCTGGCGACGTCCGCTGCCCGTGGGCTTCACCCCGTAGTGCTTCGCGCTGATGGCGTCGTGCAGGTAGCTGGCCATCACGCCGTTCTCCACGAGCACCGTGCGCTCGCAGGCGTTGCCCTCGTCGTCGAAGTTCAGAGCACCCCGCTCGTTGGGGATGACGCCGCTGTCCACGATGGTCACGAAGTCTGGGGCGACCTTCTTGCCGATCATCTCGGAGTAGATGGACACGCCCT
>JAGSHC010000467.1 GCA_023954745.1 Deltaproteobacteria bacterium | reverse complement strand
GAGGTGTCGGCCGGCGACGGCTGGGTGCTTGAGACGCAGGTCGACGCCTGCATCCGAGCCCACCACCAGCTTGCGCTTGCGGACCGGGACAACTTTGAGGACCCCACCATTTCGGAGGATCTCAAACCCTGGCGTGACGACCTTGCGCCCGCTCATCTGGCCACCTCTCCCGCTGTCTCAATCACCCGTGGCCACGAATTGACCGACCGATCCCGACTGCATGATACTGCCGCGTCTACGCGGCCCACAACTGGCGCCGAGACTCCATGGAGGCTTCATGCCATTGCTGACCGGCGCGATGAGCGCTCGGCGCTACAGCGTCATCGCCGAGTTCGAGGATGCGGGGCTGCGCGACAAGCTCCTCGATCGCCTCGCCGAGGAGGCGTTTCGCGAGCCCCTGTCGGCTGCCAAGGGCGGTGAGAACTACGGGTGGGTGACCCTCGAGAACCTGTGCGACGTCGACTTCTCGGCCAGCAAGGTGCTCTTCAACCAGTACGTCTGCTTCTCGCTCCGCATCGACAACAAGCGGTTGCCCGGCAAGCTCGTCAAGGCTCTCCTCGACCTGCGGGTGCGCGCCTGGCTCAAGGAGTCGGGCCGGGAGCGGGTGCCGGGCCCCGTGAAGAAGGAGATGCTGGAGCAGATCGAACTCGAGCTGTATCCACGGCAGCTTCCGGCGGTGTCGGTGCACGACATCTGCTGGGACCTGGGTGCGAAGAAGGTCTGGTTCTTCTCCAACTCGAACAAGGCCAACGAGCTGTTCCGGACGCTCTTCGCCAAGACCTTCCTGGCCGAGACACGCCCCATCGGTCCGCTGCAGCTCATCGCGACGTCCGAGCAAGCGGAGACCTGGGTCCCCGCTCTCGATCGCATCGGGTACGCGGACTACCGCCCGAGCCGCCGAGGGGACGCGCGATGACCGAAGACGAACCGTTCGAGGAGACCGAAGAGGAGGCGGACCAGGAGCCCCGCATGGAGATCGAGCACCGGGCGCCCCCGGTCGACCACCGTGCGGTGTTGGTGTCGCCCGAAGAGTCGGCCGAGGGGGCCTACGAGCCGTCGGCGCCGCAGGACTGGATCCGCGACTCCTTCGACGTGCATCCCGGCGACCACCCGGCGTCCTTCTTCCTCGGCAAGGAGTTCTTGCTCTGGCTGTGGTGGAGGAGCGAACGGAACCACGGCGCCATTGAGCTGCCCTCCATCGGCGCGGTGGAGTTCTGGATCGACGACCGGATCCAGTTCCGCACCGAGGGAGATATGCCCCAGGTGTCCGACCTCAAGGGAGGCCAGCCCTCGGCGACCGCAGAGGCTCGGTCCGCGCTGCAGGCCGGGAAGATCGTCGAGACCGCGCGCATCGGCATGCGAGTGGGAGAGCGTGAGTACTCTCTGAGCTTGAAGGGGGAGACGCTCGAGGTCGCCGGGCTGAAGTTGCCGGGCGAAGTGCAGGACGGACTCGACGAGCGGATCTACGAGCGCATGTTCCTCCTGGACGAAGTGGTGGGGATTCTGGACACCCTCTTCTTCAAGTTCGTCGACGTGCGGCTCGATCCCGAGTTCAAGCGCCAAACCCTGGAGCCCATCCGGGAGTGGGTCGCTGGGGACTAAACGGCTTCTCATGAAGATGAGGCGCAGCCCGGGGTGAGACGAGGGGCCGGATCGCAACGAGGGACGAGCGAAGTGGGCCGTGGCCCGTGACCGAGGAGCGAGGCAGGGAGGCGGCCCCTCGGCCAGCCCGAGTGCCTCAGTTGCACGAGAAGCCGTTTAGAGACCAGGCCGAGTGGCGGGGCGGGCGCTGATTGCGGCCGCTGGATCGCGTGTGTATAAGTCCGGCCCCTGCGGGCTTGTCCCGCCGGGCGATGCGATGGAGCCGTAGCTCAGCTGGATAGAGTGCTGGCCTCCGAAGCCAGAAGTCGTGGGTTCGAATCCCGCCGGCTCTACCATCGCTTCGCTCGGTGACCCGGCGGGATTCGGTCCCTCCCTGGGGTCGCGTGCAAATCCCGTCCCAGCCGCGCTTCGCTCGGTGACCCGGCGGGATTCGGTC
>JAGSHC010000287.1 GCA_023954745.1 Deltaproteobacteria bacterium | reverse complement strand
ACGGGCCCTCCAGAGGGGACTGCCGGAACATAGGGGGGACTTCAGACTCAAGTACCCACGCTCGTTCCGGAGAACGGGCCCTCGAAGTCGGGAACTGCGGGGCGGAGCGGCGCTGCGCCTTCCCCGGTGACGTCCGCCGCGCCTTCGACCCCTTCGGCGGCCATCGCGTCCGCGGCACCCCGGGGCATCACCGTGCCGATCATCCCGATGGTGCGTCGACCGAGCGCGATTTCCAGAAGCGCAGCGATGACGGGCGAGCTGTCGGGAATCGCCCGAGCAGCGGCGCCGTTGCTGTCGATGGTGGTCACCGGGAACGCCAGCGGCTCCTGGGAATTCCCCACCTGGCCGAGATCCGTCAAGAACCCCGACACCTGGCCGAGATCCGGCAAGAACCCCGACACCTGGCCGAGATCCGTCAAGAACCCCGACACCCAGCGCCGCGAGACGCGGAGGTCCAGCTCCGACACCCAGCGCCGCGAGACGCGGAGGTCCAGCTCCGACACCCAGCGCCGCGAGACGCGCAGGTCCAGCTCCGACATCGAGCGGTGACTTCGCCACCTGCCAGCGGGTGCCGACGCCGTCGAGGCCCCGCCCATGAGTCCTTCGACGAGCTTCTCGACGACCTCGGGCTCGAGACAGAGCGGGCCGGTGGAGAGGGTGCCCGGCACCCGGACTGCATGGAGGCGAGCTCGCGGGCGGCGACCTCGAAGGTCTCCCGGTCGGCCGCCTCGTGCTCGAACACCCGGCAGAGAGCGGCCTCGAGGTCGACACCCCTGGCTTCGTAGTTCGGCGTGGTGGCGTTGGCGAGGTTGCTCGCGCCCAGGCCCTGCTGCTTGAGCCGCAACGTCAGGCCCTGCGGCAGGTTTCCGACCATGGAGCTGAAGAGGTTGTTTGCCATGTGCGCTCCTTCCGGGTTCGGTGGGGAGGAGCGCAGCAGCCTTGCCAGATCTGGATCCGCGATCCGATCAGTCAACGGATCATTGGGTGATCGACACGGGTGCCGAAATCACGACACGCGGGGCCGGCGGCGGATCGTCAGGAAGCTGACAGCCTCCACGGGCACCGAGCCGCCGAGCCCATCAGGAGGTCGAGAGCACCTGTCACATTGGGCGGCTACCGTGCGCCGATGCGAAAGATCCTCCCCCTCCTCCTGGCCCTCACCCTCCTGCCCGGCATCGCCCTGGCGAAGAAGAAGAAGCCCGCCGGGACCGACCAAGCGGCCCAGAAGGAACAGATCCTGACCACCCACCGCGCCTACACGCAGGCGGTGAAGGGCAATGACTGGGCCGAGGCGGCGAAGTACTTCGAGCCGGCCGCCCTGTCGGGGATCCGGGAGACCATGGCGCCGGTCTTCGCCATGGACGCAGGCGACGGGGACGGCAAGAGCGTCGCCGAGATGATGACGGGCCACACCTCCGACGCCCTCGCCGAGCTCGATGATGCCGGGTTCTTCGGCGCCTTCATGACCGGGGTCATCGCCATGAATCCGGGCCTCTCCCAGGTGATGGCCGAGTCCACGATGACCGAGAAGGGCGTGGCCTTCGGCGAGGGGGGAGACGCGTACGTCGTCTACGAAATGACAGTGGTGTCCAACGGGATGTCCGTGGGCAAGTACGCCGTGACCCCCATGGCGCGCGCCGCAGATGGCAACTGGGGTCTCCAGATGACCGGGGAGATCAAGGGAATGGCCGAGATGCTGTCGCGGCTCGCCGCCGACGAGAAGGCACGGGCCGAGGCTGCCGCCGCTGAGGGCGCAGACGCGCCTCCGGCCGAGGACGCCGTCCCGGCCGACGCCCAGACTCAACCAGACGACAGCGAGCAACCGGAGGCCAAGGAATGAGCATGCGCCGCACGAAGATCATCTGCACCCTCGGCCCGGCGTCCATGCACACGGGCGTGATGTCCGGCCTCATCGAGGCGGGCATGAACATCGCCCGGCTCAACTGCTCCCACGTCAAGAACACCGCAGAGCTCGAGCTGCCGGTGGACAACCTGCGCCGCATCGCGCGGATGTCTGGGAAGCCGGTAGGGACGCTGCTCGACCTGGGTGGCCCGAAGATCCGCAGCGGCTATCTCGTGGACGGGACCATGCAGCTCGTCAACGGCGCGAAGCTACGCATCGTGCCCGGCGACGCCGAGGGACGAGACGACTGGATCACCTGCTCCCACGATGGACTCGCCGACGACCTCAAGGTGGGGCAGAGGGTCCTCATCGACGACGGGCTCATGGAGCTGATCGTCACGGACATCACCGGTGACCGCGTGGTGCACACCGAGGTGGTGGTGGGCGGTCTGCTGAAGACCCGCAAGGGCATGAACCTGCCGGACTGCCAGGTGTCGCTGCCGGCCCTCACCGACAAGGACAAGCGCGACCTCGCGGGGGCGGTGGACCTTGGCGTCGACTACGTGGCGCTGAGCTTCGTGCAGAGCGCCCAGGACATCATCGACCTGAAGGACGAGATGGCGAAGCTGCGGATGCGCGCGCCGATCATCGCGAAGATCGAGAAGCCCCAGGCGGTGGACAACCTCGACTCCATCCTCGACGAGGTCGACGGGATCATGGTCGCCCGAGGGGACCTCGCGGTGGAGGTGGGGAACTACAAGGTCCCGATCCTCCAGAAGGAGATGCTCGGAAAGTCCAACCGGCGGGGGGTGCTCGACATCGTCGCCACGCAGATGCTCGAGTCGATGACGTCGAACCCGCGGCCCACCCGCGCCGAGGCGAGCGACGTCGCGAATGCGGTGCTGGATGGCTGCGACGCGGTGATGCTCAGCGGGGAGACGGCGGCCGGCAACTACCCCATCGAGGCGGTGAAGGTGATGGACCGCATCTGCCGCGAGGTGGAGCCGTGGATGGAGTGGACGGAGCACCTGCGGATCGAGGATCCCGACGCGCCGCCCATCACCGTGGCCATTGTGAAGGCGGCAGCAAGCATCGCCCGCCAAGGGGACTACAAAGCGATCATCGTCTTCACGCTGTCGGGACGCACCGCGCAGCTGTTGGCCGGCACGTTCGCCCGCACCACCATCTTCGCCATGACCCCGCAGCCGCAGACCGTGCGGAAGATGTGCCTGTACCGGGGGGTGGTCCCGGTGCACATGCCCTTCCCTGCCAACTCTGACGCGATGATCGCGCAGGCGGAGCAGGTGCTCGTCGACAAGGGCTACCTCAGTGCGGGTGACGAAGCGGTGGTGGTGGCCGGGTTCACCAAGCTCAAGGGCGTGGCGAACATGGTGAAGGTCGTCCGCATCGGGGGGTAGCGCCTATCGCCAGGGGGGCGACTCCGCCGTCCGCTGCACCAGCAGATCGAGAAACGCGCGCACGCGAGGCGCGAGGTGGCGGCGGCTCGGATAGAGCGCGCACACCGGCATCGGCGGCGGCGCGAGCCCCTCGAGTACCTCGACGAACTCCCCGTCCGCCAGCTGCTCGGCGACGAGGAATCGGGGCAGAAACGCGACCCCCGCCCCCCGCAGCGCCAGGTCGCGCGCAAAGGGCAGCGAGTTCACCTGCAAGCGCCCCTGCACCGGCACCGCACGAATCCCGGCCTCCCCGACCACCGGCCAGGCGACCGCTCCACCTCGCGAGACCGTGATCAGCTCGTGCTCTCCGAGCTCCTCGGCACTCTCGGGCACGCCATGCAGCGCGCAGTACCCCGCCGAAGCCACGAACACCATCGGCGCCGCACCCAGCCGGCGGACCACCAGCGACGAGTCCGCAGGCACACCAATCCGCAAGGCGAGGTCGAACCCCTCCTCCACCAACGCCGCCGGCCGCTCCGCGAGATGGAGCTGCACCCGCGCACGGGGGTGCAGTGACAGGTACTCCCCCACGATGGGCTGCAGAAACGCCTGCGCGAACAACCGCGGACACGTGATCCGCAAGGTTCCGACGGGCTCTTCGCCGGCCCCACGCAACGCGTCCAGGGCCCCCCGCGCCTCCTCCACCACCCGACGAC
The DNA here is from genome assembly GCA_023954745.1 of Deltaproteobacteria bacterium. Lineage (GTDB taxonomy): Bacteria > Myxococcota_A > UBA796 > UBA9615 > UBA9615 > JAGSHC01. Next base: position 3,599 of record JAGSHC010000287.1, on the reverse strand, counting down.
AGTGCTCCGCGAAGACCACGCCTTCTTCGGTGGGCCGTAGCGAGCGTGTCGTCCGCTGAAGGAGTCGCACCCCCACCGCCGCCTCCAACCGCGACACCCGCGTGCTCACCGTGGACTTCGCGAGCCCCAGCTCGACGGCCGCAGCGGTGAAGCTGCCCAGGCGTACGACAGCCTCGAACAGACCCAGGTCATCGAGGGCAGGTGCATTGTTCATCTGAGCGAACAATATCTTCATGATTCATCGGCTGCGACCGGCAACCGCCCGGTCTACAACTTGGTCAGACGCAGCAACGAGCGTCTGAGGAGCTCCCATGCCTGTCGATGTCACCGTCACCACCGAGATCGCCCGCCCCCGCTCCGACGTCTCGGCCTACTGCAGCGACCCCGACAACGACACGTCCTGGTACCTGAACATCAAGGAGGTGAACTGGCTGAGCGAGAAGCCCGCGGTGGTCGGAACCAAGGTGGCGCGGGTGGCCTTCTTCATGGGCAAGCGCATCGCCTACACCTACGTGGTCGAGCAGATGGTGCCTGGCGAGAAGCTGGTCATGAGCGCCGTCGACAGCCCCTTCCCCATGACGACGACCTATACGTGGGAAGACGCGGGCGAGGGGAAGACCCGCATGTTCCTGCGCAATGAGGGCGAGCCGTCCGGCTTCTTCGGCAAGCTGAGTGCTCCGCTGATGTCCATGCAGATGAAGTCCGCCACCACCAAGGACCTCGCGCGGCTCAAGGGAATCCTCGAGGGGGCCTGAGCCCGCGCAACTCACGGAGGGCCTGAGCCCGCGAACTACTCGCGCCGCCGGCGCATGCCCAGCGGGCCCATCAACGCGAACAGCCACACTGCGGACAGGGTGCCGCTGCCCCCGCAACCAGCGCACCCGCTGCCGCCCCAGCCGTCGTCGTCATCCCGCAGACCGCTGGTGGCGTCGTCGTCATCACCCGGCTCGGGAGTGGGCTCCGGCTCGACCCAGGTGTCCGGGTCGCAAGGATCCGCGTCGTCGGGCGCGTCGTCGGGGATCACACTCGGGTCGCCGGGGGTGGCCCACGAGATGGCGTTCTCCACTGTGGACGAGTATCCCGCCGCGTCCGTGGACGTCAGAGTCGCCCGGTAGGTCGTGCAGGGTTCGAGGTCCAGAGCGACCACCAGGTGGTCGAGGTCGAAGATCGTGTCGTCGTTGCTGCCGCCTTCCCAGGTGGCTTCGCCGTCAGCGGCCTCGTTGGTCTCCCAATAGAGGACTGCGGAGCCAGGAGTAATCTGGCTCACCTCGAATCCCGAGAGCGTAGGCCCGACGCAGTCCACGAACACGAACTTCTCGTTGTCCGCCTCTTCGCTCGAGACGACCACCTGGTCACCATCCACGACGGAGATGAGCCCGTCTCCCTCGGCCACGGGGTCCTGGGTCAGGAGAACGGAGCCCTCGTAGCTGCCGGGAGCCGCCTCGGTGAGGGTGATCTCTTCAGCGACCGCCTCGGTGGAGGACCACGCGCTGACCGTCACCGTGCCGAGGCCCGGCGTCGTCGGAATGCTGACGGACACTGCCAGTTCGCTGTCGCAACGCTGCACGCCGCTGGGGAAGTCGAGCAGCGCTACCTGACCCTGCAGGGCAGCGAGGGCGTCGACGCGGCCCCAGCCGTAGGCAGTGGAGTGGCCAACGGCGTCGTAGGCGCCGCCTACCGTATCGATCTTCTGGGCGGTGACCTCGAGCAACTCCTGCACATCGCTAGCCGTCAGACTCGGGAGCGCCGACATGACCAGCGCTGCCACACCCGCGGCGTTGGGAGACGCCGCGGACGTGCCGCCGAAGTTTGCCGTGTAGTTGTCGTTTCGGGTGGTGACGATGCCGTAGGAGCCGCCGGTACTCGGGCCGGAGACATCGAGCTCGGGGCAGAGCTCCGAATAGTTGCTGCGCTCACCGAAGTTGGTGCTCGCCCCCACGCCCACGGTGTCGGGGTGGCTTACGTACCCGTCCTGCGAGCAGGTCTGCCCGTTGTTGTTGCCGTTTCCGCCGGCCCAGAAGATGAGGGTGCCCGAGCCGGTGACGCGAGCCAGCTCCACCGCGGTCGCCACGACATTGGGAATCGGCTGCGGTGTGTCCGGGCTCGCCGAGTCGGACGGCCCCCAACTGTTGTTGATGATGCGCGCACCTTGAGCGACGGAGAAGTCGTGGGCGGCGGCCTCGTGGGAGTTACTGGCGCCGATGACCCGCACCGGCAGGATCTTGCAGGCGGGGCAGACGCCGACGACACCGATGGAGTTGTCCACGGCGCCCATGGTCCCGGCCACCGACGTGCCGTGGCTGCCCGAGGGGCTGGGGTCGTTGTCGCCGTTGACGAAGTCGTAGCCAGGGAGCAGGTCGTCGATGAGGTCGGGGTGGTCCAGGTCCACGCCGCTGTCCTGGGCCGACACGATGAGCGAGGTGTCGCCGGTGGTGATGTCCCACGCCTCGGCGACGTTCATGTCCTCGTCGAAGCCGCCACCGAACTGCCCGATGTTGTCGAGGTGCCACTGGTCCTCGAAGCTGGGGTCGTCGGGCAGGTAGCGCGGGAACTTCGGGACGAGCCAGTCGGCCTCGGCCCAGGCGACGCCTGGCGTCTCGGCGAGCAGCATCGAGGCCTCGACGGGATCCACGGTTCCCCCGGCCGGCACGCGCAGCGCCCACTGGTCGGCAGCGGCGCCGATGGAGCCGAGCACCTCGACGCCGACGCGCGCGGCCACCGCCTTCATGGCCGCTTCGTGCTGAGGGCCGTCCAGACGCAGAACGAGCTGGTCGGTGATCGCCCACGGAGCCACGAGGTCGTCGGGGTTGAGGGTGAAGAGGGGGCCGGCCACGGCGACGCCGGGCTGGACGTTGAGGGACTGCGCCACCCGACGAGTCTGCGCTCGCGTCAGTTCGATGACGGAGCGGTATTCCTGGGTGTGGTAGCGCGCGCCACCAATGCGTCCGACACGACGCAGCTCGACGCCATCGACACGCAGCATGTCAGGGCCCAGGAGCGGTGCGAACTCGTCACGGGTCGGAACGATGCCCGGCGCCCAGACCACCGCGAAGCCCCCCGGAACTTCGTACAGCGGGTACCGGTCGGGACCGAACTCCTGCCATCGATCGCCGTCCCATGGAGCGGCCGCCGCGGGCGCGGCCAGGAGGACGGTGACGAGGGCGATGAGCAGTGCTCGCATGCAGGGTCTCCGGGGTGCTGCGTTGCAAGGGGTGCGCCCTTCGAAAGGGTCACGCAGTTCGCGGCAGAACCATGATCGATCCACGGTGAGGGATCGGCAAGGAGAACGGCAGGAGGGGACGGATGGTTTGGGGGAGGGGTGTTGTCGACGGCACGGGTCGCTGGGTGGCTGGGGGATGCATCTGGACGCAGAGTCGCCCTCGCCGCTATGACACCCACCGATGCGTAGACGTTCTCTCGCCCTCGCCCTCCTGCTCTCGGCCCCCTTCGCGGTGGGAGGTGCGTCCTCTGCACCCTGCGGGGTCCCCCTGGCGGACCTCGCGACGGAGGGAACCCACTTCGCGGTGCTCGTGGCGGTGGGTGAGTACGAAGACGACGCGCTCCCGCGGCTCCTCGGCCCCGCGAACGACCATCGGCGT
>JAGSHC010000457.1 GCA_023954745.1 Deltaproteobacteria bacterium | reverse complement strand
CGACGGCGGTGTGGCCATGCTCATCGCTGGAGGCGTAATGGAGGGAGTGGGCATCGCGCTCCTGGCTTCCTCGGCGGATCGTCCCGGCGCAGTGGCGACCACCGCGCGCCCGGCGGCTCGGTTCGTGGTGGCGCCGAACCCGCACGGCGGCGTCAGCCTGGGCCTCATCGGACGCTGGTGATTCGCGGCCTCTGGGTGCTGCTCGCGACCCTCCTCCTCGGGGGCTGCGATCTCTGTTGGCCCCGGGGCGGCTCCCTTGGGGCGCAGTGCTCAGGCGCCGCTGACGACGACGACACCAGCGACGACGACGACACCAGCGACGACGACGACACGGGCGACGACGACGACGCGGGCGACGACGACGACGCCACCAGCGATCCGTGCGACGGAGACTTCGGCGGCAGCGTCATCGACGCAGCGGGCTACGTCGTGCACTGCGTGGAGCCCGACACCTTCTGGATGGGCTCGCCCACCACGGACCCCGATGGCCGCCCCGACGAGCTGATGCACCGGGTGCAGATCACCCGCCCCTTCCTGCTCGGGCGGACCGAGGTGACCCAGGTCTTGTGGCAAGAGGTTTGGGGCGCTCCGGTGAGCTCATGCCTCTACGGCTGCTCCGACACCCACCCCGCGAACTCTGTGAGCTGGCTGGCGGCGGTGGAGTGGCTCAACATCCTGTCCGTCGCCGAAGGGCTCGAGCCCGTCTACGACCTCGATACTCTCCCCAACGACGCCGTCGCCGACTGGTCGGCGAACGGCTGGCGACTTCCCACGGAAGCGGAGTGGGAGTTTGCCGCCCGCGCGGGTGAGGTCGAGGCGTTCTCCGGGAGCGATGACTGGGAGCTGGTCGCCTGGTGCGGGGGGGCGGCGGACCCGCCCTACGAAGCGCGCTCCGTCGGGGAGAAGGCCGGCAACCTGTGGGACTTCGTGGACATGAGCGGGAACGTGGCGGAGTGGGTCTGGGACGTGGATGGTGACTACCCCTCGTCCGGCACCGACGTGGACCCCACCGGCCCAGGCCCGCAGGGCTTCACGCGCGTGCATCGGGGCGGCAACTTCGCGGCGACCAACGCGGTGGAGTGCCGGGCCGCGCGCCGATACTCCAGCTTCACCACCGACACCAACTGGAACCGCGGATTCCGCATCGCGCGTACGGTCGACTGAGCAATGACTGCCCAGGTCTGCTAGACACCCGGCGCCGATCGGCTGTCCAGCGAAGGCGGAACCCCGCTCTTCGACTCGAGATGCCGCCCGGAAGGAGTCGACGATGGCAGGGAATACCTGGGCCAAGCGCCAGAAGGAAAAGCAGCGCCGCGAGCGCAAGGAAGCCAAGCAGCGCCGCCGGGACGACCGCCGGGCTGACGCCGCCGAACCTGCCGAGGAAGGCCCCACCAACGAGGAGTTGATGGAGCAGTTCGCCGAACTGAACCGCGAGCACGCCTCCGGCGACATCGACGAGGTCACCTTCAAGGCCCGGCGCAACGAGATCTGGATCGCGATGGGCCTGCCCGCCGACGAGTAGGAAAGACCGTTCCAGCGGGCTGCCCGTTGCGGTAGCCAGCATGAGGCCGAAATAGGCCCGAGTGTGCGTTTTGCAACGGCTGGCATCATGAGCGCGGAGGGTCTCTCATGCGTTCTTGTTCCCGTGCGCTCGTCGCACTGCTCCTGCTGTTGTCCCTGGCTGGCTGTCCCCCCGCCAACGACGACGACGCCACCGCCAACGACGACGACGCCACGGGTGACGACGACGACGCCACGGGTGACGACGACGACGCCACGGGTGACGACGACGACGCCACGGGTGACGACGACGACTCGGGCGATGACGACGACGACTCGGGCGATGACGACGACGACTCGGGCGACGACGACGACTCGGGCGACGACGACGACTCGGGCGACGACGACGACTCCGCCCTGGTAGACGGCGACGGCGCCGGTGATCCCGCCGGCACGGACTGTGACGACTCGGACCGGGCCACCTACACCGGGGCCCCCGAGCTCTGCGACGCCATCGACAACGACTGCGACGGCGTCGTCCCGGCGGACGAGACCACCGACGGGGACAGCGACAGCTTCGTCGCCTGCGATGACTGCGACGACGGCGACGCCGCCACAAACGCCAGCGCCACCGAGGTGTGCGACGGCGCCGACAACGACTGCGACTCCGTGGTCCCGGCGAACGAGACCGACGACGACAGCGACGGCGAGTCCGAGTGTGAGGGCGACTGCGACGACGCAGACAGCGACACCTACTCCACGGCCACCGAGATCTGCGACGGCGT
>JAGSHC010000308.1 GCA_023954745.1 Deltaproteobacteria bacterium | reverse complement strand
GACTCGGACAGCGGCATCTTCCCCGGAGCCTCCGAGGTGTGCGACGGCCTGGACAACGACTGCAACGGCAGCGTGCCCGGCACCGAGATCGACGTGGACGGCGACGGCCAGGCCGCGTGCGAAGGCGATTGCGACGAGAGTTCGACGACGCGCTATCTCGGCGCCCCGGAGCTGTGCAACGGCATCGACGACGACTGCAACAGCTCGGTTCCCAGCAACGAGATCGACGGCGACGGCGACGGCGAAGCCACGTGCGAGGGCGACTGCGACGACTCGGACGTCACCACGTACAGCGCCGCTCCCGAGCTGTGCGACGGCATCGACAACGACTGCAACGGGGTCATCGACGACAACGCCGGCTGCAGCGGCGGCAACCTCGGGCCCATCTCCTTCGACCTGGGCCTTGGCTGCGGCTACAACCTGAACTCCAACAACAACACCCCGATCCACAACAACGACACCGACGGCTACCCCGCCTGCGGGCTTCCGACCCTGGGGTGGGGCGCTGGCGAGTTCGTGGGCGTCATCGGGCAGGCGGGGGACATCACCCTCAACCTGAGTTGGAGCAACCCCGCCATCGACCTCGACCTCATCGTCATCAGCAGCGGCGATGTGGTGAACAGCACCTGCTACGGGTCGAGCACCTCGAGCAGCGGCACGTCGGAGAGCGTGTTCTTCAACCTGGCTCCCGGCAACGTGGCCTACATCGCCATCGACGGGAAGGGTGGGGACTCCTCGTCCTTCGACCTCAGCATCAGCTGCCCCTGAGGCGGTGCTCTGGAGGCGAGAGTCGTAGCCTCGGGCCTACGGATCCACCCGCCGGTGGGACAGCATCCAGGAGCGCACGTCCGTCTGGAACGACGCGGTGAATCGGGGCGAGTGGTTCGCGCCGACCATGCGCCACAGCTCGATGTCGATGCCGTCCACGCACCCTTGGGCCGCCTCGACCTGGGTCTCGTCCCCGGGCTGTAGCGGCGCGTAGTCACGGACCTCGACGGGGGAGAGGTCGGGCGCGCATCCGCCGCGCTCTCCCCAGCGCTGCACCATCTCGTCCGCTCCGGGGCCCGTGGGGTCGCCTTCGATGGCCTGGGCTCTGTCGTTCGTGCCGTGCACTTGAAGAACGGAGACCGGCCGGGTCGCTTCACAGAGCGTCTCGTCCCAGGCACCCGCGCCCGCGATGCTCACCATGGCCGCGAAGGGGTGCTCGGCCTCGCACACCAGTGTGTAGTTCATGAACCCGCCGTTGCTGTGGCCGATGAGGCTGATCTGGGCTGACTCCACGGGCCAGTCCGTTTGGACCTCGGCCACGAGGTCGAGCAGGTAGCCAACATCGTCGACGCCGTGGTCCTCGAAGTCGCAGCAGTCGGGGGTGGCGTTCCAGAAGCGGTAGTTCCGAGAGTCCTCGAGGCCGTTGGGCAGAAGCACCAGAGCGTCGGGGGCGTTGTCCAGCCCCACCCAGCGGGTGATCTGAGAGCCGCTGTTGCCGTAGCCGTGCAGCGCGACGAGGAGAGGCAGCGGGTCGGTGCCATTCCAGTCCTCGGGCTCGAGCAGGGTCGCTGGCCGGTCTCCTCCCACCTGTGGGCCCGACAGCGGCGCACAGCCCGAGGCGAGGAGAGGGACCAACGAAGCAAGGAGCGAGAATGCAGTGCGCACGTTGCGAGGATAGGCCCGGGCAACAACCGACCGGTTGCTCCCGGACGCGATCCGCGATATCTCCCGCGCACGTCACGCTGGAGACCCTCGATGATTCGTTCGCGCTTCGCCCTACTCGCCGTCCTTTCGCTCTTTGCGGTCACCGCCTGCAAGGGCGACTCCTCCAAGGGAGGAGAGTCGTCGGACAAGCCCGCCGCCCCCGCTGAGGGCCAGGTTCCCTTCTCCAAGCTCGACTTCGGGGCTCTGCCCGCCGACTTCCCTGCGGCGATGAAGGAGATCCGGGCATCGCAGATCTGGTCCGAGCAGTCCAAGGCCATGGGCGAGGGGGACGCGAAGGCTGACCCGCGCACGCGCATGAACCTCAAGATGTCCGCCGAGCTGCTCAACGAGACCCGTGGCCTCGGATGTGCGTTCCTCGAGAACTGGCAGCTCCCCGAGGGCAACTTCCGCTACATGTACGACTGGGTGGACAAGACTTGGGTCTCGGACGACCACCAGGTCCGCCAGGCCGGCTCCCTGTGGGGCGTGGGCACCTGCTACCGCCACGAGCAGACTGCGAAGTCCAAGGAGGTCCTCGACAAGGGTCTCAAGTTCTGGTTCGAGAACACCATCCCGGGGCCCGAAGAGGGCACGCTGATGATGAAGTACCCCGGCGACCACTGGCTGCACTCGGGCACGGTGGCGCTGGTAGCCCTCGCCATCATCGAGTACCTCAAGACCGACGCCCCCATGGACGCCGCCTACAAGACCGAGCTCGAGAGCAAGCTCGACGGCTACATGAAGTGGCTCGTCTGGATGCAGCGGGACAACGGCCACATCAGCGACCGCTTCGACCACCGCAACAACCGCAAGCGCGAGCGCAGCAGCCCCTACTACGACGGGGAGACCCTGCTGGCCATGACCAAGGCCGCGCGGCAGCTCGACATGAAGTTCCTCGTGCCGGTCATCGAGGAGGCCGCCCCGGCCATGTCGAAGACCTACACGATCAAGTCCTGGAAGAAGGACCGCGACTCCAACCAGACCAAGGGCTTCTTCCAGTGGGGATCGATGTCCTTCGCCGAGTACTACGTGGCTGGTTGGAAGGACAAGGAGCTCTACGCCGACGTCGGTCTGTCGCTCGGGTACTGGATGATTCACACCCATCGCACCCTGTCGCGCCGCCGCAACCACGCCTACGCCATGGAAGGCCTCATCGCCAACTGGCGCATGGCCAACATGCGCGGCGACATCGCGGCCCAGACGGACCTCCTCTACGTCATCGACCGCTCCATGAACAAGCTGTTCAGCTGGCAGATCGGCGGTCCTCTGGCCAAGAACAACAAGTGGCTCAAGGATCAGGGCAAGGATGACCCGCTGGCGGTTGGCGGCATCATGAACGCCCGCAAGCCCAGCGGAGCGGACGTGAAGAAGGACGTCTCGCACCAGCTCCGGATCGACGTGACGCAGCACCAGATGCACGCCACGACCATGGCGCTCGAGCACGTCTACGTGCCCGTCAAGTAGCCGGTAGGCCCAGTCTCAGGGGCAGTTCCCCGCCTCGAACCAGGCCAGCTCGATTCCCTCGCCGGTCACGGACCCGGTGACGGGGACCGTCACGCCGTCGTCCTCCAGGACGAGGTCGAGTGCGACATGCACGGTGCCGTCGAAGCAGACGGAGTCGTCGCCGCCGACGCTGAAGAGACCGCCCTCGGCTGAGATGGTGCTGTCCCCGACGTCCTGCACGGAGAAGCTGGAGGCTGGCAGTCCGCAGCCTTCGTCTCCAAAGATGCTTCCGGCGTAGACGGCCATCTCCTCCATGGGGCCGTCGGCTTGCAGCGAGATGGAGCAGCCCTGGCCGAACTCCAGAGTGATCGACGCGGCGTGGATGCAGGTGCCCGTGGGGTCCGCGTCGAGATTCACTGAGTCCATGACCGCGCTCCTGTCTGCGTCTCCGAAGGAGACGTCACCGTCGCTGGTGATGCCGTCGTTGGGGCAGGAGGGGTCCGCGTTGCCGAGGAGCAACAAGCACCCATTCATGAGCGGGGCGACGAGGAGGAGCGGGAGAAGGAGGAGGGGACGGGACATGGGTCTCACAGTCGTGATCGCTCAGTCGGCGTAGGCCGAGAACGAAGCGTAGGCGGCGTTGGGGTTGGCGCCGTGGTGCCAGAGATCGACGCCACAGAGGAAGTGGTCTCCGAGTCAGGCAACGAGGGGAATCACCGGCTCGGGTCGCTGCGTCGCGGGCGCAATCTGCAGAGCGTCCCGCACCTCGTTCACCGGGAGGTCGAGCATCTTGACCCACTGGATGGGCGCGAGCGGCGTGGCCTCACGGCCCTGGCGGTAGCCCTCCGCGACGGCGTCCACCACCTCGTAGAAGTGCCGCGGCGACTTCCAGACGACGTGCAGCATGCCGGCCGCGAGCACGAACGCGGGGAAGGGGAGTCGCAGCTGGGCGAGGTAGAAGGCTTGCAGTGCGAGCTCGCCGAGCAGGTCGGGCGTCCAGCCCGTGGCCACGTGCCAGATGTCGTGGCTGTTCCGCATGTGTGCCCGGAACACCTCGAGCTGATTGCCGTCCTCCGGCGCTCGGTCCAGCGCCTCGGGGGTCAGCCCGTGCTCGTCCATGAACCGCACGTACTCGCGGCCCAGGGTTCCGTCGGCGAGCTCACGCAGCTCCTCCGGCGGCGGCATGACTCCCGCGCCCTCAAAGGCCATCACCTCGTCCCGCAGCTCTTCGCTGACATTGTCGAAGGCGTTCTCCCGCTTCGCGATGTTGTCGGCCAGGTCGAGGACCCCATCGAGGTTGCGGGGGTCGCGGGCGATGGCGAAGAAGCCTCGGGCGAGGCGAAAGCGGTCGATGGGACTGAGCTGCATGACTGGTCTCCGGGAGCGGGTGGCAAGGGGAGGCGCGATGGCCGTGGGTGCGGTCGGAGCTCTTGCCCCCGTCCGCTGACGTCAATAATATGAAACTGAATTCAGGTTCATCAATTCGCGTTCTTCAGCCTCCCCCGGAGACCCCCGCCATGACCTCGAGAAGCAAGGTGAGAAAGCCGTCTCAGGAGCGCTCGCGCGTCACCGTGGAGGCGATTCTGGAGGGCGCCTCTCAGGTTCTTCGGTCGGAGGGGCTGGCCGCCTGCGGAACGACCAAGATTGCGAAGCGAGCGGGGGTCAGCGTGGGCACGCTCTACCAGTACTTCCCCAACAAGGAGTCCATCTTCGAGGAGCTCATCGACCGACTGCTCGACCAGCGAGCGGCGGCACGCTCGGCGGTGGTCGAGGCCACCGAAGACACCGAAGACCTCGGGGCTGCGGTGCGCTCTCTCATGGATCAGCTGCTCGCCGTGCACATGGCGGACCCGGAGCTCCAGCACGAGCTGCACAAGTACGAAGCGACCCGCGGATTCACGCGTCTGGAGAAGTACGAACAACAGATGCAAGGGGTCGTGGCGGCGGCCCTGGAGAAGCATGCGGCGCGGCTGCGGCCCTTGAACACGCCCCTCGCTGCGCGGGTCCTCGTCCATGCGATGACGGGCGTCGTGGAGCGCATGTCGCGCGAGAACCCGCGCATGCTCGGCGAGCCAGCCGTGCGCCGAGAGATCGCGGCACTGCTCGCCGGCTACGTCAGCCCCACGAACCCTGTCGCGCTCCTGGATGTGGAGTGATCGGGAGGTAGGGCGCCGCTACGGTGCAGGGGTGAGCGCCACCGAAGACCAGCACCTGATCATCGGCGCGGGTCCTCTGGGGCTCGCCGTGGCGAAGGCTCTGAAGGAGCAGCGCGTGCCCTACCGCCATGTGGAGGCGACCGACCACGTCGGCGGGAACTGGGCCCACGGGGTCTACGAGACCGCCCACATCATCAGCTCGCGCAAGACCACGCAATACCCCGACTTTCCGATGCCGGAGTCCTACCCAGACTTCCCGAGCGGCGCACAGATGCGTGCGTATTACGAGGACTTCACGGACGCCCATGCGCTGAGGGCGGCCATCGAGTTCGAGCGCGCTGTGACCTCGGTGCGCCCTCGCTCGGACGAGCTCTGGGACGTGGACTTCGGGGACGGGACGTCCGCTGTGCACAAGGGGGTGGTGGTGTGCAACGGCCACCACTGGGCGAAGCGGTTTCCTCCGTGGGTCGCTCAGTTCGAGGGCGAAGTCCTCCACAGCAAGGACTACAAACGGCCTGCGCAGCTCGAGGGCAAGCGCGTGTTGGTGCTCGGAGGTGGGAACTCCGGCTGTGATCTGGCGAGCGAAGCGGCTCGGGTCTCCAGCAGTGCGGACTGGAGCCTGCGGCGCGGCTACTGGTTCATGCCGAAGACCCTCTTTGGGGTGCCGTCCATCGAGCTCATGAACCCCTACGCGCCGATGTGGTTGCAGCGCCTGGTGATGCGGTTGCTCATCCGCCTCTCCATCGGCAAGTACGCAGACTACGGGCTTCCCCACCCCACGCACCGCATGTTCGATGCGCACCCGACCATCAACAGCGAGGTCTTTCACTACCTTCAGCACGGGCGGCTCCGGCCGAGACCCGATGTCGTGTCCATCGACGGCAGCACCATTGCGTTCACCGACGGCGCCAGCGCGGAGTACGACGCTGTTGTTTGCGCCACTGGGTACGACCTGGCGTTCCCGTTCTTGCCTGAAGGGCTCGTGCCCGTGGACGACAAGGTCGCGCAGCTGTACGGCGGCATGCTGCGCCCTGATTACCGTCACCTCTACATCTTCGGTGCCTACCAGGTGCGCTATGGAATCGGCCCCGTCATCCGGCCCGGCGCGTTGGCCATCGCCCACCTCGCGAAGCTTCAGGACGAGCTGCCCATGCCGCTGGGCTGGCTGCTCAAGGAGATGGGGAGCAAGCCGCCGACGAGTCACCTCATCGGCCCCTTCGAGACGATTCGCGCGCTGGAGCGGGTGGTGAAGTGGGTGCCGGCCCTGCGAAGGATGGGCAAGCGTTACTCCTCGCGCTGGACGGCCCAGGAGAGGGAGGTAGCAGCTCGGCGCTTACAACCGCTCACCAACGCAGACGAGGTGACCACAGTGTGAGTACAGCTGGGACGGCAGGATGAAGAGGCCTTGGAACCCTTGCCTCCTGGAGCCGCGATGCGCACCACGTCCCTTGTCACCCTCTCTCTCCTCCTCCTCGCCTTGCCGGCGTGCGGCGATGTCGGGCTTCAGTCCGACTCCGCAGAGCTGCGTGCCCGCCCCGGCCAGGAAGGAGGAGCACCTCCCGCAGGAGCGCCGCCGGCCCCCGGAGGCAGTGACGACGGAG
>JAGSHC010000355.1 GCA_023954745.1 Deltaproteobacteria bacterium | reverse complement strand
TACATGAGTGACGAGCTCAGACTTGCCGAGGACGAGGTCCTCGATGGATGCGCGCAGTCGCTCCAAGACGCCAAAGGAGGGGTTGTCGGCTCCCCTGCCAGCGTCCGAGGTCCCCAACCGGCTGCTCAGGCGATCCGGCGACGACGCACGGCAGAGGCACCGAGGAGCAGGAGCAGGGCGAGGGCGCTGGGAGCGCCGGCCGGCCTGTTCTGCGAGCAGGTCTTGGGCGGCACGTAGTTGGGCCGCCAGAACCGCACCGAGATCTCCTCCGTGGAGTCGTCCGTCGCGGCGTTGCCATCGCTGACCGTGAGGCTGGCGGTGTAGTTCCACTCCAGGGTGGAGTCTGCAGCAGCCGAGAAGTAGAGGTAGGCGTACTCGGCGGAGGGATCCGAGCTCAGCGTCACGTTGCCGTCATCGGGCTCGACCGTCCACGTGTAGGTCAGGGTGTCCGCGACGTTGAAGTCCGTGGTGCCGGACGCGTCCAGGACGACCACAACAGCGCCGCCGAGGTAGCGGTCCTGAATGTCGAACCCGGCGTGGGCCTCGGGGGCCTCGAAGCAGTCTTCATCGAGGTTGTCGATGGTCTCATCGCAGTCGTTGTCGATGATGTCGTTGCAGGTCCCTGCAGACTCGGGGACGTTGGGGTTGAGGGAGGCGTCCTCGTCGTTGCAGTCATCGCCGCCGCAGTCACCAGTGATCGCGCCGTCGCCGTCGAGATCGACGTTGTCGGCCTCGCCGTCGCAGTCGTTGTCCAGCGAGTCGCCGCACACCTCAGTGCCGGTGGGGCTGACCGCGGCATCGTCGTCGTCGCAGTCGCCGGAGCAATCATCGAATCCGTCGCCGTCATCATCCTCGGGATCGATGCTCGCGTCGGAGTCGTCGCAGTCGTTGTCGCAGCTCGAGAAGCCGTCGCCGTCCTCGTCGTCGTGGTTGAGGGTCTCGTCCGCGTCGTTGCAGTCGAAGACCTCGAGGGTGCAAGCGTCAGAGCCCGGGTTCGCGGCGCAGTTCGCTTCGTTGTCGCAGCGCTCGTCGACCCAGCCGTCGGCGTCCTCATCCTCGACCAGGTCACCACCGGAGCAGCTCTGGTCGACCCCGTCACCGCAGATCTCGTCGGCGTTGAGGTAGATGTTCGGGTCGTCGTCATCACAGTCGAGCTGGCCCGCCGGCCGGCCGTCGCCGTCGTTGTCCTGGGCGAGCGCCAGTCCAGGGACGAGCAAGAGCAGAGTGATCAGGCAGGTCAAGAAGCGCATCAGCGTCATGAAGACTCCACGGGCCGTGTCAGGGCCTCCGTCGGGCACCTCGTGCACAAGGGCGCGACCGGGGGCGAGTTGTAGGTCACGCCGCGCGCGCGTGTCAAGGTCACGAACTCTAGCGATCTCGGTCGGTTCGATGCCGCAAGGGGCGTGCGGAGGTACGGTTTCGCCGATGCCAGCTTCTGGACCTCGAATCCACCGGCGCAGCCTCCTGCTCGGTGGGCTTGCCGCATGCACTCTTGCCCTCGTGGGGGTGGGGTGTGGGGGCGCGCCGCCCTCGGCGGAGGCCAACGGATCACGCGTCACCCACCCCACGCAGCCACTGTCGATGGCGTCACCGGATGGATGGCAGCTCAGCTCGCCGCGGGACGGCTTCTCTCTCATCCGGACCACGCCCTACGGCGGCGGGTACCCCACGTTCAACGTGCGCATCGTGGGAGCCGAGGACCTGCCGTCACTTCAGTTCGCGGGCAAGGTCCATCAGTCCGGCGCCGGCCGGGCGGAGTACCGCTACGAGCGCTGGAGCAACACCCGCGGTCGGGGCTACCGACTCGAAGCCCTCATCGACAGTGAGGGGACGTGGCTGTTCGTCGACGCCTCGGTCTGGGACCCCGCGCGCTCCAGGGACGAGACCTTCTTCGACGAGGTCTTCTGGCCCCTCGTCAACTCGGTGCGCGCCTCCCGCTGACACAGTTCGCTACTCGGGCTTCGGAGCCTCCTCAGGAGCCTCGGAGGGCACCTCGGGAGCGATCTCGGCGCTGTCGTCATCGTCCGCCGCGCTGTCGTCATCCCCTGCCGAGTCGTCGTCACCGGCGCTGTCGTCGTCGTCCCCGTCCGGGGCCCACGTGATCGGCTGAGGGGGGCTGGCAGGCTTCAGAGCTTCCTTCGCAGTCCAGGCCTCGACCTTGGCATCGAAGGTCTGCTCCCAGCGCCAGCCGTTCTGGAGGTCCACCGCCTTGAAGGTCTCCGCTCGGATGTTCCCTTCGGAGTCCGTGGCGCGCACTGTGATGTCCGCCTTGCCGGTGGGCAGCGGATGCACTCCCACGCCCAGCTCGTCCACCAATGGGCTGGCCGCCTCCGCGTCGGCGCCAGTCCGCATGACACGCACCTCAGCCTTGTCGGAGATGTCCACGTCCCCTTCCATGACCGTGAGACGCAGGGTCGCCTGGGCGAGCTCGAGGTCGGCCTGCATGCGGGTACCCAATCCCGCGTTCACCTTCACGGCGGGGATCGTCTTGTCCCCCAGGAAGTTCAGCGCCGACGAGGGCGTGTAGACGACGCGCACGTCGTACAGACCCGGATCTGCGGGGATGGCGCTTCCCGCCTTGCCCTGGAACTTCGCCACGGCGAACTCGACGTCGGCCCCGGCGGCGTACATGTAGATGCGGGTCTTGTTGTTCACGTCCTTGCCGTAGTTGAACGCGTCGAGCCGCAAGCCCGTGAGGTCCAACTCGAGGACGATCTCCTTCTCGGTGCGCGCGAGGGCCGGCTTGACCTCGATGTCGCGGTGCCACTCGGTCAGAGGCGCACCCTTGGAAGGCGTGAAGACAGCCTTCACCTGGTACGAGTCGGCGGGCAGCATGATCGACTCGCCAGCCATGCCTTCCCACACGGGCCCGACCACCAACTCCGGGTCGTCGTCTGCGCGGTAGACCGTCAGCGCCACGCTGTCGTCGAGGGGCTCCTCACCATCGGAGAAGCGCATCTTCAAGATGCCGATGGGTGCCTCGAGCCCCACCTTGACGGCGGTCTCGTTGCCCGCGTGCACCACGAGCCCCGCGAGGGACCCCGTGTAGCCGTTGAGGCGCTCGTTCTCGTCGTACTGCACGGAGGCGGTGTACGTACCAGGCGCCAGTTCGGCAGCCTCGTTGCCCTTGATCTTGGCCACCGCGCCGCCGGCGGCGTCCTTCACCTCGATGGTGACGCTCTTGTTCACCAGACGATCGGTGTGAGATACGTCGAAGCGGACGGAGCCCTGCCCTTCCGGCAGACCCTCCATCACACCGACGGTCGCTCCCACCGTGGTGACAATGCCTTCGCCGGTCGGTGTGCCGGCGTCGAGCGGGACCACCGGTCCGGCGCTCTCACCACCCCCGCAGCCCCAGATTCCCAGCAGGGCAAGCCCTGCCAGCAGCAACAACATCCTTCGCATCGGGATCCTCCGCGCTCCACCTTAGCTACGGCCACTTTTTCCTGCAAAGCGCGGGAGGGGCGGTCGAGCTGCGGTCTCTCAGGTCTCGTCGTCGGGTAGGTCCGACAGCCAGTCATCTTCGCCGTCATCAGTCCGGGCCGCGCTTGGCTCCACAAAGGGCCCCAGCCCATCCGCCTGGGTCCCCGCACGCTCCCGCTGCTCGGCAAGCGCGCGCAGATCCGTGGAGTGCTCCGAGATGGGCTCGTCGAAGCCCCCTCCGCCCCGGGCCTTGGGCGCAACGGCGATGGGTGGGGGAGGTGGTTCGAGGACCAACTGGACCCACGCGCGGGACACTCCGAGGTCGTGCCGGGCGAGGGTTGGCGCTCCAGTGCTGATCCAGGTCCGGTCCCACACCGGCGTGGCGACGGGAGCTAGATCGAGATCGGTGCGCACCGCGGGGTTCACCGGGCCATGGCCCTCGTCAACGAGCTCCAAGGAGACGAGATCCTCGGCGGTCACCGCCGCGTCGTCGCCCTCGGGATCGGGCTCTGGCTCGGGGAGCGGTGTGAGGACCGTGCCTGGCTTTGCCGACCGAAGCACCGCGAGGGCCTCCTCGAGGGCGTCGCGCTCCGAGACCTCGGTGGGGATGTCGTCGTCCCGGTCCGGCTCGAGGGGGCGGCCCTGGTTGATGAGCCGCTCCACAACAGAGACGTCGGCCACCGAGGGGTCATCCTCGATCACGACCTCCACCGACAAAGACGGCTCCAGCGAATCCCCGAGACCGGCGATCAGCTCGGAGTCCACCGACTCGTCGTCGAGCTCCAGCTCCAGCTCGATGCTGAGTTCTTCGTGCTTGCTCGACGGCTCCTCGAGGAGGCTCGCGATGGATGGCTGAGAGCGTGCGAGCGTGCCAGGAGGAGGAGGCCATGCGCCCGGCAGCACCAGCGTCGGCGCGACGAGGAGCGGGGGCCATGGCATCACCTCGTCCTCGAGGGTCACCAGCAACGGGGCGGGAACCGGAACCTCGACGGCCTCGGTCACCTCCTCCACGATCGAGACCACGGCGCTGTGCTCCGTCACGATCTCGCCGGAGTCCCCGTCGAGGGAGGCACTGTCCAGGGAGGCACTGTCCAGGGAGCCTTCGCCGGTGGAGTCGATGCTCACCGAGTCCCCGCCCGGCTCACCGCCGCCGGCCCTCGCGGCGGTGGGAAGAGAGCCGTCTTCGATGGCCACGATCACCGACGGCTCCTCGCGGAGGGTCGGAGCCGGGCTGTCCCCCGCCGACGACTCCGAGCGGGGAGGCGGCTGGGGTGGAGCCGGCGTCAACAAGCGCACACCCGACGTCTCGCCGAGTCGCTGGGGACCGCTGCGGTCTTCGGCCTCCGCGTCCAGCGACAGGGACATCCATGTGCCGTCGCGGGAGTCGATGTCGTCGTAGGGGGGGACCATTGCGGCCCGCCGACGGCGAGCCCACGCGCCGGCTCCGTGGCCGCCGCCGCGACGAGTCGAGGAGGCCCGCGAGCGAGCTCTGGCCGGGGATCTCGCCATCGCAGCATTTGACCGGCGGCGCCAGGGGCTGTCAAATGTTGGCCACGTGCTCCTTCTTGTGGGTCCCAGTCCCGAGCGGTCCGGCGGAATCGCCACCTGGATGCGGCTGGTACGCGACGAGCTCGCGAACCGCGCCGTCGCGTTCCCCTTCGCCCTCTTCGCCACCGACAAGGACCACGGCGGCCTCGGCCCGCTCCCGCAGCGGCTCCTCGACGGGGCGGCGGTTGTTCGGCGCTTTCGCGCCACCCTGCGGGCGACGCGACCGCGGGTGGTGCACCTCTGTTGTGGCTCGGGTTGGGGCCTGAAGGAGGCCTCGGTTCTGACGGTCCTGGCGAAGAACGCCGGCGCCTTCGTCGTGATCCACCTGCACGCCGCGTCGTTGTTCGAGCGCATGGACGACAGCGCGGTCGAGAGACCGTTGAGCCTCGCTGCCCTTCGCCGAGCCGACGCCGTCGCGGTCCTGCAACGCGCGCCACCAGGGCTCGTTGTCCAGATACCATTGCACGGTGCGCTCCAGCCCTTCCTCGACCGTCACGCTGGGCCGCCAGCCCAG
>JAGSHC010000481.1 GCA_023954745.1 Deltaproteobacteria bacterium | reverse complement strand
GGGCTCGTCCTCGGAGCCGGGCCCATCGGCGTCGCTCGGAGGCCCGTGGTCCTCCAGGCGGTTCAGGAACGGCACGACCACCCAACAGACACCGGTGAACACCGCCCCCACCCACACGAGCCGCTCGAAGCTCGGCTGGCGCCCGATGGTGTCGATCCACGAGGTGTAGAACGTGCCGCCCACGACCTCCGACAGCGACACCGCCTGGTTGCAGAGAGCCATCAGAAGGGCGAAGACCGTCGCCGCCACGGCCGGGGGGCAGTAGCGGGCGGCCATGTCGAGTTGCACGAGGGAGACCAGCATCATCGTGAAGCCATAGAAGGGCGCGATGGTGAGGACCGACGCCTCGTCTGCGGCGAAGAGCCACATGAGCGTCGAGACCACGGTCAGCACGATGGAGCCATGGAGCAGCAACTTGAAGGGCACCCGTCGGCAGATCCAGCCGTAGGTGCCGGCTGCGACAACCGAGGCCAAGGCCTGGACGGAGACCATCTTCCCGTACACCTCTTCGCCGAGGCCGAGGCCTTCGGTCATGTGGATGTACCGCACCGAGCTTCCAAAGGGGCTGAAGTTCACCAGGAAGAGGAACGCGCCGACTCCGATGACAGCGGGATGCTTCGCGGCGGACCACATGGCGCGGGCGGCGCCCTTGGCCGAGCCCTCCACGGGCTTCGCCGGGGGTTCCTTCACCACGAACCAGGCGAGCAACAGGGATCCGGCGGCGGCCAGCGCGCAGATGAGGAAGCCGGTGGTCTGCAGCCCGCGCTCGGAGAGCCATCCCCCCAACCAGCCCGTCAGAATGGCGGCGGTGTAGATGGCGCCCCAGCCCACGGACTGCAGGGTGCCGGTGATCTTTCGAGGCTGGCCCTCGTCGACCATCAGGGCGTCCACCACCACGTCGGTGAACGCCACGCCGAGGGTGGGCAGGAAGAGCAGCACGAAGAGCAGCGTGGACGCCCCCTCGGGCAGCGGGACCAGCCACAGCACGGTGAGACCCAGGGCCGTGGCGGCGGTCATGATCACGAGCCAGCTCTTGCGGCGCATGCCGAGCACCGGCACGAAGTCGGTGAGGATTCCGTAGAGCGGCTTCACCATCCATGGCAGGGACAAGAAGAAGATGAAGGTCCCGATGCCTGCGGCGTCGTAGCCCCAGGAGCGGAGCAGCGAGCGCACCGGTTGCGAGATCAGGCCCTCAGTGGGCTCTGCGATGCCCTGCACGAAGTACAACGCGGCGAACAGCATCGCGAGGCGGCGGGTCTGCGCCCGGGTCGTGGGGTCTTGCTCGGGGGGCACGGCTCCTCCGGAGGACGGTGGCCGAGGCGCGGCTCGTCCCGAGCCATGTTCACACGGGGGGCGCCGGACCGGAGGGGGCGGAGTTCCGGTCGGTTCGCGCCGCGGGCCGGGGGCGCCAGATCACCCCGATGTTGATGACGAAGACCAGCGCGGCGGCGGCGGTGAACCAGAAGCGGTACTCGGGCCAGTTGAGCACTCCGGCGGCGCCGGCGGTGTAGGCGAGGGGCGTGGCCAGGAGGCGGCGGTCCACGTGCACGGCGAAGAGCGCGGCGATGGCGCCCCACAACGTCATCAGGACCGGCAGCAGCTGGTCGACTCCGAGTC